>JAOADB010000103.1 GCA_026417535.1 Caldilineales bacterium
GCCCGAGGCTTCGGGGCCGAAGATTTCGATGACGCGGCCGCGGGGCAATCCACCCACGCCCAGGGCCAGGTCGAGGGACAACGACCCCGTCGAGATCGCCTCGACCTGGAGGCTGGTGGCCTCGCCCAGCCGCATGATGGTGCCTTCGCCAAAGCGTTTGTTGAGATTGGCTAGGGTATTGGCCAGAGCCTGGCCTTTGCCGTTGGTGGTGTTCATGGCAGTAACCGGTAATGGGTAACTAGGAAGTAACTCCTCAGGCCGATGATGGCTCAGGTTCCGAGGGGGTTCCATCGCTGGCCAACGAAAGAGGTAGGGCGAGATGTCATCTTGCTCTACGGCCTGCGTCCTGGCGAGCAGCCGCTGGCGACAGGGAAGACCCCCGGAAAGGAAGGCCGTGGGCTGAGTCGTTACACTGGGAAGAGGAGGGACGAAACGGAAGGGACGAAGGACGGCACGCTCTCGTCTTTCGTGGTTCGTCGTTCGTCCCGGCTTTGAGACCCACAGGATGGGATTGGTGGAAAGGCAGGATAGCACATTTGTTCTATCCCGTCAAATTCTCCGATCCCCCGATCCTCTGCTATGATCGGCGCCAGCAGGCAGGTCGGCGCTGGCGGATCTGCCGTTTGTCGGAGGAAAACACCCGTGGTCGAACCCAACGCGCCGGTCTTACTCGTCGCCGAAGACGGCAAGCGCTATCTGCTCCAGGCCCAACCGGGTGGAGCCTGGTTTACCCATCATGGACGGCTGGCCTGGGACGATGTCATCGGTCGTTCTTTCGGCTGTCTCGTCAGCACCGATAAAGGCCAGCCCTTCTTGGTCTTGCGGCCTACCACGGCCGACCTGATTCGGCATCTCAAGCGCACCACCCAAATCGTGTACCCCAAAGACGCGGCCTATCTGGTCATGGAGCTGGACCTGTGGGACGGGCGGCGGTTGATCGAGGCAGGGACGGGCAGCGGCGGCCTGACCCTGGCCTTTGCCCGCGCCGTCATGCCCCACGGCCGGGTGTACAGCTACGAAAATCGGCCCGAACATCAGCGGCTGGCCCGGCGCAACCTGGAACAGCTCGGCCTGTTGCCCTATGTCGAACTAAAGCTCCGCGACATCGGCGAAGGCTTCGACGAACGGGATGTGGACGCCGTCTTCCTCGATGTGCGCGAGGCTGGCGCTTTTGTGCCCCAGGCCGAGGCCGCCCTGGCCGACGGCGGACTGTTCGGCTCGCTCCAGCCCACGGTCAACCAGGTGACGGCACTGGTGGCTGCCCTCCAGGCAGGTCATTTCGTGGACATCCGGGTCGAAGAACTCTTGGTCCGCCCGTGGAAGCCCTCGGCCGAGCGGTTGCGGCCGGCTGACCGGATGATCGCCCACACGGGTTTTCTCGTCCTGGCCCGCAAAACCGACCGCCGCTACCGGCTTTGGGGGGCCGATAGCCGCACCCGCCGCCGGGCGGTGGAGTTCGGAGAAGCGGAAGAGGAGGAAGAGGGAGCTTGAGGGAGCTTAGAGGCGTTTGGAGGAGCTTGACGGTCCCGTTCCGCAACGGAGAACAAACGGCGAAAACCCCATCCACCGAGGAAGTGAACCATGTCGCTCGCATCATCCCAACCGGACACGGGTCCGGAATACGTCGGTAATCTCCACATGCACACGACCGCCAGCGACGGCACCGGCCGCCCCGAAGAGCTGATTGCGGCCGCACGCCGGGCCGGTCTCGATTTCATCATCATCACCGACCACAACTTCTTGCCCGATCTTGCCGCCGAAGGCTGGCGGGATGGCGTGCTCACCCTTTTCGGCAGCGAGATCAACGATGATAACCTGGTGCCCGAAGCCAACCATTGTCTGACGTTGGGCGTGGCGGAGGATATGACGCCCTTTGCCCCCGATCCCCAGGGCCTGATTGACGCCGTGCGCGCCCGGGGTGGCCTGACGTTCTTCGCCCATCCCATCGAAAAGGCCAGTCGGCTTATCCCGCAGACCTACCCCTGGACGGCCTGGGATGTCGAGGGCTTCACCGGCATCGAGCTGTGGAATTTCATGTCCGAATTTCGGCCCCACGTGACGAGTAAGCTCAAGGCCCTGCTGGTGGGCTATCTGCCGTGGTGGTTTTCGCAAGGGCCGGAACCGGAGACGTTGGCCAAATGGGACGAACTGCTGCAAAGCCGGCCAACGGTGGCCATCGGCGGTTCCGATGCCCATGCCCAAACCTATCGCCTGGGGCCGTTCCGCCGTCGCTTTTTGCCCTACGATTACTGCTTCCGCGCCGTGAACACTCACATCCTCACGACGACGCCGTTTCGCCGTCAGGTGGAACACGATCGGGAGCTTGTTTACGAGGCGTTGGCCGCCGGACGTTGCTGGATCGGCTATGACATGGCCGGTTCGACCCGCGGTTTTCGCTTCACGGCCGCGGTGGATGGTCGGGTCTTCGGGATGGGCAGCGTGCTGCCGGCGGGACGCGCCGCCACGTTCCAGGTGACCTTGCCGGCGCCGGCCCACATCCGGCTGATTCGCGCGGGCAGGGGCGTCGTTGCCGAGGGTTTGGGCCGTTCCCTGACCCACACGACCGCGGAACCGGGCGCCTATCGGGTCGAAGCCTGGAAACGCTGGCGCGGTCGGCCGCGAGGTTGGGTGTTCTCGAACCCGATCTATCTGGTGGCGTGACGGCTTAGGCCGATATCCGTGGTTCAAGCTTCGACCGACAGGACAAAGGACGAACCTCTTCATTCCGCTATGGTAACCACGGCCTGACGCTCCGGATGGGTCTTCCCACCACGGGCCACTCGCGAGGACGACGGACGATAAACGTAAGGACGATTTTTCTTCGTCTTCCGTCTGTCGTCCATCGTCTTTTTTTTAAAACCAAAACCCCGGCTGGCGAGACACAGGCCGGGGTTTGGCGAGGAGGAGGAAAGGAGCTTGAGGAGGAACCACCGCTTTGTGTCTTTGACTATAGCTGATGAACCTGAAAATCGCATGAAAAGGGGCTTCAAGTTGGCTAAATAAACGTCAGACCTTGGTAAGGCGCCTTGCAATAATAGCCGATGTCCCGGCCTATCGGTCGCTGTTCCTTTTCGTACCGGGACGAAGAGGTTCGTCCTTCGTCCGGCCGTCTTTCGTAACCCGTGACAACGGCCGAACCCCGCACGGCGCCAACCCCTCCGTCCTCCGTCGTTCGTCCTTCGTCCGGCCATCGGCCGAATGACGAAAGACGAAAAAAAGTGCGTCGCGCCGATGTCGGCGCGACGCACCTGCACTTACCGGAGGAGGCAGTCAGTCTTAGAAGTCCATGTTCCCGCCCATGCCACCGCCGCCGGCCGGGGTCTTCTCCTTCTCGGGGATATCGCAGATGAGCGACTCCGTGGTCAGGATCATGGCGGCGATGCTGGCCGCGTTCTCGACAGCGCTGCGGGTCACCTTGGCCGGGTCAATGATGCCGGCCTCGACCATGTTGACCCACTCCTCGCGCATGACGTCGAAGCCGATCTCCATGGCGCCGTTGGCGTTGCGGCGGCGGGCCTCTTCGACGATGACGGCGCCGTCGTAACCGGCATTCTGGGCGATCCAGCGCATGGGTTCCTCAAGGGCGCGGCGCAGGATGCGCACACCCGTGTGGATATCGCCGGTGGTCTCCTTCTCGAGCTGGTCGAGGGCGGCCGCAGCCCGAATGAGGGCCACACCACCACCGGGGACGATACCCTCTTCCACGGCGGCGCGGGTGGCGCTGAGGGCATCCTCGACGCGATGCTTCTTCTCCTTCAGCTCGACCTCGGTGCCGGCGCCCACCTTGATGATGGCCACGCCACCGGCCAGTTTGGCCAACCGCTCCTGCAGCTTCTCGCGGTCGTAGTCGCTGGTCGAAGCCTCGATCTCGGCGCGGATCTGGTTGATGCGGCCCTGGATCTCGGCCTCGGAGCCTTTGCCGCCGACGATGGTGGTCTCGTCCTTGGTCGAGACGACCTTATCGGCGCGGCCCAGGTCGGCAATGGTCACGCTGTCGAGCTTGCGGCCCAGTTCTTCGGTGATGACGGTGCCGCCGGTGAGGATGGCGATGTCCTGGAGCATGGCCTTGCGGCGATCGCCAAAGCCGGGGGCCTTAACCGCCAGCACGTTGAAGACACCGCGCAGCTTGTTCAGGACCAACGTGGCCAGCGCTTCGCCGTCCACATCCTCGGCGATGATGAGCAGATTGCGCTTGCCGATCTGGATCAACTTCTCCAGCACGGGCACCAGGTCCTGGGCGGCGCTGATCTTCTTGTCGTGGATGAGGATGAAGGGCTCCTCGAGGACGGCCTCCATGCGGTCGGGGTTGGTGATGAAGTACGGGCTGATGTAGCCACGGTCGAACTGCATACCCTCGACGTACTCGGTCTCGAAGCCCAGGGACTTGCCCTCTTCCACGGTGATGACGCCGTCCTTACCGACCTTGTCCATGACATCGGCGATGAGGGTACCGATTTCCTGGTCCTGGGCCGAGATGGCCGCCACGGCGGCGATGCGCTCGTAGGTGCTGATGGGGATGGCCATGTCGGTGATGGCCTTGGAGACGACAGCGGTGGCCTTTTCGATGCCGCGCTTCAGCAGCATGGGATTGGCGCCGGCCGCGACATTGCGCAGACCCTCGTTGACGATGGCCTGGGCCAGCACCGTGGCCGTGGTGGTACCGTCACCGGCGACATCGTTCGTCTTGGTGGCGGCTTCTTTCAGGAGCTGGGCGCCCATGTTCTGGAACGGCTCTTCCAGCTCGATCTCCTTGGCGACCGACACACCATCATGGGTGACGGTCGGCGCGCCCCATTTCTTGTCCAGGGCGACATTGCGGCCTTTGGGGCCAAGGGTAATCTTGACGGAGTTGGCAAGGATGTCTATGCCCCTCTTCAGCTCTTTGCGGGCATCTTCGCCAAACAGGATTTGCTTAGCCATAGGTCAACATTCCTCGACTGAGAATGGAATGGGAGGGATGGGGATAATGGTTTGGGTCAACGGTTCAGGATTCGACAATGGCCAGGATATCGCTTTCGCGCAGGATCAGGTATTTCGTGTCTTCCAGTTTGACTTCGGTGCCGGCATACTTGGCGTAGAGCACGATGTCATCCACTTTGACATCGAGGGCGATACGTTCACCCTTGTCGTTGCGATTACCCGCACCAACCGCCACCACGCGTCCCTCTTGCGGCTTCTCTTTGGCCGTCTCGGGGAGCACGATGCCGGAGGGCGTACGGGATTCCTTCTCGATGGGCAGGACGACCACACGGTCGCCAAGGGGTCGCAGCTTCATACGGTTCATGACCTCCTAAGAAATGGGATGGAAGGCTCGGCGAAGGAATTTTTAGCACTCTCGATTTGAGAGTGCTAAACCATGCCCATCATAGTCAACCTGGTGCCACTTGTCAAGTCCCTTTTTGGCCTTTTCGAGGTCGTTTTTTTAGATGTGGCTTTGTCCGTCATCCTGGCAAGCGGCCAAGGGTGGGAAGGGAAGACCCATCCGCAACAGGAGTGGCTGAATGGCCACGACGATGGGCGCTCGATGCCCCGCATCGTCCCTCGCGCGGCCCATCGGCCCCCTTTGGGGCGGACGAGGGCACTCCCCAGGCGCCTCTTCAGCCCCCACGACAGGTGTTCAGGCCCACCAGGGCCGGTTGCGAAGTCGGATTTTTCTCCAGGGCCTTTTCCAGCCAGGGGATGGCTTCGTCGCAGTTGCGCGGCTCGCCGTAGATATAGGCCAGGCCCAGGGTGTAGTAATAGGCCTCGTTGTCGGCGCCCATCTCGATGGCCTTGCGCAACGGTTCGACGGCATCCTCGTAACGCTGACGCCGATAGAGGGCCATGCCCAGATGGGCCCAAGCCTCGGCAATGGTGGGGTCCAATTCCACGGCCCGCTGCAGCTCAATGACAGCCCGTTCGGGATCGCCCTGGTAGTAATAGGCCCAGCCAAGAGCGTCATAGGCGGCGGCAAACTTGGGATTGACCTTGACCGCCTGGCGAAAGGACTCGATGGCGGCGGCATGATTGCCCAGCGCCGTAAGATTTTGGCCTTGCTCGTAGTAGAGCCGGGCCAGCTGAGGCGCTGCCTCGATGGCTGCGGCATAGGCCGTAAGGGCTTCCCGGTATTTGCCCTGCACGTGATAGGCATAGCCCAACGCACGCTGGGCATCGGGGCTTTGCGGGTCGAGACGCACGGCCTCCTGCGCCTCTTCCAGCGCCCGTGGCCAGTTGCCGATGTCGGCGTAGACCTCGGACAGATAGGCACGGGCCAGCGCCGACTGGGGCGCGCGGTCCACGGCGTTGATGGCCAGCGAGATGGCCTCGTTGTAGCTCCGGTTCCAGTCGAGGGCCCAGGCCAGAACGGCCAGATGGAACGGTTCTTCCTCATCGAGCCGCACAGCCTCACGGGCGCTCGCAAGCGCGCCGGCATAATCCCCGTCCCAGACCTGCAGGCGGGCCATCTCCGCCCAAACGGCGGCATCGTCGGGCACCAAAGCCAGATACTCTCGATAGGCGGCAATGGCATCGGCCAGCCGGCCCTCCTGATAGGCCAGGTCGGCAGCGAGAAGGAAATTGGCCGGCGCCGGCGTCGGCGTCGGTGTGGGTTGGAAGGGGTTGGGTATCAGGCCCGGTCGGCGCAACAGCGCCAGGACGACCAGGCCCACAACGGCGAATCCGAAGAGGATGCGATTGCGCCGTCGTTGCCGACGACGCTTGCGACTATCGGTGATGTACATGGCGGGTCACGATGCGACCTGCGGCTTTCATGTTGGCGTGGGACGGCGAAACCGGGCAGTCAGCTCCTATCCGAGACGAAAGACGAACGACGGAAGACGAACCCCTCCGTCGTCTCTCGTCCATCGTCCGATTATAGCACGAGCGGCAGCCCGGCCCGGCGCCGCGCCTCTTGAATGCTTGCCAACAGAGCGGCATGGAGCCGGCCATTGCTGGCCACTACGGTACGACTGCCCAGATGCAAAGGCCCACCGCCGTAATCGCTCACCGTTCCCCCGGCTTCGGTGACCAACAGCAGCCCGGCCGCCCAATCCCAGGGCGCCAGATAGGGTTCCCAATAGCCGTCGAGACGACCGTCAGCTACCCAAGCCATGTCCAGGGCAGCCGAACCGGCGCGACGCACCCCACGCGTGGCCGGCATGAGCGCGTTGAATTCGGCCAGGTTGTTGTCGGCATGGATGGCGCGCGTATAGGGAAAGCCCGTGGCCAGCAGGCTTTGGCCGAGGGCGGCCGTTTCCGAGACCTGTAGGCGGCGCTCATCGGCCAGCCAGGCGCCCTGACCCGCCGCCGCCCAATAGGTCCGTTCGCGCACCACATCCTGCACCACCCCCACCTGAGGACGGTCCTCTACCCACAGGGCAATGGACACGGCGAAAACGGGAAAACGATGGGCAAAGTTGGTCGTTCCGTCCAAGGGATCCACCAACCACAACGGCCTGCCCGTGACGCGGCGCTCGCCGCCGGCCTCTTCGGCCAGGACATCGTGGTCGGGGAAACGGCGATGGAGTTCCGTCAGGATCAGCTCCTGGCTGGCCAAATCGGCCTCGGTCAGCAGGTCAACGCCCGTGCTCTTGGTGGTCACGCGGCGCGGTCCCTGGCGATGGATGTTCAGGAGCAAATCGCCGGCTCGCCGGGCCAGCTCGATGGCCGTCAGCAGGGCTTCGCGATAGGGGAAATCGGGTGCAACGGGGAGTTCGACAGGCATTGGGGCCATTATCCGCGGCCACAGCGACCTTGTCCAGCCGGGACCCCTGCGCGCAACGGTTTCCGTCCGTCGCCTAGCGAACGGCCCATGGCGGGAAGTTACCCCTCCCTCCGCCCCAACACATCGAGCTGATGGGCCAGGTAGATCAGCTCCCCGCGCTCGATCTGGGCATGACGGGCGGCCAGCCAGGCGGCCAGACGCTCCGGCTCGATGGCGGGGTGTCCGGTCAAAGCATGGCCCACCGTATCCACGATGACATGGAGAAAATAGGCCTCGTCGGCCGGATAGCGGCCCTCCTGCGGCCAGACCAGCCAGTCCGAAGGGCCGGCCGCCAGCACGGTGACCGGCATCCGCAGGAGATGGGCCAGGAGATGGCGGCCGCTGCGGCTGTCTCCCGACGGCCGCCCCGCCACCCGCCGTTCATCCATGGTGCCGTGGTAGGCCGCCTCCAACCGGGTCTCGAAGGCGGGGTCAAGCTCCGGCTGAAAGGCGGTGATGCCGTCGAAGGTCAGGGTGAAGTAGAACAGGCCGCCCGGCCGCACCACATCGAGGAACAGAGGGAGGGCCGTGGGCAGGTCCACCAGGTCGAGAAAGGCATGGGCCAGGAGCAGATCCCACGGCTGACAACCGGCCTGGCCGCGAACAAAATTGAAACAATCGGCCACGACGAAGCGCACGTCCACACAGCGGTCATGGCGGCATAGCCGTAGGCCCTCGTCCGTGACGGCGCTTTCCCAGCCGTGGGCGGCCGCCCAAGCCGGCAGCCGTGCGCGGGCGGCCGCGATCAGGCCGGCGTCGGCGTCGAGGGCCGTGTACTCGGCCCGACGCCACAGGCCCGCGGTCAGGGTGCGCTCGATCATGGTACCGATACCGGCGCCGAGTTCGAGCACCCGCAACGGCTCCGGCCGCTCGGCCAACGCCTGCTCCAGGGCCTCCCACACCTGCCGGTTGAGGGCGCGGTCATCAACGGTTTTCTTGGCGGCCAGGTAACGGATGAAATCGGGGGACATGATGGGTCAACCGTCTCGATGGATGGCCGACGGACAGGACGAAAGACAAAGGACGAACGACGAAAAGAGCTTCGTCTTGCGTCGTTCGTCCTCCGTCTCGTATTTGGCCGATGGTGGATCGGTGAGATCGGTTCGGGACGGCTCAGCCCCGACGCAGGTGCAAGTAAACGGCCACGATGAGCAGGACCTCGATCAGCTTGGTCAGCATGCCCACGGGCTGCGTGAACCCGCTCGCACCCCAGGACACGAAGTAGGCGACGATGGTAACGGCGGCGTAGGCGATGAGCACCCATGCCACGGTGCGCCCCTGGCCCTTGGGAATATCGAGCCAGAAGGCGGCCAACAGGACGAGATAACCGATGCCGTTGAGCAAGAGCAGCTGGCCCAGCCGCTCGCCCATGGTGGTGGCGCCGATGCCCAGATGGATGACGGCGGTGAGGACGGTCAAAACGACGATGGCGAGACGAAGACGATTCATGAGAGACCTCCTGTGGAACGAAAGCGCGGCGGGGAATCTGACGGGCGATCGTAGCGACAAAGGCCAATCGTTGCAAGCTCCCGCCGGACGAGCCCCAACCGCCTTGCCTTCTCCGCGTTCCTTCTGCTACACTTGACCCAAGCCCGCCGGGAACGGCGGGTTTTTCACCGCCCAGGTAACGACCCGTGTCCCGTTCTCTGCGTTTGGTCCTGCTCTTCTGGCTCCTGGTGTTGGCGTTGAGCGCCTGCGGCAGCACCGCGCTGATCAGCCGCGCGGCCGTCGAACCTGCCGTCATCAGTCCGAATGCCGACGGCGATACCGACGTCACGCGTATCAGCTATACCATCCGGCGGCCGAGCACTGTTTCGATTTATTTCGTGGACGAGGCCGGCAACCGCCACTACTTCCGCCGCGAGCAGCCGCGCGCCCCGCGCGATTACAACGTCCTCTGGGGCGGGGTGATTGACGGTCGCGTCCTGCCCGATGGCCGCTACACCTGGGTAATCGAAGCCACCGACGAGCGCGGACGAACCGAACAGGCGACCGGTACCCTGACCATCACCAATGCCGATACCGATCCGCCCCGGTTCGAGAACTTCGCCATCAACCCCAAGGTCATCACGCCCAACCAGGATGGCATTGACGACCGCGCTGCCATCACCTATTACCTGACCAAGCCGGTAGCCGAAATTCAGGTCTATCTGCTCAACCCGCGGCAGGACCCCGACGAGCCCAATCCCAAATACCCCCTGGCCGAGACGGAACGGGAGCTCAAACCCACCGAACCGGGCTTTCACTTTTACGACTACGACGGCGGGATTGACCGGGGGGCCGATCCGCCGCCCGACGGCGATTACATCGTCGTGGCCGAAGCGCGCGATTTCGCCGGCAACCACACCGTCATCACCGGCACCCTCACCATTGCCCAGGGCGGCAAACCGCGGGCCGAGATCGTGCGCGGGGAGGTCACCATCCTCAACCCGGTCACAGGCGACCGCAACGTCCCCTTGGGCGGCGCGCTCATTTTCACGGCGACCGTCGAAAATTACGGCAAGGTGCCCATCCGCACCGCCGGCCCCTGGCCGGGCACGGTCTATCGCTCGACCCAGAACTTCAACACCCTGGCCTATGAGACCGGTGAGGACAGCTGGTTCGAGCAATCGGGTACCTGGCGTTTTGGTCTCAATTTCGAGTCGAATTTCGGCCAGGATTGGCCTTTCCGCTACGCGGTGGGGCGCCGCGAGGACCTGCGCTGCGAGCTGGTGGACGGCCGCGAACAGTGCTTCCTCGACCCTGGCAAGCGCGGGCTGGTGTACGGCACCATCATCTGGGAGCATATCCCCCCGCGCAACCCCTTCCGCATCTGGGGAGGGCTGTTGCATGAGGATGTCGAGGTCGTCAACAACTACGCCGATGTGCAGGAAGTTCAGGTCGCCGACCCCCGGCAACAGCGATGAGCGCAACCCCGGCCGAGGCCAGGGATGAGGCTGGGCATCGTCATCGTCAGTTATCGGGTGCGGGAGCTGCTGCGCGGGTGCCTGAACGCAGTGCTGGCCGACCTGGCGCGTTCGCCGGAGCTGGCGGCCGAGGTCGTGGTCGTGGACAATGCCTCGGATGACGGCAGCGCCGAGATGGTGGCTGCGACCTTTCCCCAGGTCAGACTGATCGCCAGCCCGACGAATCGGGGCTTTGCCGGCGGCAACAACCTGGCCCTGCGGGCATGGGGTTGCGACCGCACGCCGCTGCCGCCGACCGCACCGGAAGCCGTCCTGCTGCTCAATCCTGACACCGAGGTCCGGCCGGGCGCACTGCGGGCCATGACCGAGTTCCTGGCCGGCCATCCGACGGCGGGCGGCTGCGGCGCCCGTCTGTTCTACGGCGACGGCAGCTTTCAGCACAGCGCCTTCCGCTTTCCCGGACTCATCCAGCTCTGGCTCGACCTGTTTCCCCCGCGCGGGCGTTGGGCCGGGCATCTGCTCGATGCGCGGCTCAACGGCCGCTATCCCCGGCGGTGGTACGAGGGCGACCGCCCGTTTCGGGTGGATTTCGTCCTCGGCGCGGCGCTGATGGTACGAACCGCGGCCCTGGCGGCCGTGGGCTTGCTGGACGAGGGCTATTTCATGTATGCTGAGGAGATGGACTGGTGCCGACGTCTCACCGCGGCCGGTTGGCCCCTCTATTGCTGTCTCTTATACACATCT
>JAOADB010000104.1 GCA_026417535.1 Caldilineales bacterium
AGATGTGTATAAGAGACAGGGGTATGGTCAATGACAAGCCGACCGCGCGGAGTCAGGTTGCCCGTCTCCCGGTCAACCAACAAGTCGCGATTCTGCTCTCCCAGGAAGAAGCCCGGCGCCACGGCGTTGACGCGAATCTTGCCAGAGTAATGTTGGGCCATGTGAACGGCCAGCCAGGCCGTAAAGTTGGTGATGCCGGCCTTGGCCGCCGCGTAGGCCACCACGTTCGTCAGAGGGCGGTATGCGGCCATCGAGGAGAAGTTCAGGATCACCCCCTCGCCGGCCGCGGCCATCTGCCGGCCAAAAACCTGGCAAGGCAGGATGGTGCCCAGCAGGTTCAGGTCGAGCACAAAGCGCAGGGCCTCCTCGGGGATATCGAAGAAGCTCAGGTCCGCCGAGGTGATGGCCGTCGGCCGGTTGCCGCCCGCCGCGTTGACCAAGCCATAGACGGAACCGAAGCGTTCCTGGATGGCCTCGGCAGCTCGCACCAGGCTTTCCCGGTCCATCACATCCCCCGCAACGGCTTTGACCCGGCAACCCTGTTTCGTCTCATAGTCCACCACGCCGGCCGCGGGCGAAAGACTGCGGTTGAGGATGACCACGGTGGCGCCGCAGCCGGCCAGCGCGCAGGCTACTTCGCCGCCTAACACACCGGTGCCTCCGGTGACCACAAAGGTCTTGCCGGTGAAGTCATACATCGCTGTGAGTTGGGCAAGATTCATCATGAGTTCTCCTTCAGGTTCTCCACGGCTTCGTCCATGCTCGCCATACCCTGGCGTAGGAGGCCGTAGGCACGGTGATGCTGCCGGTAGAACGCGTGGGATACCGGGTCAGGGGTGTAAATGGGGCCCGGCTCCACCGCTCGGGCCAGCCGATCGGCACGAATGAACCCCAACGCGTACAGACCCAACAGGCCCGCGCCGGTCGCAGAGGTGTCTGCCACCTCCAACGCCATCAGCGGGACTCCCAACATGTCGGTCACGATTTGGACCCAGAGCGGCGTGCGGGTGATGCCGCCTGTCAGGCGCACCACGTCCTGGGTTGTTTCCACGGCCTCCAGCGCGTCCCACACATCGGCCAGGCAGTTGGCAACCCCCTCCATCGCCGCGCGGGCGATGTGGGCGCGCGTGTGCGACATCGCCAGTCCGTAGATCAGGCCCCTGGCTTTGGGCGCCCAATGGGGACTGCGCTCACCGGCAAAGTAGGGCAGCACGAAAACGTCCTCCGCGCCCGGCGGAACGGACGCGGCGTCCCGTACCAACTGCTCGTAGCCGGCCTCTTCGTCCAGGTCAGGATAGAGTTTTTGGCGCACCCATTGCAGCGCCAGGCCACCGTTGTTGATGGCGCCGCCGACGATCCAGAGCGTTCCTTCCGGCCCGTCGGTCATCAGGTAGCACCAGGTGCGCTCGGCCGGATCGAACCAGGGTTCAGCCACGACCCTGCGCACCGCGCCGCTGGTTCCCACCGTGATCACGGTCTGCCCGGGCCTGGCCACCCCGGTCCCCAGGCTGGCCATAGCCCCATCGCTGCCGCCGGCGATGACGGGCAATCCCTCAGGCAGACCCGTTTCGGCCGCTGCCTGTGGCGTCAGCCGGCCCACCACCGCCGACGGCGACACCAGTGACGGCAAGCGGTCGGGGTGGAGGCCCGCCAGCTGCAGTGCCTCTCCGTCCCACGTCAGGTCCTTGAGGTTCAACAGGCCGGTCGTAGACGCCAGACTCAGGTCGGCTGCCCAGACGCCGGTCAATGCGTGCACGACCCAATCCTTGAGTCCCACCCACAGGTGAGCGCGCTGCGCCTGTTCGGGAGCGACCCGATACCACCAACGCAGCCGTTGGAGATGATAGGTCGAACGCACCGGGCAACCTGTACGCCGGTAAAGAGCGTGGGGGTCGCATGCAGCGAGCAGCTCGCGCGAGACGACGGTGGCCCGCGCATCGGCCCAGGTCATGGCGTTGGCGAGGGGCGTGCCGACGTCATCGGCGATGGGGAACAGGCTGTGCATGGCGCCGCTGCAGCAAATGCCGAGCGGCGGCGCCTCTGGCGGCGCCGCTGCCGCCACCGCCCGCAGCACCTTCTTCGCCGCTTGCCAGACATGTCTGACATCCTGCTCGGCCCAACCCCGATGGGGCGTCTGCAGCGCGTAACCTTCGGAGGCTTTCGCCCGGACACGCCCTTCGGTGTCGAGGAGCACCGCTTTGCAGTTGGTGGTGCCGAGGTCCAGACCGATCATGCTGCCTCCGCCACGGACAGAGGGAAGGGTTCACTGAGCCATGCCATCGGAGCTGTCATCTCCCTTTTACAAGTTGAACGTTCGCCGTGCCAGGTTGTTCGCCATGTCGTGCGCCATCTCGTTGGCATCGTCCATGTCAATCAGCCCGCGCAGCACCAGCCCGGCCAGCCAGTTGCCCGATACCCGGCGCCAGACGTCGTGCCGCGCCGGGATGGAGGCAAAGGCCCGGGTATCGTCTACAAACCCGGCCGTGTTGTACAGCCCGGCCGTCTCCATCACCTGGTCGAAATACCGCGCGATGCCGTTAGGGCTATCCAGGAACCACCAGGGCGGGCCAAGCCTGAGGGCCGGATAATGCCCGACCAGAGGCGCCAGCTCGCGCGTGTAGCCGCTCTCATCCATCGTGAAGAGGACCAGGGTGAGCCGCGGGTCGTTGCCGAAGCGGTCGAGCAGCGGCTTCAGGTTGTGCACCCATTCGGTCACGATGGGGATGTCGGCGCCTTTGTCCGCGCCGAAACGCTCGAACACCAGGGGGTTATGGTTGCGATAGCAGCCGGCATGGAGCTGCATCACCAGCCCGTCTTCCACGCTCATGCGCGCCATCTCGATCAGCATGTGGCCGGTGAAACGCCGTGCATCGTCGGTGGTGGCGGTGCCTGCCAGGGCGCGGGCAAAGATCGCCTCGGCTTCGGCGTCGGACAACGCCTCGGTGTACGGCGTCTCGACGCCGCTGTCGGTGGAGGTGGCGCCCATCTGCTTGAAATAGGCCCGCCGTTCCTCCAGCGCGGCGATCAGCGCCTTCGCCGTGGTGATCTCCCGGCCAACGGCCGCGCTCAGTTTGTCCAGGTGGGTGCGCCAGCCGGCCGTGCCGAGATTGATCACGGCATCGGGGCGGAACGTGGGGCGCACAACCCCCTTCCAGCCCGATTCGCGAATGGCCTTGTGATGCACCAGCGCATCGTCGGCGGCATCGGTGGTGCACAGCACCTCGATGTTGAACCGGTCGAACAGGGCGCGTGGTCGGTACTCGGGCCGGGCCAACTTGTCCGCCAGCTCGTCATAGATGGCCTGAGCGGTCTCGCCCGTCAGCTTCTGCCGGATGCCGAACACTTCGTACAGCTCGTGCGCCAGCCAGACCCCACTGGGCGTGCCGCGGAAGAGGTAGAAGTGTTCGGCAAAGACCTGCCAGATTTTGCGATGATCGGTTTCGACCGGGCCGCCATCGCGTCGCGGGATGCCCAACGCCTCCAAAGGAACTCCTTGGGAGTAGAGCATGCGAAACACGTAGTGATCGGGGATGATGAACAACTCGGCGGGCGTGCCGAAGGTCGCGTGCTCATCGGCCAACAGCGCCGGGTCCACGTGGCCGTGCGGCGAGACGATGGGCAGATCGGCGATACGTTCATACAGCTCGCGCGCCAGGCGGCGCTGCGCAGGGTCGGGCGAGAAGAAACGGTCCGGCGATAATAGGGGTGATTGGGGTGCCATCCTGACCTCTCAATCCATCGGAAGAGGAACTGCGAAGGGGTTACGAAGGTTGCGCCCGCTGCTGCCACGGCGGCGTGTCGGATAACAGCTTCTCAAACTCGGCGATGAGCGAGGCCTCATACGCGCCGGCATAGGTGCCGTTCAAGAACCGGTCGCAGGCCTCTTCGTAGAAGCGCCGCCAGGACTCCGCTTCGGCCCCCGGGTTGATGGGATAGAACAACACCTGTACCGCGCGCGCGGCTTCGAGGTCGCCGAGGGCATCGCCGATGAGCAAGATGTGATCGTCCGGGTATTTGCCCTTGGCGGCGTATTCCAGGTGTTGCCGTTTCGTCCCCATCTCCTGCCCGGCCATGAGCGCCATGTACGGAGCCAGGCCATGTTCGATCCACTCGCGTTGCAGGGCAGCAAAGGCCGTCGTCGAGACGACCATCAGATCCGCCTTGCTCTGGAGTTTTTGCACGCTTTCACGCACGAAGGGAAAGGGCGGCATGGCGCACACCGTGGCCGCCACCAGGCTGTCTATGGCCCGCGTCCACTCCAATCCACGCCATAACTCCTCGTCGTCGTGCCCAGAGGCGATATAGGCCTTCAGTCCGGCTTCGCTCGGCGGATAGCCCGAGGCGATGAACGCCTTGAGCGCCTTGCCCTCGGGCACCTTGAACCCACGCGCTTTGACCTCGGGGCGTTCGGCCAACAACTCGAACACTTTCACCAGAGCAGGCCAGCGGTTCGCCCCACGCCAGCGGGAATACAGGTTCACCCACTCCGCCGTCTCGCGCGCGTATCTGGAAATGGGCTGCAGACCCCAAATCCGGATCGTATTCGGGATGAAGCACTCTTTCTGCTTCAGTTCCATCGTGTCGAACGCGCACCCGTCCGAGTCAATCCCCACAAAGAAGGGATGCTGCGGTTGGAAAGCGATCAGCGGATGGGCAGCCTTGGGAATGGCGGTCACGGTGGTGCTCCTGCCGGTACGATTTGGGCCTGGACGGTCCATCTGACGATCATATCTCTGCTTCCGGTTCGTCCCTCGTCTCGCCGATCAACGCCTCAACCTGCCGTTCCCGATAGGGTTGGTAGTCCACGATCAGGCGTTCATACTCACCGGTCATGAGCGCCGATGAGATCATGAAATCGGCAGAGGCGCGATTGCAGGCGATGGGAATGTTCCACACCACGGCGATCCGCAACAGGGCTTTGACGTCCGTGTCATGGGGCTGCGGCGAGAGCGGATCCCAGAAGAAGATCATGAAATCAATCTCGCCCTCGGCAATCTTGGCGCCGATCTGTTGGTCGCCGCCCAACGGTCCGCTTTGAAAGCGGGTGACCGGGACCCCGATCACGTCCTCGAGGAGTTTACCCGTCGTGCCCGTTGCGAACAGCTCGTGTTGCGCCAGGAGTTCCCTGTTCCAGGCAGCCCACTCGAGGAGCTCTCGTTTCTTGTTATCGTGCGCCACCAGGGCGATGCGTTTTCTTTGGGGCATCAAGCGAGTCGTGTAGTTCATATGGTTCTATCTTACCCAAAACTCGCGCAGGACGTGCGCCGCCATTTTCGGCGTGCGGATGCGGGTGAAGACGCCTTTGTGGTTCAAACCACCGACTCGCATGACGCTCTGCACGGCCGCAAAGTCCGCAAAGTTCCAGACCTGCATACCGGCGATGAAGTCCCGCGCGGCGGCCACCTCCAGGTGAAGCCGTATGTACTGCGCCTGATACTCCTCAGTCCACATCAGATCGGGCTTGCCGTGGTAGCCCGCAATGGTGTCGGCGCCGAACTCGGTCAGGATGATCGGCTTGTGAAACCGCTCCCAGACCTGATCGAGCTCCGCTTCGAGCTTTTGTCGGGCGATGTCCAGCTGGCCGCCCAGGGTGTACCAGCCCCAATAGCGGTTCATACAGATGACATCGCAGTTTTCCATCCAGTTCTGCGGCCCGCCCATCACGGTCACGAGCGTCACCGGTCGCGTCGGGTCCAGCTCGCGCGCCCGTGCGAGAAGCGTATCCAGGAATTGTTTGCCCGGCATGTTGATGGCTTCCAGGGCCGGATCGCTCTCGCCCAGGGTACCTACGCCAAAGCCCCTGGGCATCGGCTCGTTGGCCACGCACCACATGACCACGGCGGGGTGGTTCTTGTCCCGCGCGATCAGTTCCTCGATCTGTTGCAGACACATGCGCAGCCGCGCCGGGAAGTTCGCTTCGTCTGCCATCTGCAGGCTGACGGCCGGGATTTCGTCAATGATCAGAAAGCCCTCGCGATCCGCCAGTTGCATCTCCTCCTCGCTGTACGGATAGTGCGAGGTTCGGTAGGCATTGGCGCCGGTCCACTTCATGAGCTGGTAGTCCTTGACGAGCAGGGGCAGGTTCAGGCCCTTGCCGCTGGCAATGAAATCCTCGTGTCGGCCAAAGCCGTTGAGCTTGACCGGCTGGCCGTTGAGCAAGATCTGGCCGCCGCGTACCGCGATGGTGCGGATGCCGACCTTGAGGCTGTATTCATCCTCCTCCGTCTTGACGGTGAGATCGTACAGATAGGGGTCTTTGTCGGACCAGAGGCGCGCGTCGGGGACGGTCAAGGTGGTTTCGGCCACGCCGTCGGTAAAGGCCAGATCGGCTTTGTACACATCGTCGCCGCCCCGGAGCTGCACGGTTCCTATCCCGGCAACCGGCGCATTCAGCTTGACCGTGACCCTAACTGCGGCCTGCGGCTCGATGGTCGTGACCACCGTCACGTCCGCGATATAAGTTTGGGGGACGCTGTAGAGCACTACCGGCCGGTGGATGCCCGCGAAGGGATAGAAGTCGTAGGTCGTCTTCGGGGTGCTGGCGAACAGGCTCATATCCGAGCCGGGCATGTTGCCGGAAGGCACCCGATCGGGCCTAAGCACGTTCTCGACGCTGATGGCGATGACGTTTTCCTCGCCCCATCGTACCCGGTCGGTGATCTCGAAGGCAAAGGGGAGATGCCCGCCCTCGTGGGTGCCGACCTTAACGCCGTTGACGTACACGGTGGCGAAGTAGACGGCCGAGCCAACGCGGAGGAAGACCCGTTGGCCCCGCCAGCCCGACGGGACATAGACCTTTTTGACATACCAGGCCAGGTCCAGATAGCCAAAAAGGTCGTCGTACTGCTCGTTCCAGCTGCCGGGGACGGCCATCGGACGCGCCCCCTCCAGCCCGTTGGCCCAGCCGTGGGCCTCGCCGATCCCATCGGGATCGGTTTTGAAATCCCAGATGCCGGAGATATCGAGCACGTTGCGCACGCTGTTTTGGATCGGATAGAGCACTTCGGCCTCCCATGAGTCAACGGCTATGGTGGTGCCGATGGCGCTCCGTCGGAACGGGAGCGCCATCGGCCGGGTTTTATGAGGAGAAGGGATCGAGCGGGACAAGCGATCGATCTATCACCCCGGTGTCGATCAGAGCAAGCCCATCCGCTCTTTTCGCTTGCGAACGTCCCTCGGATAGGTGAAGTAAAACAGGGTCCAGAAGACGGCGTTGATCGCGTAGGGCAGGCTGACCATGTAGAGCATGGCCTTATCCAGACCGCCCAACGCCGCGGCCAACGGCTTGATCAAGAGCAAGTACACGGCCGTGATCGCGCCCTGGATGAACGAGAAGAGCAGAGAGAAGGTGGTGGCGGCGTACTGGGGCTCCACAATCTGGCCGACCATCGGCAGCACGGCGCCCGAAAAGCCCCACGAGCCGACCAACCCGGTCAGGAAGGCCATGATGTACGAAATGGGGGTCTGCACGCCCCAGTCCACCTGTGTGAACAGGAAGGTCATAGCGGCCCAGCTTGCCAGGTAGAGCTGCATGAACATGACGCGACCCTTGTCCCCAAACCGCTTTTGGAAGAGGTCGCCGAGGGCGCCGCCCGTGAAACCGCCAAGGGCAAAGCCGGCCATGAAGACCGTATAGAGGATGGCCGCGGCCGATGTCTCCCACCCGCGCACGTTCACGAAGTAGGTCACCATGAAGGCGAAAAACACCAACGAGGTGACGAAGAGGAGCATGATCGCCAGGAGCCAGAACGAGGGGATCTTGACGATCACTTTGATGTCCGAGAGCTTGAACTTGCCGGCGTCCGGATCACCGGCGAGGACACGGCGGGGCGGCTCCTTGAGGAAGATCAGCAACAGGATACCGCTCAGGACACTCAGGCCGCCCATGATGAACATCCCGATCCGCCAACCGGTCTCCGGCGAGGGCCATTTGGCCAGCTGGCCGATGAGGGGCGTCAGGATGATGCTGCCCGCCACGCCGATGGTGCGAAGGGTACCGTAGGCCTTGCCGCGCTCCTCTTCGTCGAACATGTCTACCATGAGGCCGTTTTGGATCGGCTCCGCAGCCACGGTGCCGATCACGCCGATGGAGTACAGGATCAGCAGCTCGGTATAGTTCCGTGCAAAGCCGGCGGCCGCCGTCCAGAGACCCCAGAAACCGGTCATCAAGACCATGACCAGTTTACGGCCGAACTTGTCGCCGAGCACGGCCCATAGGGTGCCGAAGATCATACGGGCAAAGCGGCTGATGCTGGACAATGTGCCCAGGGCACCGATATCCAACATCAGGGCTTTCGCGATCACCGGGAACAGGGTGTTGATGAGACCGCCTTCCATGCTGTCGCTCATTGTGCCGACGGCGAAGGCGAACATGGCCCCGGGACGGGTCTTCTTGTACTCCGGGGTGAGCACGGAAGCTGGCGCTTTGATGGCCTCTGTCATGGGATAACCTCCTCAAGAAAGAAAAGAAAAGTAACGTAAAAACGTTCATGAGCGGAACATCCGCCCGCCGACACCGAAGCCAGGATCCGTCTTCTCGATTTGTCTAAGCGGCACCTCCTTCTAACCAAGGGCTGGGAGACATAGACCAAGGCCCTCTGGGGCCGGGTTCGTAACTCCTAACGGTTCTACAGCTTTGCCTGCCACTTCTCGGTCCACACCAACTCGTTCGGCGTACCCTTGAACTCGGATTCCCCCATGATCTTGTCTATGACCTGCTTGATGATCTCCGGGTTGTGATGGTAGGCGTTGATGTAGCACTTCACCATCGTGGCATCGTGCAGATGCGTGGTGTAGTTCAACGACACCATAACCGTCGGCACTTCCCACACGTACCAGGGGCATTCGTTGCTCATAGCCGTCTTCCACTGGATGCGGTAGTTGTTCTGCGCGCCGTAGCCGACGATATCGGCGAAGATGAGTGCCGCATCAACCTCGGCGCGATACTTCAACGTGGGTCCTTTCACCCGCGTGCTGCCATCGTTCACCGTGACTTCGAAGCCGCGGCTGGTCAGTTCGGCCACGATGTTGTCCAGAACCTTCGAGCCAGCGGCGATGATGCCGCCGACCTCCCCTTGCAAATAGTACAAACGGATGCGTTTGTGCGTCTCCGGCCGAATCGGGAGCTGCTTCAGGGTGTTCTTGACGAGGGTGATCCCCTTGTCGGCCGCCTCGGCGCGCATCCTCAGGTGTTCCTCGCAGCCGACGACCGCCAGTTCCTCGGGCTTCTTCAGCAGCGTGCCGTTGGCCTGCTTCACATGAAGGTTCAGCTTCGCCTTCAGCCCCAGCACCCGGCGAACGGCATCGTTCAGGCGTTCTTCGGTGATGATGCCCTTGCGATAGCCGTTCAGCATGAAGTTGAAGTCCTCGTCCAGGTCATTCAGGAAGAGGAACATGTCGCAGCCTGCGGCGATGGCGCGGGGCACGTAATCCTCGCGGCGCATCGCCGAGGTCATGCCCAACATATGGCTGGCGTCGGTGATCACGGCGCCGTTGAAGCCCAGCTGTTCCTTCAACAGCCCTGTGATGAGCTCCGGCGCCAGGGAAGCGGGCATGATGTCCTGGTCCAGCAGCGAGGGGTTCAACAGTTTCTGGTAATAGGGCAGTGCAATGTGTCCGGCCATGATCATCTCGACGCCGTTGTGGATGTGGTGCCGATAGACCCGGCCGAAGGACGCGTCCCATTCCGCAGGCGAGAGGTCATTCACGCCCAGCACCAGGTGATGATCGCGCTCTTCAACGCCGTCGCCGGGGAAGTGTTTGATGCAGGTAATCATGTTGCCCTGCGCGCCGGCGCGGTACCCCTCGATATACGCGGTGGTATATCGGATCACGTCGTCCGCATTGGTGCCGTAGGCGCGGGTGTTGACGATCGTGTTGCGCCAGTTGAAGAGGATATCCACGCAAGGGTCGAAATTGACGTTGACGCCCAGCGCGCCGGCTTCGCGCGCCGAAACGTATCCGACATTCCAGGCCACTTTCGGGTCACGGGTGGCCTCGCATTGGGCGCCGGAGGCAATGTAGGTGCCGTCGGAGCAGGCGCCGTTGCCGCCGGAATCGCAGTTGGCGGCGACCAGCAAGGGAATTTTGGAGCTTGCCTGCAAGCTGTTGATCAGCTCCTGGCATTCTTTCGCCTTGCCGCCCTGCCAGCGCGCACCGCCGAAATGGTACGTGGCCAGGAGCTGTTCTTTGGTCAGCGTGTTTCCGGTGAAAGGATCGGCGCCAAACCAGAACAGGTGGACGAACAACTGGCCGATTTTTTCCTCCACCGTCATACCGGCCAGGGTCTCTTCGACCCAGCGGATTTGTTCGGCCGACAGATAGTAGGGTTTGGCGGTCAGGTCTACGAGTCTTGGCATCGGTATATCTCCTCCCTTGGTCTGAGGCTGAAGGTCGAGACGAACGGCAAGGGCTGTTTCCCTGCGGGACCTCGATCCCGGCTCAATCTTCCCATTCCACCCGCTTGAGTTTCATCCACGGCGGGTTGACGGGCAATCGCTTTTTGAATTTGGCGATCAAACGGGCCTCGTATTCACCGGCATAGGTGCCGTTCAAAAACTTGTCAAAGGCCTCCTCATAGAATTGCTTCCAGGATCGTTCTTCGTCGCCGGGATTGATGGGATAGAAAAGCACCCCTGCGCTTTTCGCCGCCTCTCGGTCGCCCGGCGCATCGCCGATCAACAAAATGTGGTCGTCGGGATACTTGCCCTTGGCGGCGAACCGGAGGTGTTGTTCTTTGGTACCCATCTCTTGCCCGGCCAGCACACTCATGTATTGGGCCAGCCCATGCTCATTCCACTCACGCTTCAGCGCCTCAACCGGCGTGGCCGAGACCACCATCAGATCCACCTTGCCGTGCATTTTTTGGAGACTCTCGCGCACGTAGGGAAAGGGGGGCACGCCGTGCACCATCTCGGCAATCGCCTGATCCACCGCCAAGGACCACCGCACGGCCTGCTCTAGCTCCGGGTCCGGGTGCTCGGCCGCATACTGGACGAGCCCCTTGTGGCTGAGCGGATATCCTGAAGCGATGAAGGCTTTGATTTTGTCACCTTTCGGCACCTTTGCCCCACGAGCGGTCACCTCGGGTCGTTCCCGGAGCAGGTCAAAGACCCGTACCAGGGCAATCCAGCGGTTCAGGCCGCGGGTCCTGGAGTAGAGGTTGACAAATTCACACGTCTCACGGACGTACTTGGAGATCGATTGCAGACCCCAGACCCTGATGATCGTGGGGATGAAGCACTCTTTGTGTTTGATCTCCATGGCGTCGAAGGCGCAGCCATCGGAGTCGATGCCGACGAAGAAGTCATGCTGGGGCTTGAAGTCAATCAGCACACGGGCCGCTTCTGGGATTTGTGCAGCTATCTG
>JAOADB010000105.1 GCA_026417535.1 Caldilineales bacterium
CGGGAACCGAGCCGACCGAGGCCAATCCCTGGGTGCAGATCGCCATCCCCACCGGCCTGGGCGAAGCGCGCAATGCCCTGGTCGTCGGCGCCGGCCGTGGAGTCATCGCCATCGGCGGTGAATACGGCACCCTCTCCGAGATCGCGTTTGCCCTCAAAGCAGGCAAACGCGTGGCCGGCCTGCGCACCTGGGACATCCCCGGTGTGCACCCCGTGGCCGACCCGGCCGCGGCCGTGGCCTATGTGCTGGCTGCGTCGGCGATTTCATCGGCCGGCTGAAGGGACGGCTCGGCAGGCGCCAGAGCCGACGGGCGGCGCCTCCAGGCGCGGGCGATGAGCACGATCGGGCCTATCCCCGCCAGGACGGCCAGGAACGTGGGCAGGAACACGGCGCCTGCGGCGATGGCTTGGGCCAGGAATTGACCGGGCCAATCGGGCGCAAAGCCCACGGCCGGCCATAGCCCGGCAACGCCCTGACCCGTCACGCCCAGATAGTTCTCGGCGCCGATGCCGTTGTAGCCGACGCCGGCCGTGCCGTCGGCCAGGAGACCCACGGCCGGCATTCCCACCAGGGCCGGCAAGCCGAAGGTGGTCAGCACCCCGCCCCGGTCATAGAGGCGCAGCCACCGGGCGAGGACGTAGGTGCCCAGGAGCATGAGCAAGCCGGCCGTTCCACCTACGAGCGATGCCGCCAGGGGTGTCCAAAAAGGCGCGCCGGCCAGACCGGCCACCCACCCGGCGGCCACCCCGCGGGCGCCCAACAATGGGTCGGGTCGCCCGGCCACGAACCAGGTGTAGGCCAGCGGCAACAGACCGCCTCCGGCCGCGGCCACGACGCCGTTGACCACGGCCCGTATCGGCGACAACGTGGCCCAATCCGTTAGGGGCCAGGCCAGCAACCAACCGCTCGAACCAACCAGGAGGAGACCGGCGCTGCCTGCGGCCAGCAAGGGCAGATGCACCGGCGGCAAGTCGGCCGGGCCGGTCGGTCGGGGCAAGCGTTCGCCCACGGCTAGAATGCCGGCCAGGGCCACGGCGCCGGCCAGCCCGAACAGCCAGGCGCCGCCGAAATCCACAAAGCCGTGCCCGGCGCCGATGTTGAAGCCCAGGTAGGCCAGCCAGCCGCCGCCCTGCACCCAGTTGCCGACAAGGGGATAGGCGGCCGCGGCCATCCCCAGCCCCACCAACGCCACCACGCCGGACGGCAACCGGCCTCGCAGCGCCAACAGCGGCAGCAGCGTCGCCGTCGTCACCCAGGGCAGGGTGTTGACGAAAAGCGCCAAGGCCAGCGGGGTCTGCACCCCGCGCAGGCCGAAGCCGGCCATGCCGGCCATGCCCCAGGTGGCACCCCAGTCGGCGGCGATGGCCGACCATTCCCACACGAGGGGCGCCAGGTCAGGATGGTCCACCACCAGGCCGATGCCGCCGTAGTGGAGGGCGAATCCCGTCCCCATGTAGCCCACCACAGCCAGGGCCAGAGCCGTCGGCAGCGTCAGGGCCACTTGCCGGGCTTCGGCGTCGGGCAGCCCGGCCGCAGCCAGCAGGGTGAGGGCCGTCGGGACGAGCCAGGCCAGGCCACCGGCCAGCAAAAGCCACATCGGAAGCGAGGGGAGTTCGGTCATATCGCGCGTTGTCCGGCGTTACGCGTCCTCCGTCCTGGGTTTGGGCCAATGGTGAAGACGAAAGACGAGGACGGATGACGAAGGGGTTTCGTCGTTCGTCGTTCGTCCTTCGTCCTGGGTTTGGGCCGCTGGCAGAGACGGAGGACGAACGACGGAGGGTGCTCATCCTCCATCTCGCCTTTCGGCCTCGCACGGGATCGGGTATGATAAGAGCGATGGTCGGAAAACGCCTGACGCGAGCCGATGCCCGCCGTTGCGGGCCGACCGCTCAGGACGATGGCCGACACGGCAGGCGATGATACCAGATGGCCGAACCCTCTGCAAAAGCGCCACCGCTTCTACTCGATGCCATGCTCGGCAGCCTGGCTCGACGTTTGCGCTGGCTGGGCTATGACGCCGAGTACCGCAATGACCTGTCCGACGGGGAGATGATCGCCCTGGCCCGTCGCGAGGGTCGCGTGCTCATCACCCGCGACCGGGGGCTGGCCAACCGCCGCGCCTGGCGCGAGGACGGTCATCGGCTCTATCTGGCCGAGACCGACTTGGAGGCGCAGGTGCGGGCCATCATGGCGGCCCTGGGGCCGCCGCCGGGCCCCAGCCGGTGTATCGTCTGCAACGGTGAACTGGACCCGCTGGCGCCGGCCGAGGCCGCGCCCCTGGTGCCGCCCTACGTGGCCCAAACCCAAACCGAGTTCGTCCGGTGTCGGCGCTGCCGCCGTGTGTACTGGCCGGGCACCCATCTCGCCGGTCTGGAGGCCTGGCGGCCGTGAAGCGATGGTCTCTGCCGGCGGCGCTGTTCGCTTTCGGCCTGGCCCTGTACTTGGGCACCCTGGCGCCCACGGTCGCGACCATCTTCGACGACTCGCTGGAGCTGCAACTGGCCCTGCCCACCCTGGCCATCATCCACCCCACGGGCTATCCCCTTTACAGCCTGTTGGGCTGGCTCGTGACGAAGCTCGTACCTGTTGGCGATGCGGCCTGGCGGGCCAATGCGTTCTCGGCCCTGGCCGCGGCCGGCGCCTTAGCCCTGTTCTACCCGACGGCCC
Organism: Caldilineales bacterium; assembly: GCA_026417535.1. Classification (GTDB taxonomy): domain Bacteria; phylum Chloroflexota; class Anaerolineae; order J102; family J102; genus SSF26. The sequence goes on from JAOADB010000105.1 coordinate 2,668, forward strand.
GACGGCTGAGCAGCAGCGCCGTGCCTGCTGTGACGGCCGCCCTGCTCTTGGCGGTCGCCCCGGTCTGGTGGAGCCAGGCCACCATCGCCGAGGTCTATGCCCTTCAGGGCTTGCTCACCCTGTTCATCCTGATGGCCCTCCTGGCCTGGGACGAGGCCCGCGGGCCGAATCGGGATCGGCGCCTCATCCTCGTCGGTTTGGCCTTCGGCCTGGGATTGGCGCACCATCGGCTCACCCTGTTGCTGGCGCCGGCCGCGCTGGTCTTCCTCCTTTGGGGCGAACCGGGGTTGTTGCGTCGGCCACGGGCCTGGGTGTGGCCGCTTCTAGCCCTGGCCGCGCCGCTGCTCAGCTATGCGTTGTTGCCGCTGCGCGGACATGTCGGCTCCCTCGACGGCAGCTACGACCGCATCGGCTTTTGGGGTTGGGTTCTAGGCGGCGGCTACAGCGCCTTCCTGCGGGAGAATCCCTTTGGCCTTAGCCGGAGCTGGGCCGATCTGATCGGCCTCGTCGTGGCCCCCTACGGTCTGGCCGGCGTGGTCATCGCTCTGGCCGGTTGGCCGCTATGGCGCCTGCAACCCCGACGCTTTCTGGCCCTGGCCTTGGTGGCGGTTGCGAACCTGGTGTTCGCCTACGGCTACCGGGTCGCCGATATCGAGGTATTTCTCCTGCCGGCCATCCTGGTTCTGGCCCTGTTCATTGCCGTTGGGCTGACGCCCCTGTGGGATGCCGTTTTCCTCTATCTAGCCTCGTGGTCGCGCGTTCGCAAGGTGCCTGTGGCCGTGGTTGGGCCGCCCCTGGCCGCCTTGCTCCTGCTCCTGTGGCCCTTTCTGCTGGCCTGGGAACGCTTACCCGCGCAGGATCGCAGCCATCCGCCGGCCCGTGCCTGGGGCGTGCACGACTACGGCCGGGACATGCTGGAGCAGGTAGCGCCGGCGGGTCGCGTGGTCGGACTGTTAGGCGAGATGACCCTGTTGCGCTACTTCCAGCGCACCCAGGGCCTGCGGCCCGATGTGGAAACGGTGGCGGCCGATCCCGAACGCGAGCGGTTGGCGGCGATTGCCGCCGGCGTCGCAGCGGGTCGGCCCACCTATACCACTCGGCCGGTGACCGGCCTGGCCGAGACCTTCAGCCTGAGCGCGGCCGGACCGCTCATCCGCGTTTGGCCGCCGGGTCGGGCCGAACTCCCACCACCGGCCCGAGCGGTGGATGTGGCGCTGACCCCGGCCGTGCGGCTCGTGGGGTGGGAGCTGGTCTGGCGGCAGCCCCGCAGCGGACCAGCGGCGCGGGTGTACCTGTACTGGCAGGCAGAGACCCCGGTTCCGGCCGATTTCAAGGTCTCGGCCCGCCTGCTGGCGGCCGATGGCGCGCTTCTGGCCCAACGCGACGACTTCCCCGTGCACAACACCTACCCGCCCCGTTTCTGGCGGCCCGGCGAGACCGTGCGCGACGGTTACGATCTGACCCTTCCCCACGTCCCTGCCGGCCCGATGAGGNTGCGGGTCATCCTCTACCGTCCCGAGGACGGCGGTGAGATCGCCGCGTGGGAACAGGCGATCGAATGAACCGCTCCCGCCATCGGCCGCTCGCCAGGACGATGGACGAAAGACGAAAGACGAAAAAGTGGTCCTTCGTCTTTCATCGTTCGTCTTTTGTCCTGGCAATCGGTCTCAATCCGGAACAGCGGATGAGCGAGGAAAACCCTTAGATGATCCGCAATTCCGGGTCGGGGCGAAAGCTGAGGATGCTGACCTGAGCCGCAAGTTGGCGGGCAATCGTGCGGAAGGCTTGCGCGATTTCGCTGTCGGGATGGGTGGCGACCACAGGGCGCCCCAAATCGCCCCCTTCACGGGCGCGCGGGTCGAGGGGCAGGCGTCCCAGGAAGGGAACGCCCAGCTCGCGCGCGGCGCGTTCGGCGCCGCCGTAGCCGAAAATCTCGTAACGCTGGCCCGTATCCGGCGCAATGAAATAGGCCATGTTCTCGATGATGCCCAACACGGGCACCTGCAGCTGGCGGAAGGCCGTCAGCCCGCGGCGAGCGTCGGACAGGGCCACGTCCTGCGGAGTCGAGACGATGACGCCGCCCGTCAGCGGCACCGATTGGGCCAGGGTCAGCTGGGCGTCGCCGGTGCCCGGCGGCAAGTCCACGACCATGTAGTCCACATCGGGCCAAGCCACATCGGTGAAGAGCTGACGGATGGCCGAGTGGAGCATGGGACCGCGCCAGATGACGGCCTGATCGGGTTGAAGCAAAAAGCCCATGGACATGACGTGAACGCCGTAAGCCTGGGCCGGCACCAGCTTGCCGTCGCGCGGGGGCGGCATGTGCCGCACGCCGAGCATTTGGGGCACATTGGGGCCATAGATGTCGGCATCGAGGATGCCGACCCGGGCGCCCATCTGCGCCAGGGCCACGGCCAGATTGACGGCCACGGTCGTCTTGCCGACGCCGCCCTTGCCGCTGGCCACGGCCAGGATGTTGCGGATGGGGAGGTTGAGCCGTCCGGCAATACGGCTATCGGGGCGCACGTTGGCATCGAAACGAACCTGAACCTCCCGCACACCCGGCACCTGCAGCAGGGCCTTGCGGACGTCGTTTTCGATCTGACTTTGCAACGGGCAGGCCGGCGTGGTGAGAACGATGGTCAGGCCGACCGTGCCGTTTTCGATGCGAACATCGCGCACCATGTTGAGGGAGACCAGGTCGCGATGGAGCTCGGGCTCTTGCACGCGACTCAAGGCCGCCATGATGGCTTCACGGGTGGGTTGGGTAGGCATGAGAGGACGATAGACGGTGGCGGACGATAGACGATAGACGATGGACGGTAGAAGACGATGGGTTTGACCATCGTCCACTTAAGTATGCCGATCGGCCAGGACCATTGCAGCAACCTTGCGTCCGATCTCGACGGCGAAATTGGTGCCGCGGTCCCAGGGATAGACCTGGCTCATGCTGGCAAAGTACAGGCCCGGCACCGGAGTACGCAAGGGCGGGATATTGCGAGAGTGGTTGACCGGCGGAATAGGCTGGGCGTAGTCGGTCTTCCATAGCCAGCTCTGGCGCACCCAGCGCCGGTCAAAGGCCGGGTTGAAACGGGGCAACGCCGGTAAGAAACGCTCCAGCAGCGCCTCCTGGCTCAGGCGAAAGTACTCGTGTTCGGGCGGCAGGTAATCGCCCAGGTAGACCAGATGGTCGCCGCCGTAATGCTCCGGGCCGATGAAGTTCGTGTGCTCGACCAGGGCTAGGAAGGGAAAACCGGCCTCCTTGGGCAGATTGTGCCAGTAGTAGGACGTGAGGGGACGGTCCAGGGCCAGGATGAGCACCACCGCGCCCATCGAGCGGAGGTTGCGCAGACCGGCCGTGTAGCTTTCGGGCAGATCGGGCGCGAGCCGGGCCATCACGGCCGGGGAACTCGTCGAGATGACCGCGTCGAAAACCTCGTCCCCGCCGGGACTGCTCACCTGCAAGCCGGCCGGGGTGCGGCGGACGCCGCGCACGGGGCATTGCAGGCGGATATCCACCCCTTGGCGGCGCAGGACATCGGCCAGGGCATCGAGGAACGCCTGGAAGCCGCCGACAAAGGTGCCCAGCCGGGTGGTGCGAGCCTTGAGCCGCGCCCACATCCAGGCCATATTGACCACGGGCAGGTTTTCTTCGCCGAATTTGCCGACCAGGAGCGGTCGCCACAACGTCTCATAGAGCCGCGGCCCCATCCACCGCCGCAGCCAGGCATCGGCCGTGACCCGCTCCAGCGGTTGCCAGCGGGGCGTCAGCCGCAGGTAGAGGCCGACACATCCGAACCGCAGGAAATCGAGGAGGGAGAAATGACGAAGCGTGAAGCGCGCCGCCTCGAGGACCGAGTCGAGGGGGTAGAAACGGCCCTTGTAGTAAACGACGGTATAGGGCCGGGGGAAGACGACCCGGTCGCTCCAGCCCAGCTCGGCGATGAGGCCCAGGATGTGACGGTCGCTCTGGAACCAGTGGTGGTAGAACTTTTCCAGGCTCCAGTCCCAATGGGGTGCTTTGAAACCTCCGGCCAGTCCGCCCACCTGATCGGCCGCCTCGAAGAGCACGACCCGACACCCGGCCCGGACCAGGTCGTAGGCTGCGGCCAATCCGGCCGGACCGGCGCCGATGATGGCGATGGCATCAGTCATGGCTCTGAACCAGCGATTCCAGCACCCGGATCAGCTCTTCGACATCGGGAACTCGATCGAGTCCGTGGACGGCAGCGTAGCGCAGGATGCCCTTTTTGTCGATGATGAACGAAGCGCGTTCGCAAAAACCGTCGCTGCGCAGGACGCCGTAGGCGGCGGACGCATGCTTGCCGAAGAAATCGCTCAGCAAGGGAAACTCCAGCCCCAATTCGGCGGCAAAGGCGCGATGGGAATACGGACTATCCGTGCTGATGCCCAGGACGACGGTTTCCAAAGCGCGAAAACGCTCCATTTGCTCCTGCAGACCGGGCAGCTGCTTCTCGCAGATGGGACTGAAATCGAAGGGATAGAAGGCCAGCAACACGTTGGCCTTGCCGCGAAAATGGCTCAGGCGGATGATCTCGCCGTCGCTGCCGGGCAGGGCGAAGTCAGGGGCCGGTTGACCGATTTCGGGGAGCGACATCGTTAGCTGGTACTTTGACCATCGGTCGGTTTTTCGCGGCCGCTCAGATAGGCGGCCAGGTCACGCTGGGCCTGGGCGTACATCTGCAACAGGTCCTCGTCACTGCCTTTGAATTGCATCACGCTCTGGACGGCGCAGGCTTCGCAGCCGCGCATGAACTTGTAGCTGCCGCTGTAGCATTTGAGACAGCCATCGAGTCGGATCATCAACAGACAAAAGGCCAGCTTGTCGGGGTGCATTTCCGGCAAGGGGCTGATCCGCTCGACGAGAGCAGCCCAGCCGGGCCCTTTCAGGTTGCGCAGCCGCGGGATCAGGGTGACGGGAAAGAGGATTTCGGCCTTGGGATACATGGAGGAAGCCTGACGGGTACCCTCATACGGCACCCGGCAAGAGGAGATTCCCGGAACCGGGGCTAAAAACGCTCGGGACAGGCCCGAGCGTTGGCAAGAGAGAAGAAGGGACGACCGCGTCGGCTACGCGCTCATTGCAATTCGATAGGCGCCCGATGGCCGACGGCGGCCGCGGGCCACACCTCGAGCGGTTTGCCGTTGCGCAAGGCCGCCAGCAAGGCCGCCTGGTTCACGTTCAGGCGTGCACACACGGCCGCCACCGTCTCTTCCGGTGAGACGGCGCAGCTGTGACAACCGCCGATATGAAAGCTGGCCAGGATGGCGTCGGCGTAGGGATGGGTGGCCTGGATTTCGCCGATGGTCGTCTCCGGGCCGTAGTCGAGCTGCCCGGTGGCCTGACGGATGGTAAAACGGAGTTCTTTGGCGGTCTCGTGTAGCTGCTTTTCCAGCTCGTCGAGGCGAAGGCCCAAATCGTAGTTCTGGCCGCTCAGCCGTTCCAGGCGACGACGCAGATCGGCAGCCTGCCGCTGTGCTGCCCAGGCATAGACCAGAGCCGCCAGCGCAACGGCCAGAGCGACGAAAATGAAGACAAGCATGGTGCGAAGCCTCCTAGGTGTGTGGCATCCGAGGCGGGAAGACGGTGTGGGCGTCGTCCCACCAGGATCAGGCCAGGTCGAAGCTCTCCTCCGGGTGCAAGAGCACGCAACGGGCCGAGGTCTCGGCGTGGCAGCGGGCCTGGAAGTCCTCGGCATCCACCTCGATGTAGGGCCAGGTGCCGAAATGGCAGGGGATGACGGTCTTGGGTTCGATGAGCTTGACGGCCTTGATGGCGTCGTCCGGCCCCATAGTGAAGTTGTCGCCGATGCAGAGGATGGCGACATCCACGTTATCGTCGGCCAGCCACTTCATGTCGTAGGTCAGGGCCGTGTCGCCGGAGAAGTAGATGGTCTTCCCGGCATTGAGTTTGAGGAGGAAACCGCCCGGATTGCCGCCGTAGGAGCCATCGGGCAGGCCAGAGCCGTGATGGGCGATGGTCATCTTGCAGCGGCCGAAGGGGAAGCGATTGCCGCCGCCGATGTGGAGCGGGTGGACGTTTTTGACGCCCTGTTTGTCCAGCCAGTTCAGGATTTCGTAATTGCAGATGACAAGGGCGCCCGTGCGTTTGGCGATGGCCACGGCATCACCGACGTGGTCGCCATGACCGTGGGAGATGAGGATGAAATCGGCCTGGACCTCGTCGGGTCCGATTTTGGCCAGGGGATTGCCGGTCAAGAAGGGGTCGATGAGGATGTGTTTGCCGTCGGCCACGACGGAAAAACAGGCATGACCGTGATAAACGATGGAAACGGACATGGTCGCTCCTCCTGCTATCATGTCGTTTAGGGTCTTTTAACTAGTAACTAGTAACTAGTTACTAGTTACAATTTTACCTCCTTCCCTTCGGCTTTGCGCCGTTCGCGGTAGTGGAGCAGCTGCTTTTCGCGCAACTCCATGATGCGCGGCCAGGGCACGCCGCTGGGACTGGTGCCTTCGGCCGGGACGGGCGGCAAGGGCAGGCTCGAGCGGATGATCTCGCCGGTATAGCCTTCGGGGATGGGAGAGTAATGGCGGCCTTTGGGTTTGGCGCGGGCGGCGGGGGCCGGCGTCGGGGCCGCAGCGGGGGCCGGAACCGGCGCCGCGGCCGGAGCTGGAGCCGGCGCCGCCTGAGGTTGCGGTTTGGGCGCCGGTGGCGTTTCTTTCTTCGGCTCAGGTTTGGCCTTCTCGGCCTTCTTGCCCTTCTTCGCCTTGGCCGATTCGGCCGCCCAGGCCTTCGGATAGAGCGCGGCGTAGTAGCTCGTGGGCACGCTCAGTTCGGCTTTGTTGTAAATCAGGCCGGGGAAGCGGTCGTAAGTCGCCAGCTCGTAATCGTGGTTCATCTTGATAGCGTCGAAGGGGCAATACTCGGCGCAGAACCCACAGCTCATGCAGATGCTGGCGTCAATGTAGAATTCGGCCGGCCGGGTGATGGGTTTGCCGCTGGCGTCCTGGTCGCGCACGATCCAGATGCATTGAGGCGGACACACCTTGGCGCAGATGCCGCAAGCCGTGCAGCGGTCCTCGCCCGTGTCCTCCTCGTAAAGGAGCATGGGGATATAGCGGAAGTTCTCCGGCAGCTCGCGGCGCTCTTCGGGGTATTGGATGGTAAAGATGCCCCGCATGTCGGTGGGCTGCCGTAGAATTTTGCCCTTGGAGGTCTCATAGGCATCGCGATAGCGGGCCGTATCGCGCGCCAGGTCATCCACGAAGGTTGTGATGGTGCGCTTGAGGGTGACGCCGAGTCCGCGCAGGATACCGAGTCCGTACATGAGTGCGCTTCCTTGCTAACGATCGGTCTCGCCCAGGACGATGTCAATGGCGCCGAGGGCAATGATGGCATCGGCGATTTTGTAACCGATGGACATGGGGGCCAGGCTGTTCAGGTTGATGTAGGAGGGCGCGCGAATGTGGTAGCGCCAGGGATTGTCCGAGCCGTCGGAGACGACGTAGAAGCCCAGCTCGCCTTTGGGCCCTTCGACGGCGGCGTAGGATTCGCCTTTTTCCACGCGGGTCACGTAGGACGGCTTGCCGTTCAGGATCGGCCCATCGGGGATTTGGTCGAGGGCTTGTTTGAGGATGCGCACCGACTGGCGCATCTCGCCGATCCGCACCTTGTAGCGGGCATACACATCGCAACCGTCGTCGGTGACGACATCGAACTCGAAACGGTCGTAGATGCTGTAAGGCCGGGCGCGGCGTACATCGTAGGGCACCCCGCTGGCGCGCAGCATCGGCCCACACACGCTCAGGGCAATGGCGTCCTCGGCCGAAAGCAGGCCGACGCCGATGCAGCGGGCCATCAGAATCTCGCTCTTGGTCAGATAGCTCTCCAGCTCGTCAATTTTGCGCTCCAGGCGGTTGAAGACGATATCGCGGCAGCGATTGAGCCAATCGTCATCCACATCGCGCACGACCCCGCCGAAGCGCATGTAGTTGCACATCATGCGACTGCCAGCCGCGGCCTCGAACAGGTCCAGGATCAGCTCGCGTTCCTCGATGGTGTACAAGGCCGGTGTGAAGAACGCGCCCAGGTCGTTGAGCAGAAAGCCGACCGACCACATGTGGTTGCAGATCCGGGTCAATTCGGCCATGATGACCCGCAGGTACTCGGCCCGTTCCGGCGGCTTGCCCCGGTCGCCCATGAGCTTCTCCACCGCCAGGACGTAGCCGAAATTGTTCGACATACTGGAAAGGTAATCGAGCCGGTCGGTGAAGGGAATGTTGCCCAGCCAAGTGTTGCGCTCGCCGATTTTCTCGTGGTTGCGATGCAGATAGCCACACTCCGGCTCCAAGCCCACGATGGTTTCGCCGTTCAGGGCCACGATCATCCGGAAGACGCCGTGCGTTGAGGGGTGTTGCGGCCCCATGTTGACGACGATATGCTCGGTCTTGAGCGAGGCCCATTCGGGGGGTTCGTAGATGATCGGAACAGGGGGCGGCGCCGGTTTGAAGGTATCGGGGTCCCAACCGGCGGGATAGCGCACGTTATCGCCCCAGGGCACGCGGTCTTCGGCCCATTGGTAGTGACCGGCAGGCCAGCGGCTCTTGAAGGGCTTGTGCTCTTCCTCGTAATAGGCTTCTTTCCAGTCCTTGCGCATGGGATGGCCGTGGAAGCCTTCCCACAGGAAGATGCGCCGC
>JAOADB010000106.1 GCA_026417535.1 Caldilineales bacterium
GTAGTAGGCGGGGGGGCCATTGGGCTGTTTAGATCGGCATGTCGGTGCGAGGTTGACCGAACCTCGAAGGCCGACCCATCCGCTTTTCGTGATCCCAACTCGCTCATCACCCTTCGCAGGAGGATTCCATCATGTGTTCCTACCCACGACGACGGTTCGTGCGCTTGTTCCTTCCCCTCGTCCTCGTCCTGGTGACGATGTTCGCCCTGACCGGCGTGGCTGCGGCCCTGGACGTGGCGCCGCCTGACAACGAGACCCTGGCCGGAGCCATCAACATCATCTGGGTGTTGGTGGCCGGTTTTCTCGTCTTCTTCATGCAGGCCGGTTTCGCCATGGTCGAAGGCGGGTTCTGCCGGGCCAAAAACGTCGGCAATCTCATGCTGAAGAACCTGATGGACTTCGCCGTCGGTTCGTTGCTCTTCTTCGCCGTGGGCTACGCGCTCATGTTCGGCGCGGACCGGGCCGGTCTCTTCGGCACGGATGGCTGGTTCCTGAGCACCCTCGGCCTGGATGACGGTTTCGGCTGGGCCTTCTTCATGTACCAGCTCGTCTTTGCCGCAACGGCGGCGACCATCGTCTCCGGCGCCGTGGCCGAACGGCTGAAAGTCTCGTCGTACCTCATCTACACCGTGTTCGTCAGCGGGTTGATCTATCCCCTCGTCGGCCATTGGATTTGGGGCGGCGGCTGGCTGGCGCAGCTGGGCATGATTGACTTCGCCGGTTCCACGGTCGTCCACAGCGTGGGCGGTTGGGCCGGGCTGGCGGGTGCGCTGGTGTTGGGGCCGCGCATCGGCAAGTTCAACAAGGACGGCACCAGCAACGTCATCCCCGGCCACAGCCTGACTCTGGCCGCCCTGGGCGTGTTCATCCTCTGGTTCGGCTGGTTCGGGTTCAATCCTGGCAGCACTCTGAGCGGACTCAACGGTGGCATCGGCTACATCGCCTTCACGACGAACCTGGCGGCGGCCGCGGCGGCGGTTTCGGCCCTCATCATCCAATGGGTGCGCAGCGGCCGGCCCTCGGTGGAAATGGCCCTCAATGGCGCCCTGGCCGGACTCGTCGCCATCACGGCCGGTTGCGCGGTGGTCACGCCTTTTGCCGCTCTGCTCATCGGCCTGCTGGCCGGCGGGGTGGTCATCCTCTGCCTGTGGCTGGTGGAGCGCGTGCTGCGGGTGGATGACCCGGTGGGCGCCGTCGCCGTCCATGCCGGCTGCGGCATCTTCGGCACCCTCATGGTCGGCCTCTTCGCCAACCCGGAGGTCATGGCCTTCACCCAGGTGACCTGGGGGCAGCCGGGGTTGTTCTACGGCGGCGGTTTCGCCCAATTGGGTGTGCAGGCTCTGGGCGTCCTCGCCGTGGCCGTGTGGTCTTTCGGCAGCAGTTTCGCCCTCTTCTGGCTGATGAACAAGGTGTACGGCATCCGCGTCTCGGCCAAAGAGGAGCTGGAGGGCCTGGACCTGTCCGAACACGGTACCATCGGCTATCCCGAATTCGGCCCGGTGGTCGTGGCCCAACGCGGGGAGCGGGTCATGCCCGGCACCCCGGCCTGAACCGTTACGTTTTCCCGAACGGGAGGCGAACCATGCGTCTCACCCTTTTCCACAACGGCCCCACCGAAGGGGCGACTGTCCCCTACATCCTCTCGATCTCGCTGGACGGGGAGATCATCCCGCCCGACACCTACTTCCACGTACCCGTGCACTACGACGGTCGGCAGCGCAACGGGACGCCCTACAACGTCGAAATCTGCGGTTTTCGCGTGGAGGCGGCCGCTCCCGCCGACCTGTTTGAGCCGGTGGAGACGCTGCTGTCGGGTTTGATCAACATGGCCCGGCTGCCCACCTACGTCTTCGCCGCCGACGGGTCCCAACAGCTCTACCTGTGTACACCATCGAGGATGAGGTGATGGCGACGACGCCGGGCGGGCCGGTCTTTCGCCATGTCGAGCTGGCCAAGGTGCGCCACTACCTCAGCGATTACCTGCACACCATGGAGGAGCTGGGGCGGGTGCACAAAAGCGAGCGCCTGCACGTGCGCGGGGTGGACATGAACACTTTGGGTCTCATCCGGCCGGTGTTCTATCTCAAGAAACGGGTGCCCGGCGAGAATGAATTCTGGGCGCCGGTCTTCCCGACCGCGGATGGGCAGAGCATCTACACCTTTGCCGCCAGCCGTCGTCGCGAGGTGCCGGTCAACGGCGGCACCGAGGTTCTGGCCCTCCAGGCGATGGTGGCGCAGGCGTTGATCGCCGACCGCCGCCTCCACGACCCCTTCGATCTGCGGCCCGATCGGTTGTTCCCCGAAGGATGGGAGCGGCTACGCCAGCACCTGACCCCGCAACCCTACCGGCTGACCTATCCCACTGCCGACGGTCGGGGCGAGCTGACGATGCCGGTCTATCGTCACGGCAAGAAGTACCTGGCCGCCGAGCATCGCCAACACGAAGACCGCTACAACCTGTTTCTCGGCGAGGACCCCTTCGACCTGCAGCGCCGGGTGGCCCGCGATTTTGCCCGCCGCGGGATGGTGGAGGAGGCGGAGGTGAGATTGATGACTGGTTACGAGTGACTGGTTTTCGGCCGAGCGACGGGACGAAGGACGAATGACGGAGGACGAAGGGCTTTCGTCGTTCGTCCTTCGTCGTTTGTCCCAGTCTTTTGGCCGAGCGACGGGACGGAGAACGCACGACGAATGCGGGCAACATTGCCCAAATGCCGTGTTTTTGCTACCGTAACGGCATGAGGGAACGTTTCCGCGCGTCACGACTGGCCGAAGGGTGTTTTGCCACTTTTCTGGTCCTGGCCCTGGGCACCTATTCCGAGGGCCTGACCCGTGGGCCGCTCACCTGGTGGCCCCTCGTCCACCTGCCCTGGGGCGGGCAGGTGGGTATGTTGGCCCTGATCCCGGCGGCTTGGCTGGTCTTTTGGGCCTTCTCCCGGCGCTCGGCCGGGCGCCCGTGGCAATGGGGGCCGCAGGCGCTGACCTTGCCCCTGGCCGCGTATACGGCTTGGGCTCTGACCGATGCCGCGCTTCTGTCCCTGCTGGGGCAGGCCGGGGCCGCTTGGGGCCGTGAACCGGCCAAGGCCCTGCTCGCCTTTGCCATCCTCTGGCCGGTTTACCTCTATCTCATCAACGAACGGCCACGGCTGGCATGGCCGCTGGCCTTGGTCGTGGCCCTGCACGGGGCCGTAGCTTTGGGACAGGTCTGGAAACAGGACGACCTAGGCCTGACCTTCCTGGGCGAAGAGGAACTCGATCCGCAACGGCCCGGCGTCATCGTCCTGAGCGTGGCCGGTCAGCGCTGGTTGCGGGCCTACGGCCTGGCCAGCGGCCCCAATGCCTTGGGGGCCTGCCTGGTCACGGCTGGGTTGCTCCTGCTGCCGACGGCCCTACGGGCGCGCGGAGACCGGGCCTGGGTTTGGGCCGGCGTGCTCGGCCTGGGCCTGCTGGGGGTTTTGGCCTCCTTTTCGCGGTCGGCCTGGCTGGCCTTGGGGCTGGCGCTGGCGGTTTGGGCTATCATCGCCTGGCGAAGCCAGGGGTGGCGTCCCTTCATGCAGACGCCGGTGGCCGTTTGGGCGGTGCCGCTGCTCGCGGGCGGCGTCTTTCTCCTGGCCAACGTCGCCGCCCTGAGCACTCGCTTTGTGCAATTGGAGACGCCGTTGGAGGCCCGCTCGCTGAACGACCGCCGCCGAGAGGCGACACTGACCCTGAGCGTGATCGCCGAACGGCCGCTGTTGGGCGTGGGGCCGGGCCATCTCGCCGCCACCCTCAAGGCGCGGGCGCCCAAGACCTACGTCGTGCACAACGTGCCCCTGCTGGTGACGGCCGAGACGGGCCTGATCGGCGGTGCTTTGTGGCTGGCACTGATGGGCGCCGGATTGTTCTGGGCATACAAAAGCGCCCGCCTCGGATCGGGGCGGGCGCCGGCGTTGTGGTTGAGTCTGATCGTGCCGGGCCTGTTCGGGCCTTGGTGGCCGACGATCAGCTGGCGGGTGGGCGTCTTGCTGGCGTTGGTGTGGGGTGCGCTGGCGCAAGCACCCACCCAATCGGATCAGACATCGAAGTAGAGAGTGAATTCGTAGGGATGAGGCCGCATCCGCACGGGGTCCACCTCGACCTGGCGCTTGTAGGCGATGTAGGCCTCGATCAGGTCGGGCGTGAAGACATCCCCCCGCAGCAGGAACTCGTGGTCGGCCTCGAGGGCATCGAGCACGGCGTCCAACGAGCCGGGCACCTGCTTGATCAGCTTCAGCTCCTCCGGCGGCAGCTCGTAAAGGTCCTTGTCCATGGGTTCGCCGGGGTCAATCCGGTTCTGGATGCCGTCGAGACCGGCCATGAGCAGGGCGGCAAAGCACAGGTAGGGGTTGCTGGAGGGGTCGGGCGCGCGGAACTCGATACGCTTGGCCTTAGGACTCTTGGAGTAGACCGGGATCCGGCAGATGGCCGAGCGATTGCGCTGCGAGTAGGCCAGGTTGACCGGGGCCTCGAAGCCAGGCACGAGCCGGCGATAGGAGTTCGTCGTCGGCGCCACCAGGGCCAAAAGGGCAGGCGCGTGCTTGAGCAGCCCACCGATGTAGTACTTGGCCGTGTCCGACAACCCGGCATAGCCGGCCGCGTCGTAGAACACGTTCGTGCCGTTCTTCCACAGGCTCTGGTGCACGTGCATGCCGCTGCCGTTGTCGCCGAAGAGAGGCTTGGGCATGAAGGTGACGGTCAGGCCGTGCTTGCGGGCCACGTTCTTGATGATGTACTTGTACTTCATCAGCTTGTCGGCCATGTTGACCAGGCTGTCGAAGCGCATGTCAATCTCGGCCTGGCCGGCCGTAGCGACCTCGTGATGATGGACTTCGACCTCGACCCCGGAGGCCTCGAGAGCCAGCACCATCTTGCTGCGCACGTCCTGGAATTGGTCGGCCGGCGGCACGGGGAAGTAGCCGCGCTTGGGTGGGATTTGAGCGCCCAGGTTGGGGCTTTTGTCGCTGGCCGAGTTCCACCAGCCCTCGATGCTGTCCACTCGATAGAAGGCCGAGTTCGTGTCGGCGCCATAGCGCACGTCGTTGAAAATGAAAAATTCGGCTTCGGGGCCCCAGTAGCTGATATCGGCCAGACCGGTCTGCTGGAGATAGGCTTCGGCCTTGCGGGCGACGTAGCGGGGGTCGCGCGAATAGGGCTGCAGCGTCACCGGATCCACGACATCGCAAATGAGGACGAGGGTAGGAACCTCGAAAATGGGGTCAATGAAGGCCGTGGCCGGATCGGGCATCAACAGCATGTCCGATTCGTGGATTTCCTGGAAGCCCCGGATGGAGGAGCCGTCGAAGCCGACGCCTTCAACGAAGGTCTCTTCGGTCAGCTCGCGGGCCGGCATGCTGAAGTGTTGCCAGGTGCCGGGCAGGTCAACGAAGCGCAAGTCCACCATTTGGACTTCACGGGCCATTTTGACTACATCGGCAGGGGTTTTGGACATAGCGGTTCTCCTTGAGAAGAGGGACGAGGGACGATGGACGGAAAGGGTTCGTCGTTCGTCATCCGTCTTTCGTCCTGGTCTTTGGGCTATCGGCGGGGATAAAAAAGACGGAAAAGAGAACGCCGTAGACCAACCGGTCGTATCGGTTTCCACGGCGGGAACGTGTTTCAGTATAGGGCGCCGTCCCTTCGGCGGATATTACCCAAATGGATCATCTTGGCTGGCGGCCGCCCCAATCCCCTCGAGCAGGCGCCGGTTGATCGCCTGGACGGCCACGGTATGGGCGGTCAGGTCGGCCTGGAGACGGTCGGTATCGTCATCGTAGCCCAGACGTCGGGCCAGAAAGGCCAGTTCCTCGCTGCCTGCGGGCGGCACGGTCAGGTCTTTGGCGTGCCCGCGCACGATGCGCAGGGCGTTGATGAGGTTGCGCAGGAAGTTGTAGGCCGCGAAAAGCCGGTCGTAATCGTCCGGAGCGAGGATACCCAGCGCACGCAGGGCCTTCATGGCCTGGCGGGTGTTGGGCACCCGCAGTTCGGGATGGGCATGGCCGTAGGTGATCTGCAGGGCCTGCACCAGGTACTCGACATCCACCAGGCCGCCGGGACTGAATTTGGCGTTGAAGGTGCCGGGTGTGACGAGATGCCGCAGCTGGCGTTCGCGCATGGCCCGCATGGCGACGACATCGAAGGGTTGGCCGGTGTAGACGAAGGCATCGCGCAGGGCCACGATCTGTCGGCCCAGGTCGGGGTCGCCAGCGATGGGCCGCAATTTGACCAGGGCCTGGCGCTCATAGGCCCAGGCAGGGCCGTCGGGCGCGAAGTAGCGGCGAAAGGCTTCTAGCGAGACGGCCAGACTGCCCGCCTTGCCGTAGGGCCGGAGCTGCAAATCCACGTGGAAGATGCCCTCGCGTTTGGCGCGCAGGGTGCGCAGGAACTGGGCCACGAGCCTTTCGTAAAATTCGGCTGTGCTGATGCGTTCGGGGCCGGTGGTGAGACCGTCACCGGCATAGACGAACATGAGCTCGATATCGGAGGCAAAGCCCAGCTCGGCGCCGCCGGCCTTGCCCAACGCCAACACGCTGACCGGGCTAGGGCTGCCGTCGGCCAGCCGCGGGAGGCCATATTGGGCAACCAGGCCCAGCTCGCAGAGCCGATAGGCCGCATCCACCACGACCTCCATCAGCTCCGTCAGCTCGCCCGAAAACTGGCCGAACTGCTTCGTGTGGCCGAGGATGTGGCGCATGTCAATCCGGAACATCTCCCGGTCTTTGAAGGCATTCAGCACCTGCACCCGCGTCTCCGGGTCGGGCGCCAAGGCCAACTGCGCCTGCAGGTCTGCGGCCAGCTCGGCCTTGGTGCGGGGCCGTTCCAACCCGGCCACGTTGCTGACCACAGGGAACAGGTTGGCGTGCTGCATGCGCAGGAAGTCGTTCCAAAGGAAATCGCTGACCCCCAACAGCCGGGCCAGGGCGGCCAGCACTTCGGGCCGTTCCACCGAGACCAGCTCATCGGGCCAGTCAGGGCGTCGGAAGAGCTGAGCCAGGAACTCGCGGAACTGGATCAGGGCGAGCTCGGGGTTGGGCGAATGGGGCAACAGATGGGTGAAGTGTTTGACCAGGGCGACGGCGGCCCGCAGCTCGCGCTGGCGCTGCGGCGAGGTGATGGGCCGACCATTCGTGTCCACGACGTACAGGGTGTCGTGCACGCGGTTGCCCACCGAACTGACCTCGACCCGGGCGATGTACACGCCGTTGAGGGCCAGGGCGTTGGTCAGCTCGAAAAGAAAACCGGGGGTGTCCATCCCGCTGATGACGAGCAGGGAGTAGCGCTCCGACGTTTCGTTGTCAATGTGGATATCCACCGGCAAGGGCGGGGCCACGGCGCCTTCGCGGCGACCCAGAACGGTAGCCACGCGCCGCGCCAGCCAGCCCTGCACCTCATCGTGGCGCCGAAAGTGGAGCTTGCGCACCAGGTCGGTCAGATCGGCGGCATAGCGCTGCCAGAAACCCCGGCCGCCGTCCACGGCCAGCTCGGCCGCCACGGTCGCGCTCACCGGGCGCACGGTGAACACATCCACGATTTTCTGGCGGCGGTCGGCCAACGCCCCTCGCGTCCGCCCTCCGGCGGCGCGAGGCGGCGGACTTGTCTCGGGAGCCGGTTCGTAGGTGAAGACATGGCCGTTGAGGATGTCGAGACCGTACACGAACAGCAGGCCGCAGATGAGCGACAGCTCGCCCAGGTAGTCATAGCCGACGATGGTCACCTGCCAACGGTCATCGTCGAGGGGAATGGCCTCGACCTTTACCGGTTCGGCCTCGCTCAGGCCGGCAGCCAGCTCGGCATGATGGCGGATTTCCTCCGGGCCGAAGACGGTGGTGTAGGCGGCGTCCAGGCGTTCGATGTGGCGTTGGACATGGGCCGCCACGGCTGCCGGAGGCGTACCGGATGTCCGATCTTCGTGGACGGGGGGCGCGGACATGGCATTGTCTCCGAAAAAGGATTCGTAGACCCGGCGCACAGCGGTGCAATGCTGCTCGTAGCGGGTCAGGAACGATTCACGGGCCCGTTCGCCGCCGAAGCCCAAACGCCGAGCCAGGGCCTCCAGCTCGGCCGGAGCAGTCGGCAGGGTCGAAGTCTGCCGGTAGTGCAAGAGCTGCAAGGCGTGTTCGACCGCGCGCAGGAAAACGTAGCCCGTGCCCAGGACACGATGGTCGGCCGCCGAGATGAGACCGGCACCGAAAAGGCGGGAAAGGGCATCGAGGGTGCGACCGCTGCGGACGCCCGGTTCGCGTCCGCCGTGGACGAGCTGCAGGTACTGGACCACGAATTCGGCATCGCGGATCGAACCGACGCCCAGTTTGACCTCGCCCCATTGCCGGCCTTGCTGTTGGAGATAGGCCTCGGTGCGCTGTTTCATGGCGGCGATGTCCCGCCGGGCGGTATCGGGGTCTACGGCGAAGATGAAGGGCTGCGCCCGGTCCAGAAAATCGGCGCCCAGGGTCAGGTCGCCGGCAATCGGGCGGGCCTTGAGCAGGGCCTGTTTTTCCCACAACCGAGCATGGCGGCGCAGGTAGTCGAGATAGGCATCGAAGGTGGTGACCAGTGCGCCGTCGCGGCCCCAGGGGCGCAGCCGCATGTCCACCCGGTAGAGGAAGCCGGCGGCCGTTGCCCGTGACAGGATATCGATGAGCAGGCGGCCCAAGTGGAGGAACGGCGGATGGTCGCTCCGGGCCAGGAAGACCAGGTCAATGTCCGAGCTGTAGTTGACTTCGGCGCCGCCCAGTTTGCCCAGGGCCAGGACGGCGAAGCCGGCCAGCCTGGCGTCATCGTCTTCGACCAGCCCCAAGCGCCGCGCGGCCAGGGTCAGCGCCGCCTGCACGAGACCGTCGGCCAACCGCGAGAGCTGGCTGGTCACGGCGGTGAGGTCGAGCAGGCCGAGGAAATCGGCGGCGCCGATGCGGAGGATCTGCCAGTGCTGATACCGGCGCAGGGCGTCGCGGGCGGCGTCCAGGTTGATGCCGCCATCGGTGTCGGGACCGTTGGCTGCGGTCAGGGCCTCGGCCCGAAAATCGGCCGTCTGCTTGCGGCGGGCCAAACCGTTCTCATCATGCCGTTCCAGGAGCCGCAAGGCGTCTTCGGGTTGGCGCAGGAGCACGTCGCTGAGGAACTGGCTGCCAGCGAAAAGGGTGGTCAGCATCTCCAGCGCGCGCGGGTTGGCGGCGAGATAGCCGAACAACGCCGCCGGGTCGGGCGCGGTCTGCGCCAGGCGCTCGAACGAAACGGCCACATGTTCGGGCCAGGCGGCCTCGGCCAGCGCCGCCGCAAGGTAGGGAAGGCAGGCGGTGAGGGCCTGACGCGTGGCCCCACTGTGCCCATCGGGCAGATGTCGCAGCCGCGCCAGCCCGCGCTCATAGGCCGACTGCCATTCGGAGGTCGGTTCGGGTGGAAACAGAGCCGTAGCGAAAGGAACGGTCACGCTTCACGAAAACCAATCGGCAGGGTTTGACCCTTTCCATTATCGGTGTTTCCGGGGATGCTGTCCAGACGATGGACGATAGACGATGGAAAGGGCTTTCGCCCACCGTTGTTGGGCGTTCGTTCCGGCCCGTGGCCGAAAGCCCCGGACGGGGAATGACCCAAACGGATCACGCCACCCGTCAAAACGGAAGGGTATAATGGGGGTGAGGTTTCGTCTTCCGTCGGTCGTCTTTTATCCTGGCCAGCGGCCGAGTTTCAGGACGAAAGACCAAGGACGAACGACGGAAAAAACCTTCGTCCTCCGTCGGTCGTCCTTCGTCCTGGCCAGCAGCCGAGTTTCAGGACGAAAGACCAAGGACGAACGACGGAATCGTCCATCGTCCACTCCCCTATGTCACTCGCGCCCGACGAACCGTTGCTCCGCATGTTGGCCGAACTCAATCGCGTGGCGGCCGAGGTCAATCGCGCCGGCTCGGACCCCGACACGCCTGTGGCCGACATCATGCGGCTGATCGCCGAGGGGGTGGTAGCTCTGATGGCGGTGGCCGGAAGGCCGGCCACGGCCGTCATCTACATCCTCGATGTCGCCGCGCCCGCAGCCCGCGCGTCCTTTGTGCCGACCTCGCGGGTGGCTGCCGGGGTCGGGGCAGCGCAGAGCGGCGCCGATGTCCCGCGACCTCATGGGCTGGGCAGCCGTGCGTTGGAACGCCGTCAGCGGGTGCTCTCCTACGAGGAAGCCGACCTCACGTTGCACGAGGCCATGACGGCGGTGGGCGCGCGCGTGGGCGTGTGCTATCCGCTCATCGTCGCGGACCAACCCGTGGCCGCGCTGTACGTGTATCTCCACGAGGACCGGCCTTTCGGCCCGGCGGAGCTGCTCCTGCTGGACAATTTCGTCAACCTGGCGGCGATGGCGCTGCATCGCAAGCAGCAACTCGACCGCGTGCACCGGCATCTCGAACGCAAAGAGGAGGAGCTGGCCCGGCTGCGCCGCGCCGACCTGCTCATCTCCTCGCGGGTGGGGCTGCAGGAAACGCTGGAGAGCATCCTGCAGATGGCGCTGGAGGTGACCGGCGCCCAATACGGCATCCTGCGGGTGGTAGACCCCACGGGCAAACAGCTCGTCACCCGGGCCATTGCCGGAGCCGACCTGGGCCGACCCGCCACCGAGGCCCTGCCCATCAACACGACGAGCATCACCGGCTGGGTGGCCAAATACCGCCGGCCCTTGTGCATTCCCGATGTGCGGGCCGACCCCTGGGCGCGGATTTACTACCCGCTGGACCACGATTTGGAGATGCGCTCGGAGCTGGCCGTGCCCCTCATCGGCGCCAGCGGTCGGCTGGAGGGGGTGGTCAATCTGGAGAGTCCCCGGCCGGGGGCTTTCAGCGAGGACGATAGCTTGCTCTTGCAATCGCTGGCCACCCAGGCCGTCATTGCCATCCAGGAGGTGCGACTGCTCGACGCCCTCCAGGAAATCGCCGAGGGGCTGCTGACGCGTCCACCGCAACAGGTTTTCGACCGGGTGGTCGAGCTGGCCTGCGAGCTGCTCAATGTACCGGTGGCAGCCCTGTGGGTGCGAGAGGAGGACGAACTGATCCTGCAAAGCGCCACGCGCGGCCATCGCCGCGGGGAGCGGGTCTCGCTGCGTGGGAGCCTGACAGGGCAGGCCGTAGTGGAGGGTCGGATTGTCACGTCCGAGGATGTGCGCAGCGACCCGCGCTTCCAATGGCCCGACCTGGCGCGCAGCCAAGGCTGGACGCAGGCCATCGTCGTGCCGCTCACCGCCGTCTTCCTGCACGTCGAGCTGTGGGCGGCGTTCCCGGCGCTGCTCGTCGTCCTGCTGCTCGGCAATCTCGGCTT
>JAOADB010000107.1 GCA_026417535.1 Caldilineales bacterium
CCTTTTTCGTTTCGTCCTCGGCCCAACCCCACCCATGGCCGCCCCCTCCCGCGGGTACCCGCCGCGCAGCGGCCGTACCTTCCAGGCCCGGCCGACAGCCTCGCCCATGGGCACAGACCCTTCGCCACCCCAAACATCGAGGGGCCTCGTCCGCAAACGCCTGCGGCGTGGCGCGCCCCACCCACCCGGCGCCAAGCTCATGCCGGGGGACTGGGGGCGGCACGCCCCCAGGTCGGGGGGTGCGGGGGTCCGCCCCCGCTGCCCCGTCCTTCGCCACCACCCGGCCTCCATGGCCACATGCGTCAACGAGGCGATAACGTTCGTTGGAACGTTCCAACGTTTGAACGTTCGGCGGAACGATCGGGCTACGGAGTGGAAGACTCTGCTCGGCCAGCGACGCATCACCCACCCGGCGCCACACTTTGCCCGGCGCCAAGCTCATGCCGGGGAGTGCGGGGGTCCGCCCCCGCTGCCCCATCCTCCGCCACCCCCGGCCTCCATGGCCACATCCGTCAACGATCCGATAACGTTCCAACGTTTCAACGTTCCAACGCTGGAACGTTCGAAAGGAAGGCCCCCTCCAACAGCTCTCGTTCGTAGGCGAAGAGCGCCGGCGCACCGCCTGTATGCCAGAACAGCACCGGGCTGCGGAGCTCCCCGCGGCGAGCCAGGTCAATCAACCCGGCCAGGGCCCGACCGGTATAGACCGGGTCGGCCAGAATACCTTCACGGCGGGCCAGGGCCAGGATGGCCTCGCGCTCGGCCGCAGCCATCACCCCGTAACCGGCGCCCAAATAGGCATCGTGGATGACCACGGGATACGCATCCGCGCGGCCGAGCAACGCCGCCGTCGCTGCCGTCAGCGGCCCGGTGATCGTCTCCAGCACGGCCGCAGACCGATCCACCGAGATACCGTGCAGGCGGCCGGTGAAACCGGTGGCGGCGGCGCCGACGGCTAGACCGGCCTGGGTGCCGCCGGAACTGGGGGCAAAAACGACGTCGGCAAACGTCACGCCGGCCGCACGGGCCTGTTCGGCCAGTTCCAGCCAGGCAAAGGCATAGCCCACGGCGCCCAACGGGGTGGAACCGCCCAAGGGGATGGCATAGGGCCGGCGGCCGGCAGCCTCCAATCCGGCAACGAGGGCGGCCATGGCCGCCGTTGTGTCCTGGGCATCGGCCCAATGGAGGGTGGCGCCGAACAGATGGTCGAGCAACACGTTGCCACCGGGCCGGTCTTCCGGCCGTCCTCGCAGCACGAGATGGCAGCCCAAACCGGCTCGCGCCGCTGCGGCGGCCGTCTGTCGGCAATGGTTCGATTGCGCGGCGCCCGTGGTCACCAGGTCGGTAGCACCCTTATCCAGGGCATCCGCCACCAGATAGGTCAATTTGCGCAGCTTGTTGCCGCCCAAGGCATAGGGCGTCAAGTCATCGCGCTTGATCCACACCTCAATCCCGGCATTCAGCCAGGCCGAAAAGCGGGGCAGGTCATGCAAGGGGGTGGGACCGAGCAAAAGCGGAAAAGTCGGGAAGGTGGGGAATACCATAAACGGAGGGGAGCTTGAAAGAGCGTGGGGAGCTTGAGGGAGCGTCTTCCGTCTGTCCTTCGTCCTTCGTCTTCCGTCCTTCGTCTTCCGTCTCGCTGGCAGGCCATCACGGATATCGGCTTGAATCGTCACCATGCGGAGATGAGCACCTCGGCCAGGGGCTGCTCCTGACGACCGTCGGCCCAGACGAGGCGTTGGTCGCCGCTGTAGGCCCCAAAGACGAGGCGATACGGGCCGGGGGGCAAATCGGCCGGTACCGTCAGTTCATACTGGTCGGCAATGACGGTATTCGCCGCCCAAGCCGTGGGCGGGTAGAAAAAGCCCACCGGAATCCGGTCCACCTGGGCCCGTTTCTCGCCGGCGACGTCGAGGAGGTGGATGAACGTAGTCCAATCGGCGGTGGGCCGGGCCGTGGCACGCCAGTAGAAGGTCAGACGGAGAGTCTGGCCGGGCCGGATCGGGTTGGGTTCCAGGTCATAGCCCAGCCAGGTCACGGCCGGATCCAGGCGGCGAAGGTCGGGATGGGTGATGGCGGGGGATGGCGCTGGCGGCAGGGGCAACAACCGCAGCCCGGCCGAGGTGCGGCGCAGGACATAGAAAGGCACATCCGCGGCCACGGCGCGGGGCTGCAAAATGGTGATGCCCACGGCATCGGCGTGGATCACCCACAGGTCGGGCCGTATTCCCTCCACGCGCTGGAGATAGCGCAACGGGGTGATGTCGTGCCATTCGCCGACAACAACGGCGCCCGGCGGCAGGGGCGCCTGGAGCATGGCCAGGGCCTGCGCGCGGGTATCGAGCTGACGTCGGGCCAATGCCTGCGGATACTGCTCCAGGGCCTGGACGATAACCAACGGGCCGAAGGCCGCCACCAATAGGGGTCGCACCATCGGTCGGCCCAGGCGAGCCGTCGCCGCTGCGACCATCGTCTCGATGCCCAGGGTGATCCCTATGCCCGTCAGAACGAACACGGAGATGAAACCGTCGCCGTCCTCGCCGATATGGCTCAGAAAGCGCAGCGCCGCCCACAACAGGAGGACCCCGGTCGCCACGAGCCAGAGGGCATACCCACGCCGACGACGCCAGAGACCGACCATCCCCACCGGCGCCAGGAGCAGCGCCGGCCACGGGAACTGCTGGCGCAGCAGCGCCAGGAAGTCATCCCAGGCGGCCAGGCCGAGGGGGTCGCCGGCCAAAAGCCATTGGCGGCCGTAATCGAAAAGGAAGACCAGGTTGGCAAAACCGGCGTAGTAGTGAGGCGAGATGAAGCCGGCCGCTACCGGTTTGGGCACATCGAGAATCCGTCCCTGCAGTTCCGGCAGGCTCTGATAATGGTGGGCGATGAAAGGCAAGAGGCCGTAGAGGCTGAGCGGCAGAAGGCCTAGGGCCAGCGCCGGCAGCCAACGCCGCGGTTGTCGGATCAGGTCCGGCGCCCGCAACGCCATGTAAACCACCGCCATCAGGGCCACCGGTCGCAAGCTGATGTGATGGGTCAGGCCCAGCCCAAAGGTCAGGGCAAGGGGCCACAGGACGCGGCGCTGCGACTCCCAACGCGCCAGCTGCCACAGGCACAGGAGGAGGAACGCGTTGGCCAGACCGTAGGCCTCGGCGGCCTGGGCATGCATCCAAAGCCGCTGGCTCATGGCGAGGATCAAACCGCCCAAGAAGGCCGGCCCCCGACCGGCCCCGAGCGCGCGCGTCAGAGGATAGAAAAGGCCCATCGCCGCGGCGCTCGTCACGGCGTTGAACAGGTTGACCCGCCCGGCCACGTCGCCGGGCAGCGGGAGACGGGCCGCCACTCCGTTCAGCAACAACAGCAACGGATACCCTGGGGGATGGGGCACCCCCAGGCGATGGGCAAGCAACTGCAATTCCCCGCCGTCACCCCTGGTGACCGAAGGGGCTACCGTAGGCAGGTAGATGAGGAGCGCCGCCAGACCGAGCGCCAGCGCCCACAGCGCTTCGATAGCCCGTCCGGGAGCGGGAGCGCCTGCGACCATGGGAACCATCCTGGGAGGGGAACAGCTCAGCCTACTGCCTTGCGTTCCGAAATGGGTCTTCCCTTTCCGTCATCGGCCGCTCGCTCGGACGGCGGACGAAAGACGGAGAGCGAGATGTCTTGCGCTACATCGTTCGTCTGCTTAGGGTAGAACCCTGTCGGAACCTGAGCCATTATCGGCATCGGCCTGAGCAGTTACCTGAGGCGATTATAACGACACAGCGCCATCTTGGGCAACCACCCGCTTCTGTGCTACAGTGGCCGTAACCGATACGTATGGCCCCTTCCGTTCGTTGCCGCAACGAATCCTACCATGATTGACTTTCTGGTCTCGGCGCCTCTGTTATTGCTTTTCCTCACCACGGCCATCGGCTATCTGTTGGGACGATTCCAGGTCAAAGGGGTCAGCTTGGGTGTGGCCGCGGTGCTGTTCGTCGGGCTGGCCGTCGGCGCCCTTGACCCGCGCCTCAAGTTGCCAGAGGGCCTGTTCGACCTAGGGTTAGTCGTTTTCATGTACACCATCGGCCTGTCGAGCGGGCCGGGCTTTGTGGCGATGCTGCGCCGCAAGGGCGTGCGCGACAACCTGCTGGCGTTGGCCGTGCTCGTGTTCGCCGGTTTGCTCGCCTTCGGCCTAGGCCGCCTCCTGCGCCTGCCCGCGCCCATCGTCGCCGGACTTTTCACGGGCAGTCTGACGAACACGCCGGCTCTGGCCGGTGTGCTCGATACCCTGCAACGCACCGCGCCTGCGGGGCAGCTCGAGACCCTGCTGACGCAGCCGACGGTGGGCTATTCCATCGCCTATCCCATGGGCGTCCTGGGCATGATCACCGTCATCCTCGTCTGCCAACTCCTGTGGCGGATTGACTACGAGGCCGAAGCCAAAACGATCAAAGACCTGCGGGCCACATCCCTGCGGCTGCACAACCGCACCCTGCGCGTCACCCGTCCGGACGTGATCGGCCTTCCCCTGTCCGAGTTGACCGCCCGTTACGGGTGGGACGTGGTGTTCGGCCGCATGCAGCACGAGGGCAAAACCCGGCTGGCCGACGGCAGCACCCGTTTTGCACCGGGAGACCTGGTCAGCGTCATCGGCACCGAGGAGGAAATCGCCCGCGTAGCGGCAGCGTTGGGAGAGATGACCGATATCCACCTGGAACTGGACCGCAGCGAATACGATTTCCGGCGCGTGTTCGTATCCAACCCACGCGTCATCGGCCAGCGGCTGCGCGATCTGAACCTGCCGCAACAGTTCGGGGCCATCGTCACCCGGGTACGCCGCGGGGACATCGAGTTCCTGCCCCACGGCGACACGGTGCTCGAACCGGGCGACCGTGTCCGGGTGGTGGCGCGGCCAGAGCACATGGAGGCGGTGAGCAAGTTCTTCGGCGATTCCTACCGCGAATTGAGCGAGATTGACATGCTGTCCTTTGGCCTGGGCCTGACCCTCGGCCTGTTGCTGGGTCTGGCGCCGTTGCCGTTGCCGGGCGGGGGCGTTTTCCGGCTGGGATTGGCGGCCGGACCCCTCCTCAGCGGCCTCATCCTGGGGGCGCGGGTGCGCACGGGGCCTATCATCTGGCAATTGCCCTACAGCGCCAACCTCATCCTGCGGCAGGTCGGCCTCATGCTCCTGCTGGCCAGCATCGGCCTGCGTTCTGGGCACACCTTCATCACGACCCTGGTCAGCGGCAACGGTTGGCAGCTCTTCCTGGCGGGTGCGGCCATCACCGTGCTGACGGGCCTGGTCACACTGGTGGTCGGTTACCACCTCTTGAAGATTCCGATGGGTCTGCTGACGGGGATTCTCGGCGGGATCGAAACGCAGCCGTCGGTGCTGGGCTTTGCCCTGGCCCAGGCCCGCAACGAGTTGCCCAACATCGGCTACGCCACGGTGTTCCCTTTGGCGACGATCGCCAAAATCATCATCGCCCAAATCCTACTGGCGCTGGTGTAGGATGATCGGACGATGGACGATGGACGATAGTGGTCGTCCTTCGTCGTTCGTCCTTCGTCCGGGGTGTTGGCCGAGCGATATGACGGGAGGCGAAGGGCGGAGGACGACGCTTTTTCGTCCTTCGTCGTTCGTCCTTCGTCCGGGGTGTTGGCCGAGCGGGGTGACGGAAGGCAAAGGCCGGAGGACGACGCTTTTTCGTCCTTCGTCGTTCGTCCTTCGTCCGGGGTGTTGGCCGAACGGGGTGACGGAAGGCAAAGGACGACGCCCTTTTTTGGTGGTCAAATACTTTGCAAATACTTGACAAATCTTTTGCAATTTGCTAGGATGGCAGCCGATTCGTCTATCGCCTCCCACGCATGCCTCTTTCGTTGAGCTGCCGCCATGACCACTCATCCGCACAGCTGGGAAAAACCTTTGATCGCGCTGGCCCAAGAGGCCTGGTATTCTTTGACCCATCCGCAGGTCGGCGATGGCATTCTTCAGCAGGTCGGCGAAAAAACGCGGCTTGACCGTGCCTATGCCGCCTGTACGGCCATGACCGCCGAGCACAGCCGCTCGTTTTACCTGGCATCGGCTCTGTTGCCGGCCCCCAAACGACGGGCTGCGCGTGCGCTCTATGCCTTCTGCCGGGTGACCGACGACCTGGTTGATCGGCAAACCGAGGCCGATGAGGCCGATATGCTGCGCGCCTTGCGGGACTGGCAACGCCGGGCGCTCGATGACCATCCCGACCCCGATGACCCGGTGGCGCTGGCCTGGGCCGACACCCGGCATCGTTTCCGTATCCCACGGCGCTACGCCGAGCAGCTGATCGAAGGCGTGGCCCGCGATCTCACCCAACGGCGCTATCAGAGCTTTGCCGATTTGACCACCTATTGCTATGGTGTCGCCTCGACCGTGGGCCTGATGACGATGCACATCATCGGGTTTGCCGGCCCGGCTGCCATTCCTTACGCCGTCAAGTTGGGGGTGGCCCTGCAGCTGACCAATATCCTGCGGGATATCGCCGCCGATTTTGCCCACGGCCGCGTGTATCTGCCGCTGGAGGAGCTGTACGATTTTGGCATTCGTCCGGGCGACCTGGCCGAGGGCCGGGTGACCCCGCGCTGGCGGGCGTTCATGCGCTTTCAGATCGATCGCAATCGGCAGCTCTACGACGAGGCCTGGCCCGGCATCGGCTTGCTCCATCCCGACGGACGTCTGGCCATTGCGGCGGCAGCCACCTTCTATCGCCACATCCTCGATGATATCGAAGCCCACGATTACGACGTTTTCTCGCGTCGCGCCCACGTCACCACCTGGGGCAAATGGCGCCGCCTGCCGGCCATTTGGCTGGCCACCCGGCGCCTGGGGACCATCGCGCATCGCTAAGTTCATGCCTGCCGTCACGACAACACCGTTTCCCGACCTGAGCGTCGCTTTTGCCGCTGCGTTTGCGGCGCCGCACCATCGTCCTTTTTTCTGGGCCGGAGGCAGGCCGGCAGCCCTGCTCGTGCATGGCTTTCCGGGATCGCCGGCCGAAATGCGGGGGCTGGCCCAAACCCTGTACGAAGCCGGCTGGTCGGTGCAGGGGCTGCTCCTGCCCGGCCTGGGTCCCGACATCGCCACCCTGGCCCAACGTCGCGCCGCCGACTGGCTGGCAGCGGTTGATCGGGCCCTGGTCGCCCTGCGTCAGGAGCATCACCCCGTCCTCCTCGTGGGCCATTCCCTGGGTGGGGCGTTGGCCCTGCAGACGGCTGCCCAACGTCCGCCCGATGCCCTTGCGCTGCTGGCGCCTTTTTGGACGATGGGCGGTGGCCCGCTGGCCCTGTTCTGGCCTCTCATCCGCCTGGCTGTACCCCGGTTACGACCGTTCCGCCTGTTTCGCCCTGATTGGGCCGACCCACAGGTGCGGGCGGGGCTTCAAGCCCTGTTGCCGGGTCTCGATTTGGATGACCCGGCCGTGCGACAGGCCCTGGCCGAGTTCAGCCTGCCGGCGCAGCTGCTGGACGAGATCGGCGCCATCGGTAAGGGCGCCTATCGCCTGGCCCCGCGCGTGCGGATGCCGACCCTGGTTCTCCAAGGCCGACTCGACCCGGTTGTCCCACCCGCCCGCACGCGGCAGCTGGCGATGCGTCTGGGCGGCCCGCTGAGCTATCATGAGCTGAACGGAGGCCACGACCTGGTCAATCCAGAGGCTCCGGCCTGGCCGGATGTGCAAAGGCTGTTACTCGCTTTTGCCCCAAAATAACCAATTACCAGTAACCAGTAACCAGTAACCAGTAACCAGTAACCAATAACCATTTACCAGTTACCAACTTCACCAATCCCCATGAAACAACACATCATCGTCATCGGTAGTGGTTTTGGTGGGCTGAGCGCGGGCATTCGATTAGCCGCCCAAGGCCACGACGTCACCATTTTTGAAAAACGTGATAAACCCGGCGGTCGCGCCTACACGTATGAAAGCCAGGGTTTCGTTTTCGATGGCGGTCCCACGGTCATCACCGCGCCCTGGATGTTCGATGAAATCTGGCAGTTGGCCGGGAAAAAACGCGAAGATTACTTTCAAATTGTGCCTCTCGATCCGTTTTATCGAATTTTTGATCACAAAAAACGTTACCTCGATTATAACGGTAATCACGATTTCATTCTGCAACAAATCGAAAAATTCAATCCCGCCGATAAGGAAGGCTACACGCGCTTTATCGCCACAACCAAAGCGATTTTCGAGACCGGGATTGCTCTCATTGACAAGCCCTTCCTTCATCTGACCGACATGCTGCGGGTGGCGCCCGATCTCATCCGCCTGCAATCGTACCGTAGCGTGTACGGCTACGTCTCGCAGTTCATCCAGGACGATTTCTTGCGCCGCTGTTTCTCGTTCCACCCCCTGCTCATCGGCGGCAATCCCCTCAGCGCCTCCTCTCTGTATGTGCTCATCCACTATCTCGAACGGGAATGGGGCATCCACTATGCCCTTGGCGGCACCGGGAGCATCGTGCGTGCGATGGCCCGTCTGTTCACCGAGTTGGGCGGCCGTATGCACCTGAACGCCGAGGTCAAGGAAATCCTGGTCGAAGGACGGCGGGTTACCGGGGTGCGGCTGGCCGACGGCCGCGTGCACCGGGCGGATGCCGTCGTCGCCAACAGCGACGTGGCTTGGACCTATCTCAACCTGATCCCGGCGGCGAAACGGCGCCGCAACAGCGACGCCTGGGTGAAGGCCAAGAAGTACAGCATGTCGCTGTTCGTGATTTACTTCGGTACCCGCCGCCAATACCGCGACCAAGGGCTGGCGCATCACAACATCATTCTGAGCGAGGACTACAAGGGCCTGTTGCGGGCCATCTTCGCCAACAAGGGCCTGCCCGAGGACTTTTCGCTGTACCTGCACATGCCCACCCTGACCGACCCTTCGCTGGCACCGCCCGGTTGCGAGACGTTCTACGTGCTGTCGCCGGTGCCGCATTTGCAGGCCCGTATTGACTGGCGCCAACAGGCCAAACCCTACCGCGATGCCATCATGACCTTCCTGGAGCAGAACTACCTGCCCGATCTCCAGGCGAACATCGTCACCGAGCACGTCATTGACCCGCTCCACTTCCGGGATACGCTGAACAGCTACCTGGGCTCGGCCTTCTCGGTGCAGCCGACCCTCTTCCAATCGGCCTGGTTCCGCCCGCACAACCGTTCGGAGGATTTCGAGAACCTCTACTTTGCCGGCGCTGGCACCCATCCCGGCGCGGGTGTGCCGGGCGTTCTGGCCTCGGGCAAAATCGTGGCCGACCTGATCGGCCTCGCCTGAACACACGAAAGACGACGGACGATGGGGTTTTCGTCCTTCGTCCCGGTTTTGGGCCGATTCCCGGACGGACGAAAGAAGCTCCCCCAGCTCCCCCCAGCTCCCTCCAACTCCCTCCAGCTCCTCTAAAACCCCTCCAACACTTGACAGGGACGGCGCTCCTCGCTACAATCAGCCTCGCTTTGTCCGTTTCTGACCGACCGGTCAGTTAGTTCTTTCAGGCACAAAGCGAGGAACGGTATGTCACCCATCAACGTTCGCGCCCGCAACCGCATCCTCCTCATCCTCTTCCTGGGCGTGCTCATGGGCGCGCTCGATATCGCCATCGTGGCGCCGGCCCTACCCGCCATCCAAAAGAGCTTCGCTGTGGACGACCGGGCCCTGGCCTGGGTGTTCACGACCTATGTGCTCTTCAACCTCATCGGCACGCCGCTGATGGCCAAGCTGGCCGATGCCTGGGGCCGTCGGCCGGTGTACGTGCTCGATGTGGGGCTGTTTGCCCTGGGCTCGTTGCTGGTGGCCCTGGCGCCGGGTTTCGCCTTCTTACTGGCCGGACGGGCCTTGCAGGGCTTCGGCGCTGGCGGCGTCTTTCCGGTGGCCAGCGCCGTCATTGGCGACACGTTTCCGCCGGAAAAGCGCGGGAGCGCCCTGGGGATGATCGGCGCCGTGTTCGGTCTGGCCTTTCTCATCGGCCCGGTGCTGGGGATCGTCATCTTGCGTTTCGCCGGCTGGCCGTGGTTGTTCCTGATCAACCTGCCCATTGCCCTGGTGGTCATCCTGGCGGCCATGCGTTTTCTCCCGGGCGGGCGTCCGGCGCAGCGACGGCGTTTTGACGCCGTGGGCATGGTCGTCCTCGGCGCCAGTCTGGCCGCCCTGACTTATGGCATCAATCGGCTCGACACGGCCCGCTTTGCCCAGAGCATCACCTCGCCAGGGGTGTGGCCGTTCCTGGCGGGGGCCGTGCTGCTCTTGCCGGTGTTCTGGGTGGTCGAACAGCGGGCCGAGGACCCCATCCTGCGCGTGGGGCTGTTCCGTCGCCGTCAAATTGCCGTGGGCAGTGGTCTCGCGTTGGGCGCCGGCCTGGGTGAAGCCGCAGTGGTGTTCGTGCCGGCCCTCTTGGTGGCGGCTTTTGGCATCAGCGAATCGCGCGCCAGCGCCCTCTTGCTGCCGGCAGTGCTGGCCATGGCCGTCGGTTCGCCCTTGGCCGGTCGCATGCTCGACCGCTTCGGCTCGCGACCGGTGGTCTTCCTGGGGTCGGTGCTCGTGGCGGCCGGCATGCTGCTGGTGGGCCTGGCGACCATCGGCTGGACGGTGTTCTATGCCAGCGCGATCCTCGTCGGTTTGGGTTTGGGCATCTTGCTGGGGGCGCCGTTGCGCTATATCATGCTCAACGAAGCGCCTCTCAGCGACCGGGCCTCGGCCCAGGGCGCCCTCACCCTCTTCACGGCGACCGGTCAGCTCATCGGCGGCGCCCTCGTCGGCGCCGTGGCGGCTTCGGCCGGCGGGGGCGTGGTCGGTTATCAGAGCGCCTATACCGTCGTCGGCGTTGTCGCCGTGGCGCTGGCCTTGCTGGCCCTGGCCCTGAAGCGCCGGAGCGAGGAACTCGCCACCGTCCGCCAGAACGAGAGGGTGAGGGAACTCGGGGGCGCTTGAGGAGGTTGGAGGAGCTGAGAGGAGCTTGAAGGAGCTTGAAGGAGCTGAGAGGAGCTTGGAGGAGCTTCTTCCGTCCTCCGTCGTTCGTCCTTCGTCCCGTAATCGGCCCCAATCCGCAACGAATCCCAATCATCAGTCACCATGTACCCCCTTTTCCTTGCCCTTCACAACCTGCTTCGTTGGCTCGTGATCATCGCCGCCATCATCGTCCTCGTTCGCACCCTGCAAGGGCTGCGCAGCCGTCGGCCCTGGACGGCCCTCGACGACCGCATGGGCCAACTCTACACCGTCAGCATGGACATCCAGCTCCTCGTGGGCTTGGTCCTGTTCTTCGTGCTCAGCCCC
Organism: Caldilineales bacterium; assembly: GCA_026417535.1. Taxonomy (GTDB): domain Bacteria; phylum Chloroflexota; class Anaerolineae; order J102; family J102; genus SSF26. Next base: position 11,277 of record JAOADB010000107.1, read on the forward strand.
CTGACCCGCAT
>JAOADB010000108.1 GCA_026417535.1 Caldilineales bacterium
GACAGCGCCAGGACGACGGACGAAAGACGAAGGACGAAGAAAAGTCGTCCTTCGTCTTTCGTCTTTCGTCTGCCTGGGATGGAACCTTGTCGCAACCTGAGCCATCATCGTCACGGGCCTGACATAGTTACTCCAAAAAAACCAAAGGAGAGCTCCATCATGACCACACCGATCACCATCACCGTCACCGGCGCGGCCGGTCAGATCGGCTATAGCCTGTTGTTCCGCATCGCCAACGGCGATATTTTCGGCCCCAAACAACCGATTATCCTCAAAATGCTCGAAATTCCGGCAGCGATGGGCGTGCTCGAGGGCGTCGCCATGGAGCTGACCGATTGCGCCTTCCCTCTGCTCCACGATATGGTGCTGACCGATGACCCCAAAGTGGCCTTCGATGGCGCCAATTGGGCCATCCTGGTCGGCGCGTTCCCGCGTAAGGCCGGTATGGACCGCAGCGATCTGCTGGGCCGGAACGCGCCCATCTTCGTCGAGCAGGGCAAGGCCATCAACAACTACGCCGCCAGCGATATCCGCGTCCTCGTCGTGGGCAATCCGGTCAACACGAATGCCCTCATCGCCATGAGCCACGCGCCCGATGTCCCGCGCGAACGGTTCACGGCCATGACCCGGCTCGATCACAACCGCGCCATCAGCCAGCTCGCGCGCAAGACCGGCGCCAACGTGGCCGATATCTACCGGATGATCATCTGGGGCAACCATTCGAACACGATGGTGCCCGACATCAGCCACTGCCGCATCGGCCGGCGCAAGGCCCTCAACCTGGTGGGCAAACGCTGGTACAAGAAGGAGTTCGTGCCCACCGTGGTCGGTCGGGGCGCGGCCGTGATCAAGGCCCGCGGGGCTTCCTCGGCGGCCTCGGCGGCCAACGCCGCCATTGACCACGTGCGCAATTGGGCGCTCGGCACCCGTAAGGGCGATTGGGTCTCCATGGCCGTGCCCAGCGACGGCGCTTACGGCGCACCGAAGGGCGTCATCTTCTCCTTCCCCTGCGTCTGCCCCGGCGACGGTACCTACCAAATCGTGGAGGGTCTGAAGGTAGACCCCGAAATCCAGGCCGGCATCCAGGCCACAGGCGAAGAGCTGCTGGCCGAACGCGCCGTCGTCGCTGACCTCCTGGGGAGCTGAAACAACCCGCCCATGACCGAGGACCTGCTGGGCGACGTCCCCCCTGACCATCGCTCCGGCTTCGTGGCCGTGGTGGGTCGGCCCAACGTGGGCAAATCCACCCTCATGAACGCCATCCTGGGGCAAAAGCTGGCCATCGTCTCGCCAAAACCGCAGACGACCCGTAATCGCATCCTCGGCATCCTCACCCTGGACGACCTCCAGGCCATTTTCATTGACACACCCGGTATCCACCGCCCGCGCCACAAACTGGGCGAGTTCATGCTCGCCGAGGCCCTGAGCGCCCTGCCCGACGCCGACCTGGTGCTATGGGTGGTGGATGTCAGCCGGCCGCCCAACGAAGAGGACGGCCAGGTGGCGACGAGCCTGAGCCGACACACGTTGCCGGTCATCCTCGTCCTGAACAAAATGGACATCACGCCGCCGGCCGTGCTGCTCGAACACGGTCGCCGCTACCGCGAGCTGTTGCCCACGGTCACGGAAGACATCGCCATCAGCGCGCTGCAAGGCCAGGGAGTGCCGGCGGTGGTGGACCTGTTGCGCCGTTATCTGCCGCCAGGGCCGCGCTACTATCCGCCCGACCAGATCACCGACGTGCAGGAGCGTTTTCTCGTCGCCGAGCTGATCCGCGAGAAGGCGCTCCTGCACCTGCGAGAAGAGGTACCCTATGCCGTGGCCGTGGACCTGGAGGAGTTCACCGAGCGGCCCGGCGGTGCGGTCTATATCGCCGCACGGCTGTTCGTCGAGCGGGAGTCGCAAAAGGGAATTCTCATCGGCCACGAGGGCAGTATGCTCAAGCGAATCGGCAGCGAAGCCCGCCAAGAGATCGAGGCGCTGCTGGAAAAGCGGGTCTATCTCGACCTGCGCGTGGTGGTCAAGCCGAAGTGGCGCCGCGACCCGGCCGAATTGCGCCGCCTGGGCTACTATCGCCGCCGGAGGTGAACGCGATGGCGCCGACCCTGACCCTGGAGGAGAGCCATTGGGCCGTGGGCCGGCGGGTGGCCGGTCTCGATGAGGCCGGCCGCGGGGCCTGGGCCGGGCCGGTGGTGGCGGCTGCGGTCATCCTGCCGCCGTTGCCCGACCTGGCGGAGCGGCTGGCGGGGGTGGACGACTCGAAACGGCTGGCGCCGGCCGTGCGTGAACACCTGGCTGCGCGGATCGAGGCCGTGGCCCAAGTGGGGATCGGTCAGGCCGAAGCCGCCGAGATTGACACTCTGGGCATTCTGGCCGCCACCCATCTGGCCATGGAGCGGGCGCTGGCGGCGCTGCCGGAATGCCCCGAGGTTCTCCTGGTGGATTATCTGCCCGGTCCGCTGGGGCGATGGTCGCAGCAACGCCTGGTGCGCGGGGAGAGCGTTTCGCTGTCCGTGGCGGCGGCTTCCATCGTGGCCAAGGTGTACCGAGACCGGCTGATGGCCGATCTGGACCGGGCCTTTCCGGGCTACGGTCTGGCCCGTCACAAGGGCTACGGCACGCCGGAACATCAGGCGGCGCTGGCGCAGCTGGGGCCGAGCGCCATCCACCGCCGCTCTTGGGCGCCCTTGCGGCAGCCCCGGTTGCCCTTCGTCACGGCCTAGGGGTGTTTTATGGCCGGGGACCATCGGCAGGGGCTGGCTCGCCTGGGCGAACGGCTGGCCGTGCAAGCCCTGGAACAGGCCGGCCTGCGCATCCTGGCCCGCAATTGGCGCTGTCCCCTCGGCGAGATTGACATCGTCGGTCGCGAGGGCGATGTGTTGGTCGTGGTCGAGGTCAAAACGCGACGGGGTCGCCAGGCCGGAACGCCCGAACAGGGCGTGGACGAACCCAAGCGGGCGCAGTTATGCGCCCTGGCCCAAGCCTACAGTGAACACATCGGCTGGGAAGGCGCCGTGCGGATTGACGTTGTGGGCGTCGAACTCGATGCCCGCGGCCATCTGCTGCGGGTGAGCCACTGGCGGGAGGCGGTGGATTGCTGGTGAAACCCTTGCTCGTCATCGTCGGCCCCACGGCCGTGGGCAAGACCGAAGTGGCGCTGTCTCTGGGCGAAGCCTTGGCCGGCGAGATCGTCTCGGCCGATTCCCGGCAGGTGTACCGGGGCATGGACATCGGCACGGCCAAGCCTACCCCGGCCGAACAGGCGCGGGTTCCGCACCATCTCATTGACATCCGCAACCCGGACGAGACCCTCTCCCTGGGCGAGTATCGGCGCCTGGCCCTGGCCGCCATCGCCGAGATCCACGCCCGTGGGCGGCTGCCCCTGCTGGTGGGCGGCACGGGCCAATACGTGCGGGCCGTGGTCGAGGGCTGGCAGGTGCCGGAGGTGCCGCCGCAACCCCACTTGCGGGCCGAGCTGGAAGCCCTGGCCGCCCGCGAAGGCCACGAGGCCGTGTTTGCCCGGTTACAGGCCCTGGACCCGGTCAGCGCCGCTCGCATTGACCCGCGCAATCTGCGCCGGGTCATCCGCGCCCT
>JAOADB010000109.1 GCA_026417535.1 Caldilineales bacterium
GGCATAGACCCGGCCCATCTCGTGGCGGGGATAGTAGGCCGCGAGATGGCGCATGAGGTTGGGCAGGTCGCGCACGTCCAGGCCCGATGCCTCTACGAGCCGGCGGAGCCGTTCGCGGCGTTCGAGTTCGGTCACGAACTCGGTCCAGGTGCGGGCGATCAGGTCGGTTGCCGCCGTGACCTCGTGGGGATCGAATTCGGCGGCCAGGATGGCCTGCACGTCTTCGGGCCGACCACCGGCAAAATCATAGCCATTTTCGAGCATCTTGTGCAGGGTCTGGAGAATGAGCGGCTTGCTCAGGCTCGGCGCCGTCGTCCAGTGGATCTCCTCGATGGAGGGCGGCTTGCACTTGTAGTAGATGGCCGTCTCGACCGTGGACAGAATGAGGACGGTGCCCTCTTGGACGAACGTCCCCGGGCCGACGCGGGCGGCAGCCTCTTGATTGGCCGTCTCCATGCGTTCTTGCCAGCGCCGATAGGCTTGGGCTAGCCCCTCGGCATGGGGTTCGGCCACCTCCAGGGTGGGCACCAGGTCGAAACCGTAACGCTCGGCCAGATCGCGCAGCCGTAGGAAGCTGATGGGCCGGTATTGCCGGATGCCCGTGTGCAGGGTCAGGGCCAGCGGCGTCTCGTAACGGACGAGATGGGGGTTGCGCGCGCCCCACAACTCGAAGACCAGCACCACGTCCTCGACCCGCACGGCCTGCTCTACGGGCGACCGGTCGGGCAGAACGGCATGGAGCAAGGCCCACCAATCGCCCCAGCGGCTGGCCGTCAGCACGGGCTGCAAGCGGGTGCGCGGGATGACCTCGAGCACCCGACCGTCGGTGTCCTTGAGAGCATAGAACAGGATGGCCGTGCCGTCGAGTTTCAGGGTGAAGCGCGCGTCCACGATGTCCGACGGCACCGGGATGACGAGTTGCGGCCGACCCTCCCCTTCGCTGCGATAGGGATAGGGGATTTTGGGCATGCCGGCGATGAACTCCAGCCGTTCCTGACCCGCCAGCTCGATGACGGCCAGCATGCCCAGCTTTTCGCTTTCCTGACGGCACACATAGCCAGCGAACGGGATACCGCCGGGCGAGGTCACCTGGAACGGTTCCCAATAACGGGCGCCGACGCCGGTAATGGCCGTGATCTGAGCAAGCATAGCGCTTCTCAGCCGTCCGGGCTTTCGTCCACCTCGCGGATGATGGCGGCGGCATCGGCCAACAGCCGCTCGGTCTCGGCGCCGGGGACTTTGAGGTTCTCGAAATAGCGCCGTAGCAACTCCAACGGGGTCAGGGTTTCCACATCCACCCCGCCCAAACGGCTGCGCGCGCCCCACTCGATGTCCTTGCTGATACCGGCCACGTCAAAGGCCGGGGCCAATGCCGCGCGGATGGCGCCCTCTTTGAGTAGGGCATCCTGTTCCTGACGCAGCCGCAACCGCAACCGTACGATGGCATCGGTGATCTCCCGCCGGGCGATGGCAGCAAGGACGGCGGTGGTGGGGTCGTCGGCCTCGCGACAATCGCAGTCAATGGTGACAAAGCGACGAGCCGGGCGACGAAAGTGAGGCACGAACTCGTAGGTCGTGCGGCCGCGGCTGACCTCGGCCAACACCCAGCCCTTCGGCTCCCGCTCCTCGCCGAAGTCAATCCGTTCGACGCTGCCGGCATAGACCACGGGGGGATGGGCGCCGGGGTTGAGGTCCTGATGCTTGTGGATATGGCCCAGGGCCACGTAGTCCCAGGTGGGGTCGGCCAGGATCGCACGGGGAACCGTGACGTCGCGGCCGATCATGATGCCGCGTTCGGACCCGAGTTCGGCGCCGTCCACGGAAAAGTGCCCGACCAGGATGGCGGGCACATCGGGTCGGCGGCGGACCTGCGCCGCCAGCGCCCGGATGTTCTCCGTCATGGTCTCGGTGATCAGACGATTGGTGGCCTCCACGCTTCCCCCGCGGTAGGCCGCCTGGCTGAGCAGTTCCGAGACATACGGGTAGGGCGCTGCCGCGATCTGCACCGTTTGCCCTCGCCGGGTGGTGAGGGTGATGACCTCCTCGCGCTCGAGCACGTAGACGTTGGGCACGGCCAGGGTGGCGAAAATCTCGATGGCCGAGGCGCGAGCAGCGACGGCCGGCAGGTCGTGATTGCCCGGCACCATTACCACCGGGATGCCCCGGTCGGCCAGTTCCTTGATGCGCCAGGAGAACTCGCGACGATAGGTGGAATTGGGGTCGCGCGTCTTATAGGCATCGCCGGCGAAGATGACCAGGTCCACGTCCCGTGCAATGGCGAATTCGACCAGGTCGGACAAGCGCCGCAGAAAGTCCATCACCCGGCTGTTGAGGCCGGTAGTGGGGTCAATACGACCGTGGCGCTCCATGCCCACATGCAGATCGGCGAAATGGAGCAGACGGATGGGGCTGAGGCTCATGGGCAAACGGCTCCGGGCAGGGAGATAGGGTCTATCCTACCACGGAGGGATGGGTAACGGGTAACCGGACGGAGGACGAACGATAGGAAAAGGCTCCGGGTCTTCCTCTTTCGCTCCGGACAAGCGCGCGATGCGACCGGCCGTGTGGGGGTTCCCGATGGGGCTGCCTCCGTGTCGAGGTGGAACGGCACCCTTGCGCGGATGTCGTTGACAGGCCCGCAGCGCCGATGTTAAACTCAAGACGATGGACGATAGACGACGGATAAAAAAACCTTTCGTCCTTCGTGTCTATCGGCCCCACACCGTGATGGACGACAAACGACGCCAATTCAGCAACCAGCTACCGGTTATCCCGATGGCCGAAACAACGCAATGGCTGACCCTGACCGAGGCGGCTCGCCTGTTGGGCGTGCATCCGGCGACGCTGCGCGAATGGGCCGATACCGGCCAGGTGCCTTCCTTTCGCACCCCTGGCGGTCATCGTCGGTTTCGCAGCGACGACCTGCGCAGCTTTCTTCTGCGCGCCGGCAGCGGTCATCCCGAAACCCAGGCCATGCTCGACACGGCCGCCCGCCTGGAAAATGTGCTCGTGCAGACGCGACGTGAGTTGCGGCGGCTGCCCACGGATGAGGCCAGCTGGTATCAGGCCTTCGATGAGGCCGGTCGCGAACGACAGCGGGCGTTGGGGCGCCAGCTTTTTCGCTTTGCCCTAGAATTCGTGACCCGACTCGAGCACCAACCCGAGCTGCTGGTCAAAGCCCGGGAACTCGGCCGGGATTATGCCGAAAGTTCCCTCCATTACGGCATCTCGCTGTTACAAACGGTGCGGGCTTTTCAGTACTTTCGCGAAAACCTGCTGCGGGCCTTGGTTACCGCCGAGGGCACGGAGCTGTCTCCGAAAGAGGACGCCCGGCTGCGCCGCGGCATTGACGCCTTCCTGAACGAAGTCCTCTACGGCCTTATCGCTGCCTACGAACACGAGCTGATGCGCACGGTCACGCCCGAGGACGTGACCGCAGCCGAAGCCGGGGATTGAGGCGCCCTTCCGTCCATGTCCGCGCGCACCTTCATCCTGATGGCTCTGGCCCTGCTCGTTTTGGGAGGGGGCTGGATTTGGTGGAGCCGTGTGCCGGTGGCGTCGCCGCCGACGATGGCGCAGCCGCTGGCAGGGCATCCTGCGCCCGATTTCACCCTGTCGCGGGTCGGGGGCGGCGAACTGAGCCTGGCCGATCTGCGCGGCCGACCCGTGGTGCTCAATTTTTGGGCAACGTGGTGTGCGCCTTGCGAGGCGGAAATGCCCGAACTGGAGCAGGCCTATCGCCGCTACGGCAACGCCGGCCTCGTGGTGATCGGGGTCAATCAGGGAGAGGATGAGGCCACCGTCCGGGCCTATGCCGACCGGCTGGGCCTTAGCTTTCCCCTGGTGCGGGATGGGGATACGCAAGTCGGGCGTCGCTATCGCGTCGAAGCCTTGCCTACGACCTTTTTCATTGACCGTGAGGGCATTATCCGGGAGCAGGTCATCGGCCAGATGAACACGGCCGTGTTGCGCCAGCGCCTGCGTTCCATCTTCCCCTGAATCCGACCATGATCACCATCGTGCGCTTGGGGCCATTGGCGCTCCCCACCTATCCGGTGCTGCTCATCCTGGGCTTTTATCTGGGTCTGTGGCTGGCGGCGCGAACGGCCGCCCGCCGGGGATTACACCCCGACCATCTGTACAACGCTGGTTTCTACGCCGTGCTCGCCGGGCTAATGGCGGGACGGTTGGGCCATGTGCTGCGTTTTTTCGCCGCCTATCGGGAAGACCCCCTCAGCGTGTTCACGCCCAATCTCATCGCGTTCGAGCCGATTGTGGCTGCCGTGGCCGCGGGGGGTGTGCTGGCGCTCTATGTCCGGCGCCATCGCCTGCCGCCGGCCGTGTTTCTGGATGCCCTCAGCCTGGGCGCCCTGCTCACGCTGGCCGTCCTGGCCCTGGCCGATGGCCTCAACGGTCGAGCATGGGGAATGCCGACGACCCTGCCCTGGGCCATCGTGCAATGGGATGTGCATCGCCATCCCGTCCAGTACTACGAGCTTTTGGGCGTTTTGGCCGTGCTCAGCCTGTTATGGACGTGGCTGCCACGATTGCCGTCAGGTCGGGTCGCCCTGGCTGCCGTAGCCGGCTACGCCGGTGTGCGCCTGTTGGTGGATGCGTTTCGCGATCGTCCGGTTACCATCGGTGACGGCTTTCGCTTGAGCCAGGTCATCGCCCTGGTGGTGCTGTTGCTGGCCCTCATCCTTTTCTATCAGACTCAGAGCCGTCCTGCCGACGACGAACGTCCATCGTAGTGCCAAAATAGGTCACGACTCAGCCCACGGCCTGCCTTTGTAGCACAATGGCTAGCCGTGGTGCTGCTTCGTCTATGCATCGCCCACCAGCAACTTGTCCGCCACCAACGACGCGGCAAAGCGACGTTCTTCCCCCGTCCGAAAACGGATGGTCAGATAGACATCGTCGGCTTTCGTTTCGACCGCGCTGATGGTGCCACGACCGTAACGGACGTGGTCCACCGTCTGCCCGACTCGGAGCGTGCGGGCGATGGCTACGGCTTCGGCCGCCGCGGCGGACCGCGGAGGCGGCGTCGCCGTGGCGGTCACCAGCCTGGCCTCGCGATCGCGCCAGGACTCGGCGTAAGGAGCCAGGTCCTCCAAACGGTTGAGCCGGGGGCGCAGCGCCTCGGCCCGGTTACGGGCAGCGGCCAGGCGTTCCATCAGCGCCGCTTTGCCGGCCATCCGTCCGCCCTGGGCCAGACGGCGGGAGATGCCGGCCAGGGCCATGATGAGGGCCTTCAGGGCTTCGGAGGGAAAAGGCGCCACGGGATCGAGGAGGATGAGCTCAACCCCGTGCTGCTGACACAGAGCCTTGCGCACCTCGTCGCGGGCGGCATCCTCGCGCTCTTCCCAGTCGCTTTTACGGCCGGCACCCTTGACCTGGAGGCCGACAAAGCGCACGGCCAGGCCGATTTCCGGGTAGTACAGGTCGAGTTTGAGCCGCCGCCCGGTGCCCGGATTGACCAGCCATTCCGGCGAGACGTCGCGCTCTAGGCGAAAACCCTCGAAGATGCGGGCCAGGATTTCGTTCCAGGCCATCAGATAGAGAGAGGTGCTCATCCGCTTCCTCGAGTCCCCTGTTGCGCAAGGCCCTGTGCCTGCACAAAAGCGGCCACGGCCGCGGCTGCGCCGCCGACGATGGGTGGACCGTGGCCGAAACAGGCCACTTCATAGGACAATTTGCTCAGTTTGACCAGGCTCTCGCGGGCCATGGCCGGTTTGGGTGTGGCGATGTCCGGCGGCAGCTGCAGGCGTCCCCCGCGGTTGTTGAGGGCGTCGCCAGCGATGAGGATACCCCGCTGCTGATGCCACAGGGCCATGTGGCCGGGCGAATGGCCCGGTGTGTGGAGCACGGTAAAGCCTTCGGGGGTGACGTGGCCTTCGATGACGATTTCCTCAACCCGACTGACGCCGGGCCGATAGAGGCGATGGATGAGGAGAAAGCCCGGCCGGGTGAGCCAGCCCATCAGGCCCGGTCCGGCCGGTTTGAGGGCGCCATCGCGCACGAACGGCACCTCGGCCGCATGGCAGCACACCCGCGCCGGGCTGACCTGCTTCAGGGCTTTGAGACCGCCGATATGGTCGAAGTCGGCATGGGTGACGAGGATGCGCTGTAAATCGGCCGGTTCAATGCCTTGACGTCGCAACGCGCTCAGCAGCTTGCCCACCGTGCCCGGCAGGCCGGTGTCAATTAGGCTGGGGCCGCCGGGGCCGGTCCACAGATAGACATTGACCATGCCCAGGTCAAGGCCGTACAGATCGGGGACGATAAGAGTGAACATAGGGAGCGGGGTGGAGGTAAATTGGTGACTGGTAACTGGTAACTTGGTTTTTGTTGTTTGTCTTCGTTTTGTGGGATCGGTGTGATTTCGACAAAATGGTATTATAATCTATCGTTTGTCTGTTTATGGTGTCAATTTACTGAACCTTGCAACAAACGACAAAATAATTACCAGTTACTAGTTACCAGTTACTAGTTCCCAGTTACCCAATCTCATACCCCGCCGAGAGCAAACCGATCGCGGTAGAGCTGCATCGAGTAGCGGATGGCTTCTTTGGCCGCAGCGGCGTTTTCCCAACCGCGGGTGTGAACCCGGCCGCCTTCTTCCAGCGCCTTGTACACGCTGAAAAAGTGCTCGATCTCGACCAGGTAGTGGGGCGGCACGTCGTCGAGGTCGGTGTAGCTGTCGTAGCGGGGGTCGCGCAGGGGTACGGCCAGGATTTTATCGTCCGACTTGCCTTTGTCCTCCATGCGGAAGACACCGATGGGCCGCGCTTCGATGATGCAGCCGGGATAGGTCGGCTCGCTCACCATGACCAGGATGTCGAAGGGATCGCCGTCATCCCAAAACGTCTGCGGCATCAGGCCGTAATCGCCCGGATAGGAGATGGACGAGTAGAGCACACGGTCGAGCTTGATGACGCCGTGCTCTTTGTTGTATTCGTACTTGTTGCGCGAGCCTTTGGGGATTTCGATGATGGCATAAACGATTTCAGGGGCATTGGGACCGGTACGCAATTCACGCCAGAGGTTCTGCATAGCTGCTATCCTGTCGAAGAGGGGATCTGGGGGGAGCTGTAGCTCCGGATGCCATCCGGAGAGAGAGCTTGGGAAGCTAGAGGGAGCTGGGCGGGGCTTCGTCCCGGTCGGCCTGCAGGCGCTCCCGGTTCACCCGCCGGGTTTCGCGCATGATGACCAGAACGCCAACAGCGATAACAACGGCGAAAATCAGGCAGGCCAATAACGGCAGGTTGGCCCACACGGCCAGGGGCAGGCCGCCGGGGCTGATCGGGGTGGGCGATCCGGTCATGATGTCGCCGCCTGTTGCACGATTTTGACCCCGGCGCTGGCGCCGATACGGGTGGCGCCCGCTTGGATCAGGGCGGTTGCATCCTCGGCAGTCCTGATGCCGCCCGAAGCCTTGACCCCCATCCGGGGGCCAACCACCCGCCGCATCAGGGCCACATCGGCGACGGTGGCGCCGCCAGCGGCAAAGCCGGTGCTCGTCTTGACGAAATCGGCGCCTGCCGCCTGGCTGAGGGTGCAGGCTTCGACCTTTTCCTCGTCGGTGAGCAGGGCCGTCTCGATGATGACCTTGACCAGGGCGTTGGCCGCATGGGCTGCCCGGACGACGCCGAGGATGTCGCGATAGACTTCATCGTAGCGCCGGCTCTTGAGCGCGCCGATGTTGATGACCATGTCCACCTCACGGGCGCCAGCGGCAATGCTGCATTGGGTCTCGAACACCTTGACGCCGGGGAACGTGGCGCCGAGGGGGAAGCCGATGACCGTGCACACCACCGGCGTCGCCCCGGCCAACAACTCGGCGCACAGCGGCACCCAGGTCGGATTGACGCACACGGCGGCAAAGCCGTATTGACGGGCCTCGTGGCAGAGCTGCCGGATTTGAGCCTCGGTGGCGTCGGGTTTGAGCAGGGTGTGGTCAATCAGCCGGGCCAGGTCAGCGGCCACATCGCGCACACCGAGCTGTGCGGTCAAGCGGTCGGCGCCAGCCGCCACGATTTGCCGGGCCGCCTCCGGGTTGTTGACCACACACTGGCCGTTGCACGAGGGCCGACACCCCGAACAGAGCGCCGGGGACGGTGCCGTCAGGGCCATGACTTCGCGCACGACCCGCTCCACGAGGCGGTCGAGATCGGCAGGGCTTGCAGGGTTCATGGGCGTGCTCGAACGGGTTCAGCGGGTGAAACGCTTTTCGATGGCGGTGATTTTCTCGACACGACGGGCATGCCGCCCACCGCCCCAGGGCGTCTCCAGCCAGGTTTTGACGATCTGCCGGGCCAGCTGTGGGCCGATCAGGCCGGCGCCCAGGGTGAGGACGTTGGCGTGGTTGTGCTCGCGGGCATTGATGGCCGTGCTGAGGTCATAACACAGGCTGGCGCGCACACCCGGCACCTTGTTGGCGGCGATACAGGAGCCGATCCCGGCGCCGTCAATGACGATACCGGCCACACAGCGGCCCTGGGCTACCATACCCGCCACAGCGAAGGCGAAATCGGGATAGTCCACGCTTTCGACGCTGTGGGTGCCCAGGTCCATCGGCTCATAGCCCAACTCGATCAGATAGGGCTTGAGCTGTTCCTTGAGGGCATAGCCGCCGTGATCGGCCGCAATGGCGACCACAGGCCGGCCGGATGCGGGCGCCGAGGGTTCCGCCGCTGCTGCTGCCTCTTCGGCCTGCAACCGGCTCAGAACCCGCAGGATGGCGGCGCGAATCTCGGCTTCGTCGGGGATCATCCTACCGGCTCCAGGTCGAGATGGGAAACGAGGCCGAACTTGTCGAAGGGGTAGTAGATCAACCAGGCCTTGCCGATGATGCGACGGGCAGGGAGGGGCCCCCACACCCGCGAATCGCTCGAACCCGCGCGGTTGTCGCCCATGACGAAATACTCATCCGGACCGAGCGTCAGCGGCGCCATATCCGTCCGGCTCGGATAGACCACGTAAGGCTCCGGTGGCAAGGGACGGCCATCAATGAAGACCTGGCCGTTGACGATGGCTACCGTCTCGCCGGGCAAACCGATGATCCGCTTGACGAAATCGCGGCTGGGGTCGAGGGGATATTGCAGGACGATGACATCCCCGCGCGCAGGCCGACCGACGATGTAGCTGATCCGGCTGACGATGACGCGCTCGCCGGGATAGAGGGTGGTCAACATGCTCTGGCCTTCGACCACGTAGTTCTGAAAGACGAAGGCGCGAAAGAAGGCGATCAGCAACCCGGCGATAACCAGGGTTTGTAGAACCTCCCAGACAACGGCGGCAAGGGTTGTCCGGGGTCGAGCCGGCGCCGACGCGGGAACGAGGGCTTCATCGCCCAACAGGGAAGAGGGAGAGAGTCGTTCCGAATCGCTCACAAGCGAAGACACTTCCGAAAAAGGATGGGAACTGCTCAGCCACTGTCTCTATGTCCTGACCAGGCTTTCCATTCCCGCTATCGGCCGCTCACCAAGGCGACGGACCGAAGGCGGAGGACGAAACGAGGTCGTCTTTCGTCGCTCGTCTTCCGTCGGTTCGGGATGGAACCAAGCAGGGACCTAAGCCATCATCGTCATCGGCCTGAGTCGTTCCAAGAGATGGGGGGATTATAGCACCCGCCCGCATGGGATGAAAACGGTCTTGTCGGGTTTGCAAAGGGAGCTCCCTTTCAGCCCACCGCCTTCCCTTCCCACCGGCGGCCGCTCGCCAGGACGACGGACGCAAGACGTAGAGCAAGATGCCATCTTGCGCTACATCTCGGCCATCGGCTAAAAAACGGGACGAAGGACGACCGACGGCAGACGGCAATCCTTCGTCTTTCGTCCTCCGTCTTTCGTCTTCCGTTCCGCCATCGGCTAAGAAACAGGACGAAGGTCGAACGACGGAAGAGGAAGACCATTGTCCCATGCCGTTCGGCACAGCGCCGCAATTGACAGTTCGCGCCTCCCGTGGTAACGTTCTGCGCCATCGCGGATGCGCCTCGATCTCCCCACCGTTGTGGCCAGCGCGATCGAGCAAAGCGGGGTGTTCGTGGTCGTGCGTTCGCCGCGTCTGTTCCATCCTCATATCCGCTCACTTCCAAAGGAGGAAAGCTTATGTCTCGACGGTTTGGCCTTCTGATCGGCTGGCTGCTGGTGGTGGGCATGGTCCTGGCGGCCTGCGCGCCGGCCGCGACTCCAGCTCCGGCCGCGCCGGCGGAAACCCCGGCTGCCGCTCCCACCGAAGCGCCAGCGCCGGCTCCTGCCGCGGCCAAGAGCACGCTGCAATTGGTCAAGGAGCGCGGGCGGCTCATCTGCGGCGTCAATCAGAGCGTGCCGGGTTTCGGTTTCCTGCAGCCCGACGGCACCTACGCCGGGTTCGACATTGACTTTTGCAAGGCTCTGGCCGCGGCCATTTTCGGCGACCCCGGCAAGGTCGAATACCGCCCTGCCAGCGCCCGCGAACGCTTCACCCTCCTCTCCTCGGGCGAAATTGACGTCCTCATCCGCAACACCACCTGGACCCTGACCCGCGACACGGAGAACGGCGGCAACTTCGTCCACTCCACCTTCTACGACGGCCAGGGCATCCAGGTCCCCAAGAACAGCGGCATCCAGTCCATCAAGGACCTGAACGGCGCGGCCATTTGCGTGCAACAGGGCACGACTACCGAGCTCAACCTGGCCGACCAGATGGCGGCCAACGGCCTCACCTACACCCCGGTCGTCTTCGACTCGGCCGAAGCCACCACCCAGGCCTATCTCGAAGGCCGCTGCGATGCCTGGACCACAGATAAATCGGGCATCGTCGGCATGCAATCCACCTTCCCCAACCCGGCCGACCACATCATCCTGCCGGAAACCCTTTCCAAGGAGCCGCTCGGCCCCATGGTGCGCCACGGCGACGACCAGTGGTTCGACATCGTCCAGTGGACCGTGTTCGCCACCTTCACCGCCGAGGAGCTGGGCGTGAACTCGGCCAATGTGGACGATCTGCGGGCCAATGCGACTGACCCCAACATCATGAAGCTGTTGGGCAAGGAAGGCGATATGGGCCTCAAACTGGGTCTGACCAACGACTGGGCCTACAACATCATCAAGGGCGTCGGAAACTACGCCGAGATCTTCAACAGGAACCTGGGACCGGAGACACCGATCGGCCTGAGCCGCGGCCCCAACAAGCTGTGGACCGACGGCGGCATGATCTACTCC
>JAOADB010000110.1 GCA_026417535.1 Caldilineales bacterium
GCGCTGAGCCGCTTGGTGAACAGCGGCACGAACGCCGCGTTGAACGCGCCTTCGCCGAACCAGCGGCGAAACAGGTTGGGAAAGCGGAACGCGACCACGAACGCTTCCGCGATCGGGCCCGCGCCCAGCAGCGCCGCCACAAAGGCCGTCTGCAGCGTGTACACCTCGGCCTGCGTCGCCTGCGCCCATAGGACTGGATTGGCCCCCCACGCCACGGTCGTGATGGCGGCCAGCCAGCCCACGCCCCGGCCCCACCGCAACCGGAACGCCAGTTGGCTCAGGGCTTCGTAGGCCAACAGGTAAAACAGCCCCACGGCCACACCACCCCACAGCGCGCTGAAATGGTTGACCCCCTGAGCCGGATTGGCCGGATACAACCGGGTCCACAACCAGCCCAGCAGATGGTAAAGGGGATAACCGGGCGGATGGGACACACCCGCCAAGGGCACGGTGAACTGGAATTCGCCCGCATCGCCCGGCAACACAGCCGGCGCTGCCGTCAGCCAATAGGCCCCGAAGGCGAACAGACCGAGCAGAAAGGCAGGAAAAAGCGAACGAGGACGCATGGGAAATAGACGATGGACGATAGACGATGGACGATGGGTGAAGGCTTTTCGTTCGTCCTCCGTCCTTCCGTCCTGAGAAGCCGAAAACCGAGACGAAGTACCCGACCTACTCGATGCGTAGCCAGTCGAAGGCGGCGGCCAGCGTGCGAAAATCGCCGGCAATCCGCAGAAACGCAGCGGCCGGGTCAATCACCTCGGCGGCGGTACCAGCCGCGGCGCCGACCACGCCGACGAGGGCATGGGCGCGGCCGGCCAGGTCGGAGGGCGCCATCACGCCGGAACCGAGACGCTGCAAGGCCACGACCAGGTCATCCGAGACGAAGGCGCCAGCGCCCTCGCGGGTCGCCAGGATGACCAACCGGCCCTCCGGCAGACCGCGCAGATAGGCCACCAGCCGCTCGACCTCGTAGGCATTGGCGACGGTATCGAAACCGCGCTGCGCTAGCACGCGCCCATCGCGGGGATCGAGGACGGTCACGTTGTAGCCACGCCGGCCAAAGGACGCCGGCGTGCTCGTTCCCTCGGCAGCGGTGAGCGTGATGTAGGCCTGCTCGAAGCTGTGAACCTCGATGTCCACGGGCGCCTGCAGGCCGGTGCTGCCGATCATGGCCTGGCCCAGCACCCGCCGCGGCGCCTCGGCGCGGTCGAACTGAAAGCGCAGGTGGTTGATACCGGGACGTGGCGCCAGGGTGAAGCCGTACTCCTGCCAGCCCTCGGCCATGACCACCTCGCCCACAGGCCGGCCGTTCAGGCTCAGGCGCAGACGCTGCGGCCTGGCGCCGGGCCAGGAAAAGGGCACGGCCCGCAGGGTCAGTCGGCGAGGGGTCGCGTCTTCGCTGCGGAAGAGGAGCAACGCTTCGGTGTCCGTAACCCAAATGCCTGCGACCCCGCCCACATCGGCCTCGTCCTCGCCCCAACCCTCGCCCCGCCAAGCGTCGGTGTTGCGATCGCCAAAATCGAGGACGAGGGGTAAGGGTGCCGGGGGATGCACCGCGAACAGGCGGCCGCTCGCATCGGCATAGAGGGGTTCGGGGTCGTGGGGAATGAGCGCAAGCGCTAGTTCCTGGCTGGCCTGCCAGGTATCGGCATAGGGCAAACGGCCGGGGGTCGGCGGCAAGAGGAGCAGATAGCGCACCCCCCACAGGGCCAAAAGCGCATCCACCTGGTTGCGGGCCGCGGCCAGGGTATCCGGGTCGGGCGGATGGCCCGCTTCCTGAGCGGTGATGGCCTGGACCAACGGCAGACGGGCAAAATAGTCGAACTTGATGGGCGGATTGCGGGAGGTGTTGCCAGACAGGATGGGTTTGCCGTGGGCGGTCATGTAGTACTGGGCGCGCGTGTCCTCGGCTCCCAGGACGCCGAAGCTGTTGCGCCAACCCATCGGCAGTTGCAGCACGGCGCCGTCGGGTTGCCGGGCCAGGGCCTGCACCACCGCCGGAATGCGGGCATCGGTCAGGGGCAGGGGAATGACGGCGTGCTCGAACAGGATGACGCCCGCCAACGCCACGACCCAACCGCGGGCCAGCTGACCGCCCCTTTGACTGCGCGCCAGCCATTGCCACAACCCGGCCACGGCCCAAGCCGCCAGCACGGCCAGCGCCAGGATGAGAACCAGGCTCCACCGGTTGGCCACCCGATTGCCCCGCACCAGCGGCAGGTAGTGCAGGAGCAAAAAGGGCAGCGGGATAGAGGTCTCCAGGCCGTCGAAATCGAAGACATAGCGCCCGCGCACCTGCAGGAGAGGCCCCAAGGTGAAAACGGCGGACAGAACGGCCGCCGTCGTCCAGCCGCGCTGTTGCCGCCACAGCACGATAGCGCCAAGCAGCGCCAGCGCCGCCGTCGCATAGCCTAGGAAGACCGTGTTCACATCCCGAAACGGCGCTGTGCCCTCCTGTACGGCCCGCAGATAGGCCGGCCAGTCGGCGCCCCACAGCGGATGCAGGGCCGTCGGCGTGAACCAGCCCACCAGGTCGGCAGACAAGTTGAGGGCATTGCCCCAACCCCGTAACAGATAGTCGGCAGCGAGAAAGGCTCTCACCGTCGGGCCGAGATAGGGGAGAGTCAGGAGCACCGTGAGCGCGGCCGCAGCGGTAAGGCCGCCCCAGCGCCGCCCATCCGGCCGGGGATGGAAGAGAAGCCCGCGCCAGGGCCGCGCCAACAACAGACACGCTGCCAGAAAGGCCATGAACACGCCGAACTGCACGTCCACGAGCAGCCCCCAGGCGGCAAAAAGCGCGGTCAGCAGGACATGACGCCGGGTGGGCCGTTCCACCAGCCGCAGGAGATAGAGCACGAAAAACGGCAAAAAATGAACGTTCTGGATGTTGTAGTGCCCCAGGGCCAGATACACCCCCCGGTTGGAGGCAAAGGCGAAGACAACCCCGGCCATGAGCGCCGCCCACCGTGCGCCCGGCCGTCCGCGCAATAGCCAAACCGCCAGCCAGTAGGCCCCCCAGGCCGAGACAACGATGTTGAAGAGCAACGTCAGGTTCGAGGCGAAGGGCCAGCCCACGGCCACCCCGAGGGGCAGGGCCAAGATCGCCGCCAGCAGGTTGTAGCTGTAGAGCAACAGCTCCATGCCCAGGGGATAAAAAATCGCCAAACTGAAAAAGGGCGAGCTGTGCCGGTCGAGCAGGCTGTGTTTGAACCACCACATGGACCAGATGAAGGTGTACTCGTCATAGGCCCAGGTGTCCGAGCCGGGGACGAAGGCGGTCACGTGGCGGATCAGCGGCCAGGTGGCGACCAGGCTGAGCAGCAGGAACAGGCCGAGGAGAAGGCCGTGGCGGCGACGCATGGCGGAAAAACGGTGGGGGATGAACGGCAGCAAGGTCATCATGGTAGCACAGGTGGAGGAGCTTGGAGAACTCGGAAAGGTTTTTTTGAAGACGTGGCGCAAGATGGCATCTTGCTCTACGTCTTTCGTCCGTCGTCCTAGCGAGCCGCCCGTGACGGGAAGGGAAGACCCATCCGGAGCGTAGGGCAGTGGGCTATAGTTACGCGTAGCCGGGGTCTTCAGCCTCCATCGCGCTTTGGCGTGCCTTCATTTGGGTCGGCTTGCCGTTGCCCGCCGACCGCTTCCTGTGTTACAATGGCAGGCACATCCGTAGCATGATGGACTTATTCCTTTTGGTTTTATTTTTATCATTTTTCTCGAACCTGCTTATTCGGCTTATCGGCGATATTCCGATAGAGCAGGTATTGATAATTGCATACCAAAGAGGATTTATCCCGTGTTACTCGACCGCATTTTTCGCTTTCTCGGACTTATCGTCTTCGCCATCATCGGCTGGCAAATCGGGATTATCATTGCGCAGACCAACAACCCCTTCGCCGAACTGTCGTCCTTCCGCTACATCGGGCCGCTGACCATTGCGGGTGCCATCCTGGGCTGGCTGGTGGCGCCGTGGCTGACGACGCGACCGGCTTTGTGGGCCATCCGCTTCATCCGCCAGATCCCCATCGAGGAAGTCGTGGCGGGCGCCATTGGGCTGGCCCTGGGGCTGGCCGTGGCCGCGTTGTTGGTCATTCCCCTCTCGCGGCTGCCCAATCCCTTCGGCTCGATCCTTCCCTTCATTGCCAGCATCATCTTCGGCTATCTGGGCGCAGTCATCGCCGTATTGCGTGGCCCCGACCTGATGGCCATGTTCTCACGCTCGCGACGAGCAACCGAGCGCAGTCCCCAAACCGCAGCAGCCCCGCGCTCGTTCCTCCTCGATACGAGCGTCATCATTGACGGCCGCATCGGCGATGTGGCCCGCACGGGTTTCCTGCCCGGCCCGTTGCTGGTGCCGCGTTTCATCCTGGCCGAACTCCAGTACATCGCCGATTCGCCCGATCCCCTGCGTCGCGCCCGCGGCCGCCGCGGTCTGGAGGTGCTGGAAACGCTGCGCGAGCTGCCGGATGCCCGTTTGGAAATCGTGGACCTCGATGTGCCGGGCGTGCGCGATGTGGATGAAAAACTCGTCGCCCTGGCCCGCCAGCACCGCTTCGGCCTCATCACCAACGATTTCAACCTGAACCGCGTGGCCGTGCTTCAGGGCGTGAAAGTCCTCAATCTGAACGACCTGGCCAATGCCATGAAGGCCATCTACCTGCCCGGCGAGCACCTGCGGCTGCGCGTCATCCAGGAAGGTAAGGAAGTGGACCAGGGCGTCGGCTTTCTCGAGGACGGCACCATGGTCGTCGTCGAAAACGGCAGCCGCTACATCGGCAAGGATGTTGATCTCACCGTCACCAAGGTGCTGCAAACCAGCGCCGGCCGCATGATTTTCGCCACACCGAGCTCCACCCAATGACCCTGCGCGTCTACAACACCCTCACCCGTCAGATCGAACCGTTTCGCACCCTGGAACCGGGCGTCGTGCGCATGTACGTGTGCGGCCCCACGGTGTACGACGAGGCCCACATCGGCCATGCCATGTCGGCCATCGTCTTCGATGTCATCCGCCGCTATCTCGAATACAAGGGTTACGAGGTGCGGCATGTCATGAACTACACCGATGTAGACGACAAAATCATCAACCGCGCTCGCGCCACCGGTCAGGACCCTTTGCAGCTGGCGCAGCACTACATCACCCGCTTCGAGCAGCAGATGGCGCAGCTGGGGATCAAACCCCCCACCGTCACGCCTCGCGTCTCCACCACCATTCCCGAAATCATCGCCATGGTGCAGACCCTGATCGAGAAGGGCTACGCCTACGAGTCGGAGGGCGATGTCTATTTTCGCGTGCGCAGCGACCCCGATTACGGCAAGCTGAGTCGGCGCACCATCGAACACGCCGTCAGCAGCGAACGGCAGCGCTACGGCGACGAGCTGAAGGAGGACGCGGCCGATTTTGCCCTGTGGAAGCGGCAAAAAGCCCCGGACGAACCGGCCTGGCCCAGCCCCTGGGGGATGGGTCGGCCCGGTTGGCATATCGAGTGCTCGGCCATGGTGCGACGCCACTTGGGGCCGACCATTGACATCCACGGCGGCGGCAACGACCTCATCTTCCCCCATCACGAAAACGAGATCGCCCAAAGCGAATCGTGCCACGATGCGCCGCTGGCGACGTACTGGCTGCACAACGGCATGTTGCAGCTGCGCGGGGAGAAGATGTCGAAATCCCTGGGCAATATCGTCACCATTGACGAATTCCTGGCCCATCACAGCGCCGATGCCTTTCGCCTGTTGGTGCTCAACTCCCACTATCGCAAACCCCTGGCTTTCGATGATGAGGTGATCGAGCAGGCCGAGCGCGGTCTGGAACGGCTGCGCAGCGCCTTGCGGCCTGCATCCGGGCGCCTGACCGCGGGTCCCGAGGTTACGGCTTTGGAGGAAGCTGCGGCCGCGGCCCGGCAGCGCTTTGAGGAGGCCATGGATGACGATTTCAACACGGCCGCTGCCCTCGGCCATCTCTTCGACCTGGTCAAGGCCATCAACACGGCGCGCGATGCCGGGGTGGGCGGCGAGCCGTTTGCCCGCGCGCAGGCGGTGTTGCTGGAGCTGACCGGCGTCCTGGGCCTGCGCTTGCAGCAAGGTCCCGACGCCCGCACGGCTGAGGCAGCGCCTTTTATCGAGTTGCTCATCGAGACGCGGACGGCCCTGCGCCAAGCCCGGCAGTGGGCGCTGGCCGACCGGATCCGCGACCGGCTGGCCGAGCTGGGCGTCATCCTCGAAGACACCCGCGAGGGCACCATCTGGCGGTGGCAAACCTGAGCCGTGAGCTGATTTACGGCCGTCAGGCCGTGCGCGAGACCCTGCGGGCGGGCCGGCGGCGTTTGGATGTGCTCTATCAGGCGCGGGGCATGCAACCCAACCCCGTCCTGGCCGAAATCGTCGCGCGCGCCCAACAGGCCGGAATTCCGATCGAGACGGTGCCGCGCGAACAGCTCGATGCCCGGCTAGGGGCAGCGGTCAACCATCAGGGTGTGGCCCTAGCTGTCGGCCCCTATCCCTACGCCGATTGGACCGAAGCCCTCGCACGAGCGGCTCAACAGGACCAGCCACCCTTCTTGCTCTTGCTCGATCGGGTCCAGGACCCGCAAAACCTGGGTGCGTTGTTGCGCACGGCCGAAGCCTGCGGCGTGCACGGCGTCATCCTTCCCCGCCATCGGGCCGCCCATGTAACGCCCGCCGTCGTCCACGCCTCGGCCGGCGCCAGCGAGCACCTCCTCATCGGCGAGGTGACGAACCTGGTCGAGACAATGCGACGGTTGCAAAAACAGGGCGTATGGCTGGTCGGGCTTGACCTCCGGCCCCAGGCGCAGCCCCTCGAGGCCCTCGATTGGGGCGGGCCGTTGGGCGTCGTGGTCGGTTCCGAAGGCTTTGGCCTTGGTCGCCTGGTGGCCGAAACCTGCGACTGGCTTCTCTATCTGCCCATGGCCGGCCGCATCAACTCCCTCAACGCCGCCGTGGCCGGCTCCATCGTCCTTTACCACGCCATGCGCCGCCGGATGGGGCAATAAAATGTAGCACAACTGCTCGCAGTTGTGCTACATTCGTGTCCTGGCGAGCGGCCGCTGATGGGGAAAGACCCATCCGGAAAGGAAGGACGAACAACAGGGGCCTCAGCGGCGCTGGGACAGCATGGGCAGATAGAGCCGACGGGTGAAGGTGACACCGCGAATCTGAGTGGCGACCCGGTTGCCGTTGCCGTCCACATAGCTGTTCACCGCCGCCGTGCTGCCTACCGCCAGCGGCCCAAGGCTGTCGTCCAACACCGTCGCCGGCAGCACCTGATAACTCACACCCTCGATGACCCACACGGCGCTGATGGCGCTGAGGCGGCTCGGGGCGTCCATCTGCTGGATGACGCCGGCGCGATCGTCGGGGCCGGCGCCCGGCGGGACGTGGGTCTCCAGCTTGACGATTCGGTTGCTTGCGCCGGGAATGTACTCGACTTCCACGTAGGCGCCCAGGGCCAGCAGGCCGCGCGTCTCATCGAAGCGGGTGCTCGCATCGGCGATATAAGCGATGCCGTTGATGACCCAGGTCCCGAGGAAACCCGTTGGCGGTTTCTGCTGTACGAAACCGTAGGCCTTGGCGTGCTCAGGCTGAGCCGGATTGCTGGCGGTGGAGGTGGTCTCGATTTTCCTGGCCGTGCGCATGCCGTCGGCCGCCTGCACGTATTCCACCTTGACCCAAGCGCCGATGGCCAGCG
>JAOADB010000111.1 GCA_026417535.1 Caldilineales bacterium
CCGCCTGGAGACCCTGTCCGAACGCGTCGAAGAACTGGCCAAGGCCCAACGCGACACGGATGCTCGACTCGACCGGTTGACCGATATCGTGACCGGTCTGGCTTTGCAGGTCGGCCGGCTCACCGAGGTGGTGGATAACCTGGCCGGCGAAGTGGGTAGCCTGTCGCGAAGCATGAGCTACGCCCTCGAAAACGAGGCCTATCGCCTGCTGCCGGCTCTTCTGGAGCGGGAGCACGGTATCATCCTCCATGAGCGGATCATCCGCACCGAAATCCTCGGCGAGGAGGTCAACTTCTTCGCCCGCGGCGAGCGGAACGGTCAGCCCGTTTGCCTGGTGGGCGAGGCCAAATTGCAGCTGGATGAGAAACGTTATCACAAGCGCGAGAAGGTCTTCTCGCAACTCCAGGCCCGGGTCGAGGTCGTGCGCAAGCTCTATCCCGATTGTGAGGTGATACCGATCCTGGTGACCCATTTCGCCCGCCCTGCCTTTCTCAAAGAGGCTCAGGAACTCGGTATCCTCGTCGTGCAAAGCTACGAGTGGTAAAGGGCCGATGTAACCGCTCAGGCCGATGACGATGATGGCTCTGCTTTTGGCCTTTCCCTGTTGTTGGAAAGCGGACAGACGAAGGACGGAAGACGGAGCTTTTCGTCGTTCGTCCTTCGTCTTGTTTCTATGCCAATGGTGGGAACGAAAGGCCCATTCGCAAGGTAAAAGCGGTGGGCTGAGCAGTCGTTCTTGGGAACAACCGGTGCCATGACGAGTGCGTTTCGCCTGACGACGCTTATTTATGCCCTGCGCGACGGTCAGGTGCTCATGCTCTACCGGCATAAGGAACCTAACCTGGGCCTATGGGTGGCGCCAGGCGGCAAAATCCACGACGACGAATCCCCACGCGAATGCGCTATCCGCGAGCTGCGCGAAGAGACCGGCCTGGAGGCCGTCAACCCGGAGCTGCGCGCCATCGTCACCGAGATATCCCCGCGCAAGGACTGGCTCTGGTTGATGTTCGTCTATCGGACGCAGGTGGCGCCGGGAGCCGTCCAAGGCGATGACCGTGAAGGGCGACTTCGCTGGTTTCCGGTCGAGGAAGTCCCCCATTTGCCGATCCCTCAGGCCGATGCCATCTTCTACCCCTTCGTCATAGACCCGGTGGGGCCACCGGTCGAACTCAAGTTCATTTACGATGCCGATTTGCGCTTGGTCAGCTGGACCCACGCGCCCATCGGCGGTTGCTAAAGCCATTCTCTCGTCACCGGGAGAGGGAACAAGGGAGATGAGGGACAAAATTCGGGCGGTTGCGCATGGGAACCCGTTGTGGGGCTCTCCTTCCCTCATGCACAACTCCACACGACGCCCTGTACCGCGTTCCGGGTTGTCGCTGCGGGCAAGGGCTGTTACAATCCCGCCTGTTCGGGACGGCGGATGGTCTCGCTTCCGTCGCAAGCCCCGCTGCGCTCGCCTAGTCATTCGGTCACTCGGTGTCCCTTGGTCTCTCCCCCTGCTTCTGAGACAACCCCACCAACCCGACCACGACGCGTTTCCCGGCGTCTCGTGCTCTTTGGCGCCGGGCTGGCGCTACTGCTCGTCGCAGCCGGTATCACCGTGGCCGCAGTCGTTCAGATCGTGCGCAACCGCAGCGCCGCCGGAGAGCTGAGCTTTGCCCCAGCCCAGGCCGATGAATTCCTCGTCATTGTGGCGCCGTTCCGACGGTTGGGAGGCGAGCCGACAGCCGTCGGTACCGCGCTGGCCAATGACCTGCGTCAGGCCGCTTCGGACCCGGCACCCTATCGAGTCGAGACCCTGGAGCGGGCGCCGGATGAGGCCCTCATCCCCCGCCTGATCGAAAATTACAAACCGGCCATCCTCGTCACCGGCACGTACGACGGCACCGATATCCTGGCGACGGTGCGCCTGCAACCGCCCGGCTGGCCACCCTTGCCTGAGGGAACCGAAGGCGCACCCGTCGGCATGGCCGCGCTCTATCCCGAACCCAATCTGGAGAGCTTTCGCCTCTACGCGCCGCAGGCCTTATCTCAACCCCTGGCCTACCTTCAAGCCTGGATTGACGGCCAGAGCCGTTTTTGGCGCGGGGACTACACCACTGCCCTTCCGCGGCTGCAAGAAAGCCTGCGCCGGCTGCCTCGCCAGGCACCGCCGGCCCATCGTGACGAAATGGACCGCTTTGCCGGGCTGACCAACCGCCAACTGGGCTTCATCGTCGGTCCTCTCCAGGGCAACTGGCAGGCCGCTCGCGACTATTACGAGCGCGCCTGGCGTCAGAACCCGGCCGATTGGCGCGCTGCCCTGGGGTTGGCTGCGGCCCATGCCCGGCTGAGTAATCCGGATGCCGCCGAAGCCATCATCCTGCGGCTGCTGCGCGCGGAACCCACCGCCTGGCAACCCTATCTGGCCTTTGGACAGCTCAGTCTCCAACGCGGGGATGTGGCCGTCGGCCTGGCCGCCTATGACCAGGCCATCGCCCTGCTGGGTTCGCCTGATAACCCCGGCAGTCGCCTGGCCCTGGCCGATATCTACCTCGACCGCGGCTACTACCGTCTTATCCACGACGATCCCTTGGGCGCCCAGGCCGACCTGGAACAGGCCATCGCGTTGGGCCGGGCAGATGTGTTCGCGCAGAGCAACCTGGCCTGGGCGGCCTATCGCAACGGCGACTACGAGCGAGCGGTGCAGGCCGGCGCCGTGGCCGCACAGATGGCCCCCCAACGACCCGACCTGGCCTTCAACAAAGCCCTCTATCTGCTGGCCAGCGGTCGCAGCGCCGAAGCCGAAACCGCCTACCAGGAGGCCATTGCTCTGGCCCAGGCCGTTTCCGACGCCGAAAAACGCCGGTCCTACCTCGACACCGCCTATCAAGACCTGGAAGCCTTGCTCCTCAAACAGCCAGATCGTGAAACCCTGATCCGTGCCCTTCAAGAGCGCATCCAAAGCGCCGGCGAATAAAATCGCGGTAACTATTCGGCCCACTGCTTTACGCTCCGGATGGCCTTCCCTTCCCACCATTGGCCGCTTGCTAGGACAACGGACGAAGAAAAGTCGTCCTTCATACACACGTTGGCCTGAATAGGTACCGAATCGCGCACCTCATCGTTCCTCCTTTGTCTTGGTGGACAGCCCTCTTCGGAATGGAAGATGAAGGGCACAGGACGAAAGGTCGTCTTCGGCCCCTCGTCCCTGGTCCCGAATCAAAGCCGATTGACGAAAAACCGATTTCACCACCTTTCGGGAGTCTATCCGATGCCCATCCGCCTGCTTCGCCTCCTCCCTCTCCTTTTCCTGGGCCTGCTCCTGGCGGCTTGCACGGCTCAACCGCTTCTGACCCCTGGCCCTACCCCCGATCGGCTGCCGCTCACGGCTGTCGTCGAGCAGACGCCAGCGCCGACAACGACGCCGTTGCCATCGCTTCCGACGGCGCTACGCGTGGTGGGCGCTGAAGAGGCAGATCTGCCGGACAAATGCCGGCCGAACGGCGCTGCTTTCGACCTCCTTGGCGTGGATCTGCCCCTGACCGGCCTGCAACCGGGCAATGACTATCGTTTCTGCGCCCGTAATGTGCCGGCCGATACGCCGGTCCGCTTCGTCTTGCGCGACCCGGAGGGAAACGAACGGGCCTTCGTGGTCACGGCCGTCTCGCAAGAGCGGGGCGGTGTGGCCATGCTGACCTGGCGGCCAGGGCCCGATGAGCGACCAGGTCGCTGGCTGCTACGCGCCGAAGCCGGCGAGGAAAACCGTGAGCTGAACTTCCGGCTGCGGGAGGCCGCCGCGCCTTTCCTGGTCCTGCGCGAACCGCCCTCGGTCAATCCCGATGTGCTGCGCGCGGCCGTAGGTGGGCTGGCGCCGCAGGCGACGGCCCGCTTTGCCTTCTATCGGTTGGGAGAGGATGGCTTGGCGGAACTGCTCATCTCCATCGGTCTGACGGCCGATGCGCAGGGGCGTGCCGATCTCGAGCTGGACGTGGCCGATCTGGCGCCGGGTCGCTATCTGCTGCTGTTGTTGCCGTCCGACGTGAAATTGGGCGAACCGGCTACCCTCGATCTCACCGCGCAGGGACGCCTGGCCGTGGTGACCGCCATCACGCGCGAGGCGGTCGCGGCCGGGCCGGTGCTGACGGTGGCGCCGGCCGAGAGCGGCGGCGGTTTGCCAGAACGGCTTCGCTTCGACCTGCCTGCCGTCGCGCTGCCCGCCTGCGAGCCGGCACCGGAGCCTATCCTGCGTCTGTGGCCGACGGACGGAAGTCTTGGCAACTGGTGGCTGGGTTGCGCGGCCGGTTTTGCTGCCAACGAGGCTATCGAGGTGGTGATCGCAAACGAAAACGACGAACAGACCGTCCTTCCCCTGACGGCCGGGCCGGATGGCACGGTCACCTTCCGCTGGTACAGCCTGCCGGGCGAAGCCACCGGCGCCTACCGGGTCGTCGCCAACACGAGTGCCGGCCTGCAATCGGCCGTGCGCTGGCAGATCGAGGAGGCTCGACAGCCGCGGGTGCTCGTCTTCCCCCATGCTTACCGCAGCGAGGTGGGCGGCGAGCTGGCCCTGACCGGTTTCCCGCCGACGACAAGGGTCGAGCTGGGTCTCTATCGGCTTGATGCCCAGGGCGAAGGCGTCCTCGTGCGCACCTGGCAACTCCGCACCGACCGCAAGGGCACGGCCAAAAAAGCGTTCGAGGAGGCGTTCGGTCTGGAACCGGGGCAGTACGCCGTGGTGGCTCAGGGCGGACCGGCCTTCACCTTCCCTGGCATTCCCATCGCCATCAGCGCCGTGGATTTCTTCGGCTATGACGAGCTACCGGCGCCGAACTTCGATGCCTACACCCTGTTCGTCGGTCGCACGCCGGGGGTGCTGACGCCGCCGACGCTGGCCGAACTGGGGGAGCCCCTACCGCCGACCGAAACGCCGCCACCGACCGAAACGGCAACGGAGACGCCGGCCGTGGTTGTCGCCACGCCTGCACTGGAAGCCACGGCCACACCCGTTCCGCCGGAAGCCACGGCCACGCCCCTCCCACCGCAACCGCCCACAGTCGTCACGGTGCCGGCCGACCCCGGCGGCATTCCTTCCTGTCCCGGCGCTGCGGCCGGTCCTGTCTTTTGCGTGTTGCCCACGGCCCTGGAGCAGGGCAGTTTTGTCTATATGATGGCCCATGGCTTCCCGGCCCGCACCTCCATCCAGGTCGCCGTGCGCATGCCCAACGGCCAGGTCGTGCGCATTGCCGACCGCACCGATGGCCGCGGTTTTGCCGATTTCCATTGGTACGCCCTACCCGGCGAACCGCTGGGCGACTACCGGGTGACGGCGCGCGGGGGCAACCAGACATTTGAGGCCACCTTCACGGTGGCGGCAGCCGGCGGCCCGCGTCTGGTCGTGCAACCGCGACTGACCACAGCCAACGCCGGCGTCGTCGTGGGGCTGACCGGGTTTGCGGCTGGGGAGAAGCTGATCCTGGTGCGTTATGCCGGCGCCGACGCCACCGAGGGCACCATCGAACTTCGACAGCTCGACCGGACAACGGTGACCACCGACGCTGCGGGCAATGCCATCCAGACCCTGAGCACCCGTGGCGCCCGCCCCGGTCAGCTCTATCTGGTGGCGGTGTTCCGGGCCGAAAGCGCTGAAGCCCTGGCCCAGGCCGTGTACGCCGTGGGTCAACCCCTTCACCTGCGCTATCCCTTCGGTTGGGGACAAAACCTCCAGGAAGGGCAATAGCCGCGCACGGGAGCGATGACATTCCCCCAAGGCGAAACCGACGCGTCCCCCCTGGCCAGCGGCCGTGCGCCCGGCAAAATCATCCTGTTCGGTGAACATGCCGTGGTGTACGGCCGACCGGCCATTGCCGCGCCTGTGTTTCGGCTTCAGGCCGAGGCGGTGGTTTATCCCGATCCGGAAGGGGTATGCCGGGTCGAGGCCCTTGACATCGGCCAGCAGGTGATGGTGGCCACGGCCGGGGAGGATGACCCCTTTGCCCGTCTGGTGCGGCTGGTGTGCACGGCCCTGGACCGCCCCCTGCCACCCTGGCGGATGGTGATCCGTTCCGAGATTCCCGTGGCCTCCGGGTTGGGCAGCGGCGCGGCCGTGGCCACGGCCATGGCGCGGGCGTTGCTGGCGGCCTTCGGCGTCGAATGGTCGGCGGCTGCGGTCTCGGCGCTCGTGTACGAGGTCGAAAAGCTCCACCACGGCACTCCCAGCGGGATTGACAACACGGTCATCGCCTACGGCCGGCCGGTCTGGTTCGTGCGCGGGCAGCCGCCCATGCCCTTTGCCGTGGGCGCGGCGCTCGACCTGCTCATCGGCGATACCGGCATCGCCAGCCCTACTCGCCTCGCCGTGGCCGATGTGCGCCGCGGTTGGGAGGCCGACCCGTCCCGTTTCGAAGCGCTTTTCGACCGCATCGCTGCCATTGTCCACGAGGCTCGCACTGCCCTCGCCGAGGGCGATCGCCCCCGGCTGGGCGCGCTCATGGACGCCAACCAAGAGGCGCTGGCCGCCCTGGGCGTCTCGTCGCCCGAACTCGAACGGCTGTGTGCGGCCGCGCGGGCGGCCGGCGCCTGGGGCGCCAAGCTGAGCGGCGGTGGTCGCGGCGGCAACATGATCGCCCTGGTGGATCCCGATCGCCGTGAGCCGGTGACCGCCGCCCTCCTGGCGGCAGGCGCCCACCGGGTAGTCCACACGACGTTGACACCCACTGCCCAATAAAAAGCGCCATGTTATGAGATAGGAAAATAGCGCTTGTATCTTCTTTTTATAATCACAAAGATACTAAGATACCAAGAATACTAAAAATAGTTTTATTGATATAGTGACTTTAGCATACATTTATAGAAAATCCCAAACAATCTTTCAGATATTTCTAAAATACAACAAGTACTTAATCAAAAATCTAATTGTCAAGATCAAAAATTTATCTTTTTGACATCTTCGCGCTTTCGTGTTTTTGTGATCAAAAGTATAGTACAATCTTGTAAGATCTGTGCTATTTATCTGTTTCACTAAAAGTGGTGGATTCGCTGCGCTTGATGGTAAAACGATCGAAATCGTTGGCTACGACGGTGTTGGGGAAGATGGTACGAGCTTCGTCCAGGACTTGGTGGGTGTGATAGCGCCGTGAGAGATGGGTCAGGATGAGCAATCCCACCTCGGCGCGTTGGGCCAGCCGCGCGGCCTCGGCCGCCGTGAGATGACCAAAACGTTGGGCGATCTCGCGATCCTCCTCCAGATACGTGGCTTCGACGACCAGGGCATCCACCCCACGCACGGTGTCCACGAGGTGTCGCGTGCGGGCCAGGTCGCCGATGAAGGCCAGCCGGGTCCCCGAAACCGGGGGGCCGAGCACGTCATCGGG
Source organism: Caldilineales bacterium (assembly GCA_026417535.1). Lineage (GTDB taxonomy): Bacteria > Chloroflexota > Anaerolineae > J102 > J102 > SSF26. Next base: position 7,356 of record JAOADB010000111.1, read on the forward strand.
ATGGATCACGCGGCCGTCGGCCAGGGTCACGCTTTCGCCGTTGACCAACCGACGCCGCTCCGGTCCAAAAGGCACGCCCAAGGCTTCGGCCGCCTCGACGAGAAAGGGACGCCGCGACCGTTCCCGGAAGAGAAAACCGAAACAGTCGGGTCCGCGGTGTTCCACCGGAAAGGCCTCGATCTCCAAGTGCTCATCGGCGAAGAAGACTCCGGGTTCCAGGCGATGCCACTCGATGTGCATGGGTAGCTCGCCCGGCCCGAAGACGACGCCGAAGAGTCGCCGGATGCGGTCTAGGGCGAAGCCGCCGGCGTAAATGTCAATCCGCTCCATGAGCTCCCACCGGGCCATGGTCGAGACGAGACCGCCCAAGCCAAGGATGTGATCGAGATGGGCATGGGTGATGAGGATCTTGTCCAGCCGTTTGAAGCCTAGCCCGGCAATGAGGAGCTGGCGCTGGGTACCTTCGCCGCAGTCGATCAGGAAACGATGATTGCGAAAGCTGAGGACGGCGCTAGAAAGGCCGCGCTGGACCGAAGGAGCCGAGGCGGATGTGCCCAGGAAAATGAGTTCGAACATGGCAACGTTAGTCCGGCCGGGATGAAAAGGAACGGCTCAGGCGGATGTCCGCCATAGCTCACCTGATGGGACGGAGGACAGAGGGCGGAAGACGAAAAAACGCCGTCTTCCGTCCCTCGTTCCAATGGCTGGACAAGGCGAAAACAGAAGACCTCTCCAACCGATGAAAGCGGTGGCCGCGCCGTTACGAGAAGACAAAAGCCAATGGTACAGGCAGCCGTGGCAAAATGCCAAGCCCTTTTCCGGCTTATCGAGAGTAGGTTCCCCACACCGACCGGCATGATGGCTCGAGTCCGTGCCTCGTCCCATCTCGGAGGGACAAAAGACGCCGAGACGAACGCCAAGAGAGCGCCAAGCCCCGTGTAGGGCGAGTTAGAACCATTTGACAAGAGACCGTGTCCGAGAACACAATTAGGGAACTACTCAGGCCGATGACCATGATGGCTCAGGCTCCGACAGGGTTCCATCGCAGGCGGATGAAAGACGAAAGACGAAGGACGACTTTTCTTTGTCCCTCGTCTTTCGTCCGTCGTCCTGGCAGGCAGCCGATGGCGAGAAGGGAAGACTCATTCGGAAAGGAAGGCAATGGGCTGAGTAGTTATCACAAGAGACCCGTTCGGTTCCTAAAGGTTCATTCCCTCTGCCTTCAACAGCCGTTGCCGGGAGGACTATCCCGGAGTTCAAAACGACCCGAACACGCGGGTTTTCCAGACGCCCATGCAGGCTTTATGGCTTGAAAACCGGCTTTTATCCCTCCGACACGTCCCCGAACCGGCGGTAGCGGGGGAAGCCCTCATCCGAATTCGCCAGGCGGGGATTTGTGGGACCGACCTGGAGTTGGTCAGGGGCTACTATCCGTACACGGGCATCCTGGGACATGAGTTCGTCGGCGAGGTGGTGGCAGGTGCCGATCCCGACTGGATTGGCGCGCGGGTGGTAGGTGAGATCAACGTCGTCTGTGGCGCGTGCGAAGCCTGTCGGAGCGGTCGGCGCACCCATTGCGCGAACCGTACCGTATTGGGGATCGTCAACCGCCACGGCACTTTTGCCGAATACACGACCCTGCCCCTGGCCAATCTCCATCGCGTGCCCGATACGGTTCCGGATGAAATGGCCGTTTTCACGGAACCGCTGGCCGCGGCCCTGGAAATTCAAGAGCAGGTGAGCATCCGTCCTACCGACCGGGTATTGGTCATCGGCGCCGGACGACTCGGCCAACTCATTGCCCAGACCCTGGCGCTCACGGAATGCGATTTGCGGGTGCTTGCCCGCCATCCCATTCAAAAAGACCTGCTGGCGGCCCGGTCCATCGCCGTCATTTCTGCCGATGCATTGCCGCTGCGCTTCTGGGATGTGGTCGTCGAAGCGACCGGGTCGGCCGAGGGATTTCATCTGGCCCGGCAGGCCGTGCGCCCGCGCGGGACGTTGGTGCTCAAATCCACCTACGCAGGCGAGCTGACGATCAACGCTTCGGCTCTGGTTGTGGACGAGATCACCGTCATCGGGTCCCGCTGCGGTCCCTTTGCGGCCGCGTTGCGGTTGTTGGAGGCCCGGCGTGTGGACCCGACGCCGTTGATCATGGATGTCTTTCCCCTCCACCGGGCGATGGAGGCGATGGCACGCGCTGCCCAACCCGGTGTGCTCAAGGTCCTGCTGCACATGCCTTAGGCCTTGCCGGGAAGGTCCTTCCATCCGCAGCGTACGCCACGAGGTATGTGAATTCCCGTAAGGAGGTGATGGGATCTCGGCCCCGACATTCCGTTTTTTTCTTTCCTATCGGATCAGACCACCGCTTTTTTTCCGCTCTCGACTCTCTCGGAGGAGAAAAACCATGTCACGTGCTCTGCACAAGTGTTTGATACTCGTTCTCGTCGCGGCATGGGTTCTGGCGGCCTGTGCTCCCGCCGCGCAGACGCCGAACTGCGCCAGGCCGGAGACCTTTTGTGTGGGATTGGTCACCGATGTGGGCAAGATTGACGACAAGTCGTTCAACCAGTCCACATGGGAAGGTGTGAAACAGGCAGAAAAAGAACTGGGAGCCATCGTCAAGTACATCGAGACCATTGACGCCAAAGACTACGATAAGAACATCGCTTCCTTTGCCGATGAGGGTTACGATGTGATCGTCACCGTGGGCTTTGGCTTGGGCGAGGCTACCATCGCCGCGGCCCAAAAGTACCCCCAGACCTATTTCATCGGCGTTGACCAGTTCCAAGCCTGGGCCGTGGATGACGACAAGGGCAACGATTTGCCCAATCTGGCCGGGCTGATCTTCCCGGAGGACCAGGCCGGTTTCTTGGTCGGCGCTTTGGCCGCCATGATGACCAAGACCGGTAAGATCGGCGGTGTGTTCGGCACGGATGCCGTACCGCCGGTGTGGCGTTTCGGTGAGGGTTATCGCGCTGGCGCGAAATACATCAATCCGAACATCGAAATCTTCATCGTCTATCACAATGACGTCGGTTTCGATAAGACCTTCACCGACCCGGAATGGGGCGCGGCAACGGCCAATTCGATGGTGGACAAAGGCGCCGATGTCATCTTCGGTGGTGGCGGCAAGACCGGCAACGGGGCCGTCATTGCGACGGCGCAGCGAGGCCAATATGCCATCGGTGTGGATACCGACCAGTACTACACCCTGCCAGAAGCGGCGCCTCGTCTGCTCACGAGTGCCATGAAACTGCTCACGCCCGGAACGTTTGAGCTGATCAAGGCGGCCAAGGATGCGCAACAGGGCCGGGGGACTTTCCCCGCCGGTAACTACCTGGGCAAGGTGGGCTACGCCCCCTTCCACGACCTGGACAAAGAGGTGCCGGCCGAAGTCAAGGCCAAGATGGAATCCATCTATCAAATGATCCTGGACGGCACCCTCCAGACCGGTGTGCCTCCGGCCAAGCCCTCATCTTGAACGATTTCCACCGGCCTGATGGGATGTAGGGCAACTCCTCGAGAGTTGTCCTACATCCCATCATCAGGTACTCACCAGGACGTTTCTTATGGCCTTACGCAAATCGGAAGACGTTCTTCCCCAAACGCGACGATGGCTTCTCATACGGTC
>JAOADB010000112.1 GCA_026417535.1 Caldilineales bacterium
GGAGAATACGAGGTTGACCTTTGGGGCTACGACCAAGAAGTTGCCGATTATCTGGCCCTGGTGACGGGTTTTCTGTTCCATCGCTACTGGCGGGTGGAAATGACCGGCCTGGAACACATCCCCAACGAGGGCCGCGGCCTGCTCGTCGCCAATCACTCCGGTGTGTTGCCCCTGGATGGCGCCATTATCGCCTACGGCGTGCGCGAGCATCATCCCGCACATCGGCTGGTGCGGGTCCTGATGGATGACTGGTTTCTCACCCTGCCGTTCGTCTCGGTTCTGTTGACGAAGAGCGGCCACGTCCCGGCCCATCCCGATAACGGCCGTCGCCTGCTGGATGCGGATGAGCTGGTCTTGGCTTTCGCCGAAAACCCCAAAGGCATCAGTCCGTTCTATCGTGAGCGCTACCGGCTAGGTCGCTTCGGTCGCGGGGGCTTCGTCAAGATGGCCATCGAGACCGGTGCGCCCATTCTGCCGGTAGCCGTGGTCGGCGTGGAAGAAACGTACCCCTTGGTGGTGGACCTCAAACCGGTGGCCCAATGGCTGGGCGCGCCGGCCTTACCTGTGCCGTTGACCCTCCCCTGGTTGGGCCCGTTGGCGCTGCTGCCGTTGCCGAGCCGGTGGACGATTGACATCGGCGAACCCATCGTCGCCCATCTCGAAGACGAGTCGCTGATTGACAATCCCGCCTTTGTCTCCGACATCACCGACTTGGTACGCAATCGCGTGCAAGAATGGGTGAATAAACGCCTGGCTGAACGACGCTCCGCCTTTCGCTAGCCCGTTGGCGTGTTGACACGTTGAGACATTGCCACGCTGACCCATTCAACCCGCCCAATCTTCCATCGTCCACCGTCTGTCGTCCATTGTCTATCCTCCATCCCATGCCGTTTTACCGGGACAGCGACACCCTCTACGACGTGGTGGCCGAACTCTTCAACCGCGTGGCCGCCACGCCCGGCGCAACCGATGAGTTCGCCCGCTCCGGGTTGTTGATTTACATCCACCTTCACGACCCAGAGGCGTTCATTGCGCTCAACGGGCGCACGCGTCCGGTGCGCTTCAGCTATCGGCCCGACGGGTTGCAGCCCGACCTGGAGCTCCATCTGCCGGCCGATGTGCTGCACGAGGTGTGGCTGGGGAAGCGGCGTTTGCGCGATGCGTTCTTCGGCGGCGAGATCAAAACGAAAGGGTCCGTTTTCAAGGCGATGCAGCTGGCGCCCTTGTTCCGCCAGGCGGAGGCGCTCTATCCCGTTGTCCTGCGCGCGAAGGGGTTGATGTAGCGCACGCGTCGCACCTCTGCTGTTCCGGATCGGGGCCGATTACCAGGACGGAAGACGAAGGACGGAGGACGACTTCTCTTCGTCCTTCGTCTTTCGTCCGTCGTCCTGGCGAGCGGCCGATAGCAGGAAGGGAAGACCCATCCGGAGCGCAAGGCAGTGGGCTGAATAGTTACCTCAGGTGTTGGTCCAGGCGGGCGATGGCGCCGTCGAGGCTCGCCATCGCCTCCTGCAGGGTCTCACGGGTGGATGTTCGCCGCTTGGCCGGGGCAGCAGGGGCAGGTTGATCCTCAAGCACACTGCGCATCGTTTCGAGGTCGTAACCGCTCTCGCGGATATTCGCCAGATCCTCGATGACATAGCGGCGGGTGATCTCGAAACCGTGGCGCTGGAGCATGGCCTTCAGCTCGTGATAGCGGTCGGCCAGACCCAACGTGACCGATTCAAAGCCGTGTTGAGCGATGATCACACGGGCCGAATAGCGCATGATATTGTAGAAAAACATCTTGTAATCATCGCTACGCGGCTCGATCAACAAAATATCCACATCAGGATGCCTACGCCGCAATTGCTTGACATGGTAGGCCAATCCGCTCTGTAGAGCAATGCGCAATGCCTGGGAACCAACGGCCTGAAGCCCCTTATCGCTGAGAAAACGACCATCTGGCCCCAAAAGCGGAATACCCTGCTTGTTGCTGTTATCAATCGGAACGAGAGGATTGATACAGACGATCAGTTTCGCCCCGGCCTCGATGGCCAGGTCCAGGCTTGCCGTCCCCCGCAGACCGCCGTCCACGAACTCGTGATCGCCGATGCGCACCGGCCGATACAGCAGCGGCACGGCGCTGGAGGCCGCAATGGCCAGGCTGAGGGGCACCTGATCCCAGGGAGGCCGACCGAAAATGACCCGCTCGCCCGTGTCGAGGTCGGTGGCGATGATGTAGAGTTCGGCCAGGGTATCGGCAAAGCTATCGCTCAGACCTCGCAGTTTGAGATTCTCTTGCACGAATTGGATCAACGCCTTGTTGTCATAGAGTCCTGCCGGCAATACCTCGACCAACGACCAGATCAGGTCGAACAGGTTCATATCGCTGCGATGGCGCACGTAGTGCCAGATGGCGTTTTTGATCGTGGCTGGCAGGCGACGGCTGCGACGGACGAGCTCCCCGGCGTTCAGGGAGAAGAGATGTTCGGGCCGGATGCGGCTGCGACGATGGAGGGGATGCGTACCATCTAAGATTTGCAACATTTCGCCAGGTGTAATACCCTTAGCTAGCATCGCCCCCACCAAAGCGCCGGCACTCGTGCCGACGATAATATCAAAGCTGCGCACATCCCGACCGACCAGAAGCTCGTCAATGGCCCGCAGGGCGCCGATCTCATAGACGGCGCCGGTCAGACCGCCTCCTGCTAGGACAAGCGCCGTTTTGGAAGGAAGCGAAGTGGATCCTGCAGTAAGCGAAGCGTGCTCGGGAACCATTGGCTTACTCGTTGGTGTTTCCGATTGGCGTGTCCGAGTCGGAGTGGGTCGTCCCAGCCGATTCGCCCGATGCAGCCTGTGTCTGTTGCAGAAGCTGCTCGACTCGCGCCATCAGCTCCTCGACCTGTTTCTGTAAGGCTTCGATGTCCCTGCTCGTCGGCACGCCCAACCGGGCCAGCGCCGCTTCCAGCCGCAAATCGGGCAGGGCTTCGCGAATCGCTTCCGGACCGGCGAAAATCTCCTGACGCAGGCGTTCGGCTTCCTCCTGGGCCATCTCGCCCTTGCTGACCAGGGTCTCGAGACGGCGGTCGATTTCCTCCTCGAGCATGCGCAAAACCCCCAGCGAGGTCTGCAACGAGCGCCGCAGATAGTCGAGGGTGCCGCCGCCGGTTCGCACCAGGAGGGTCAACACCGTTTGTGGCAAAAAGCCAGAGCGTTTTTTCTCCCGCTCGAAAATGATCTGCGAGAGCGTCACGGTCGTCAGATCTTCACCCGTATCATGGTCAAGCACCTGAACATCTTCCCCCTCTTGAATCATCAACGCGATGTCGTCCAGGGTGACGTAGCGCTTGCGCTCGAGGTCGTAGAGTTTGCGATTGGGATAGCGTTTGATGATTCTCATGCGAGGGAGTTCAGCCACGAGCAACGCCTCATGTGCCGGAGCAAGGAAAGGTGACGATCCATTATAGAAATTCATGCCGCGGTGTGTCAAACACACCGGAGAACCGCAGAAGCCCGCGAGAACGTTGAAAAAAGGTAACTACTCAGGCCAATGACGACGATGGCTCAGGTTTCGACAGGGTTCCATTGCAGGCAGACGCAAGACGTAGCGCAAGATGGCCTCTTGTTCTACGTCTTGCGTCCGTCGTCCTGGCGAGCGACCGCTGGCGGCGAGGAAAGACCCATCTGGAAAGGACTGAGTCGTCACGAAAAAGTGGCAAGAAACGAATAACTTTTTGTGCGCCCGTTCGTCCTCTCTTACAAAGCCCTTGACGGCCCGCCATGGCCGGCTTTCCCTCCTGCCCTCATTCCCTATGATTGCCGTTTTCGATCGCCCCAAACTGCATCCGCCCATGGTTGCGGACGAAACCCAGGCCGATATCTCCCTCTCCCGCCGTGAGGCGAACAAGCGTTCCAAGCGCCAGCGGCTGCTGCATGCCTCTCTGCGTCTGTTTCGCGAAAAGGGGTTTGAGAATACCACCGTCGCCGAGATCACGGCGGCCGCCGGTGTGGCGAAGGGGACCTTTTTCAACTATTTTGCAACCAAAGAGGATGTGCTCCTGGCGTTGGGCGAACAAACGCTGGGTAAGTTACATCTCAATTTCCAAGTCATCCCCGGTCGGGAGTCCACATGCGGCAAGATCAAGGCCATTTTCGCGGCGTTGGCCGCCGGCCTAGATGCCGACCGCGATCTGGTGCGCGAAATGGTCTATCGCGGTCTGCGTCTGCCCGATCTCGTCGATCGCCGTCGCGCCCGACTCGATTTCCGGGCCACGCTGGTCCTCCTGCTGAATCAGGGTCAGCGCCTGGGCGAGATTCGGAGCGATGTGGACATCCATTTCGTCGCCGATATGCTCTACACCCTTTACTTCCAGCAGGTTGTCAGCTGGTGCAGCAACGACTTTCGCACCTCGCTGTCCGACCAACTCAATCAGATGGTGGACCTCGTTTTTGCCGGCATCGGTAACCGGTGACGGACGATGGAGGAGGGATGAGGAAGCGAGTCCATCGTATCGGATGGGGCTGGTGGCGGGGAGGGAGGATCCGGGCAGAGTGAGGGGCCGGTGACGGGGAGGGAAGACCCCGGCAGAGTGAGGGCTGCGCCGGGACACCGATTCGATACGCCGTTGCGACCTTGACAGACCGCGCCTGAAAACGGTATACCATGCTGGCATACACAGCGCCGAAACGAGGGCCTTTCGTTGTTCTTCCTGTGACTCTGCCTTCGCCCCCTTTCGGGACGAACGACGGCAGACGAATGCCAAAAACGCTTCGTCTGCCGTCGTTCGTCCTTCGTCTTTTCTTATCCCCTTCCCAAGGAAGCTCATACCATGACGACGCCCCAACAAGCCTATCAAGAGCTGCTCGGTCTGGCCCGCGAGATCGCGCTGCTGCGCAGTGTGAGCAGTGTGCTCTCGTGGGACCGAGAAACCTACATGCCCCCACGTGGGGCCACCCTGCGCGCCGAACAGAGCTCGTATCTGGCCGGCCTCATCCACCGCAAATGGATTGACCCGCGCGTGGGCGAGCTGCTGAGCATCGCCGAGGCCGATGGTCTGACCGATGACCCCGAAAGCGATGTCGCCGCCAATCTGCGCGAGTGGCGCCGCGATTACGACCGGGCCACGAAGGTTCCCCCGGAACTGGTCGAGGAGATCAGCCGCGTGTCCGTCCTGGCCCAGACAACCTGGACCGAAGCCCGCCAGAAGGCCGATTTCGGCATCTTCCGGCCTCATCTGGCCCAGCACATCGAGCTGGCCCGCCAGGTGGCGGCCTGTATCGGCTACAGCGAAAGCCCCTACGATGCCCTGCTCGACGAATACGAACCGGGCCTGACCGCGACGCGGGTGCGCCGCCTCTTCACAGCCCTGCGGGATGAACTGGTCCCGCTGGTGCAGGCCATCGTCGCCTCCCCGCGGCAGCCGCGCACCGAGATCATCCATCGCCATTTCCCTCTCGACCGCCAGAAAATCTTCGGCGAGGCCGCGGCGGCCGCCTTCGGCTACGACTTTCGGGCCGGACGGCTGGATACGGTCACCCATCCCTTCTGCATGGGCATCGGCCCTGGCGACGTGCGCATCACCACCCGCTACACGGCCGACTATTTCAACGAGGCCTTCTTCGGCATCCTGCACGAGGCCGGGCACGGCCTTTACGAGCAGAACCTGCCGACCGAGGCCTTCGGCCAGCCGGTCGGTGAAGCCTGCAGCATGAGCATCCACGAGTCCCAATCGCGACTGTGGGAGAACTTCGTCGGCCGCAGCCGGCCCTACTGGGAACATTTCTTCCCCCGCGCCCAACAGACCTATCCCGCCGCCCTGGGCGATGTCAGCCTCGATGACTTCTACTTCGCCGTCAACGCGGTCAGCCCCTCGTTCATCCGCATCGAGGCCGACGAAGTGACCTATGCCCTGCACATCATGGTCCGCTTCGAGATCGAACAACCCCTCATCGAAGGCCATCTCGCTGTGGACGACATCCCCGCCGTGTGGAACGAGACCTTCGAGCGGTATCTGGGCTTGAAGGTGCCCAACGACGCCCTCGGCTGTCTCCAGGACATCCACTGGTCCTTCGGCGGCTTTGGCTACTTCCCTAGCTACGCCTTGGGCACCCTCTACGCCGCCCAGTTCTTCGAGGCTGCCCACCGCGACCTACCCGATCTCGACGAGCAGATCCGCCGGGGCCACTTTGCCGGTCTGTTGGACTGGCTGCGCACCCACATCTACCGCCACGGCCGCCGCTACCGCACGGCCGATCTCATCGAACGGGCCACGGGACAGCCGCCCAGCCATGAGCCGCTGATGCGCTATCTGCGGGCCAAGTTCGGGGAGCTTTACGCGCTGTGAACATCGGGTCACGAGGCGCGCGCTGACCGCTACCGACGCGCGCCTCGTGATCGCCGGGGATACCATGAAACGAAAAGACGCCCTGCTGTTCCTGACCCTCAGCGCCATTTGGGGGTCCTCCTTCATGTTCATCAAGCTGGGCCTGGAAGGCGGCCTGACGCCGCTGACCCTGGTCGCCATCCGGCTGGGCCTGGGTGCGCTGGTCATGCTGGCGCTGGTGCGTCAGCAGGGGCTGCGCCTGCCCCAAAGCGGGGAGATGCTTCTTGCCCTGGCCTTTCTCGGCTTCATCAACAACTTCATCCCCTTTACCCTCATCACCTGGGGCGAGCAATACATCAGCTCCGGGCTGACGGCCATCCTCAACAGCACGGTCCCGTTTTTCGCCGTCATCCTGTCCCACCTGTTCCTGGCCGATGAGCGGCTGAATCGCCGCCGGGTGGCCGGGGTCATGGTGGGTTTTCTCGGTGTTGTGCTCCTCTTTGCGCCCGACCTGACGGACGCCATGACCCATCTGACCGACCGCCTGGCCGGGCAACTGGCCATCATCCTGGCCTCGGCCGGTTATGCGCTGGGTTCCGTCTTTACCCGTCGCCGCCTTCAACAGGTCCCCGCAGCGGTACTGGCGGCGTCGCAGTTGGGCTTTGCCTTCCTGTGGACGCTGGTGCCGGCCATCGTCTGGGAGCGGCCCTGGCAGCTGCGGCCCAGCGCCCTGGCGCTCTTCGCCGTGACCTGGTTGGGCATCCTTGGCTCGGGCATCGCCTATTTCCTCTTCTTCCGGCTCATCAAGGCCATCGGCGCTACGCCCACGACGATGGTGACCTATGTCATCCCGCTGTTTGCCGTCGTGTTCGGCCTGGTCTTCTTGCGCGAGCCGCTCCATTGGAGCTACGCCGCCGCCATGAGCCTCATCTTCGCCGGGGTGTGGCTGGTGACGGGGAGACGATAACCGGAGACCGGCGCCTGTGAAGGGTTGGACTGATGGCGGGGACGAGAGACGAAGGGCGGAGGACGGAAAATTTCGTCTTCCGTCGTTCGTCCTTCGTTGCGACTTTGGGCCCATGATGGGATGCACGAGAGAAGACGAAAACGGCCCCTCGGTTTTTGACAACTGTTGGGAACGAGTTCTACAATCGCAGCGATCGAGTGCGGGCCACCCCCAGGGTGCCGGTGACAGGCTCTGCGAACCTTGTCGGTGTTGCCTGCTGCGATCACCAGCATATGTTCCTGGGCCGCTTTATGGCATCTCATGTCGTCCTGGCAACGACGCGTAGGACTCACCCTTCCATTCCTCACCTGCTGCGCCTGTTCCAATAACGATTGAGATTCAGATGCTCCGGGCTTTGCGGAAGCCGGGGCATTTTTTTGTTGCGTTTGTTCACCCTTTTTCGCTTCCAGGAGGATTCTGCCCGCTATGTATCGTCTCGAGATGACCACCTTTGAAACGCTGGCGGTCTGGTCCGTGATGGCCGTCGCCGTTCTGGGCCTGGCCTATGCCTACTTTCTGCGCGTTCAGATTCTGCGCAAGGACATCGGCACGCCCAAGATGCAGGAGGTCTGGAATGCCATTCGCGAGGGCGCCGACGCCTATCTGGACACCCAGCGGCGTTCGATCATCCCCATGATGGTCATCCTGACGCTGGCCCTGTTCTTCAGCGCCTGGATCGTACCGCCCACGCCCGAAGCCAGGGAGATGTTTGGGCCGAATGCCCGCATTTTCATCGCCATCGGTCGTGCAGCCGCTTTCGTCATGGGCGCCACCTTCTCGATGATGGTCGGTCGCTGGGGCATGCGCATGGCCGTGCAGGGCAACATTCGCGTCGCCTCGGCCGCGCGGCGTTCCTACGGCGAGGCGCTGCAGGTGGCCTACCGCAGCGGCACCATCACCGGGATGTTGACCGACGGCCTGGGTCTGCTGGGTGGTACGCTCATCTTCATCATCTTCGGCAAGGCCGCGCCGGACGTGTTGCTGGGCTTCGGCTTCGGCGGCACCCTGCTGGCCCTGTTCATGCGCGTGGGCGGCGGCATTTACACCAGGGCCGCCGACTTGGGCCCCGACCTGGTGGGCAAGGTCGAGGCCGGTCTGGAGGAGGACGATCCTCGTAACGCCGCCGTCATTGCCGACCTGGTGGGCGACAACGTCGGCGACTGCGCCGGTATGGCCGCCGACATCTTCGAATCCTACGAAGTGACCATCGTCTCGGCCCTGATCCTGGGTTTGGCCGTCATGCGCGAGGCGCCCTACCCGAACGGCGCCGTCAACCTGCAGTGGATCGTGTTCCCCTTGGTGGTGCGGGCCATCGGCGTCTTCAGCTCCATCATCGGCACCTATTTCGTCCGCTCGCTGGGCGACGAGAAGAACGCCATGCGTTCGATTTTCCGCGGCTACATGACCTCGGCCGCCATCTCGGTCCTGGGCTTCCTGGCCCTGACGGTGGCCTACATGCGCTCGCCCGACAGCGGCTACACGGCCGTGGACTGGCGCCCCTTCCTGACAACCTTCGTCGGCGTCCTGTTGGCCATCCTCATTGACCGCGTGACCGAGTACTTCACCAGCGCCCACCACGCGCCGGTCAAAGAAATCGCCAAGAGCACCCAGTTCGGCCATGCGACCACCATTCTCTCCGGTATGGCCGAGGGTTACATGTCGAGCGTGGCCGCCATCCTGGTCATTGCCGGCGCCATCCTCGCTTCGGTGATCATCTACGGCGAGGCCGGGTTCACCTTCATCCTCTACGGCGTGGCCATGACCGGTATCGGCATGCTCACCTTGACCGGCAACAACGTCTCGATGGATACCTTCGGCCCCATCTCCGACAACGCCAACGGCATCGGCGAGGTGGCCGAGCTGGAGCCGGAGGCGCGCGCCGTGATGACGAACCTGGATGCCGTGGGCAACACGACCAAGGCCATCACGAAGGGTATCGCCATTGGGTCGGCCGTCATTGCTGCCGTCTCGCTGTTCGGTTCGTTCATCACGGACACGCGGCTGGTGGATCCGAATGCGCTGCCCTTCGGCATCCGCGTCGATCAGCCTATCGTCTTTATCGGCATGTTGCTGGGCGGGGCCATACCGCTGCTCTTCGGCGCCCTGATGGTGAAGGCCGTGGCCCGCGCCGCCGGCGGCATGATCGCCGAGGTGCGCCGGCAGTTCCGCATCCCCGGCCTCATGGAGTTCAAGGTCAAACCCGATTACGCTCGCGCCGTGCAGATTTCGACCCAGGCAGCGCAGAAGGAGCTGTTGCCCTTGGGCATCATCGCCGTGCTCAGCCCCATCGTCGTCGGCCTGCTGTTGAAGGAAGAGGCGCTGGGTGGCTTCCTGGCCGGGTTGATCCTCTCCNGCCAGTTGCTGGCCGTGTTCATGGCCAATGCCGGCGGCGCCTGGGATAACGCCAAGAAGTACATCGAGGACGGCCACTACGGCGGCAAGCGCAGCCCGGCCCATGCCGCCGGCGTCACCGGCGACACCGTGGGCGATCCCCTGAAGGATACCGCCGGCCCGGCCCTCAATCCCATGATCAAGGTCATCAACCTGGTCTCGGTCATCATCGCGCCCATCGTCGTCAGCCTGAAAGGCGACAACGTGAACGTGGTGCTGTGGATTGTGGGGCTGGCCTTGCTGGCCGTGATCGTGTGGGCCGTGCGGCGGTCCAACGCCAGCGCCGATTACGGTCTCGAGGAGCTCAGCACGCCCATGAGCCAGGTGACCCAACCGTTGGCGGCCAATCCGCACAACCCGCACAAACCGTCTTGAACTCAAGCAGCCGCTTGCCACAAAGCGGGAGGGAGGCCGTGAAGGCGCTCTCTCCCGCTTTGTTGTTCATCCGTTCGTTTCGTCTTTCCCCGTGGGCCGTGATAGGATGAGGGCCATCTTTCCCGTTTCAGGAGTGGTTGCTTGAGCCAGTTCTACTACGGCGGTCAGGCCGTGATCGAAGGTGTCATGATGCGCGGGCGTCGCCGCCTGGCGGTGGCCGTGCGCAACCCGCAGGGAGCCATCGTCGTCCACGAGGAACCCTTGCCCCCGCGCATCTACCAGGGCCTCATCACCCGGATACCGTTTGTGCGCGGGTTGGTGCTGTTGTGGGATGCCCTTGTCCTGGGCACGCGGGCGCTCATGTGGTCGGCAGACGTGGCCGCGGCTGAAGAGACTCCTGCTGATGCCGCCACGCCTGGTCCCTTCTCGGGCCCGATGGCATGGGCCATGGTGGCATTTTCGCTGGCCCTGGGGATCGGGCTTTTCTTCCTCTTGCCCGCGGCCGTGGCGAACGGCCTGGAGGCCTGGCTGGGCCTGAGCAAGACCCTCAGCGCCTTCCTGGAGGGGCTACTGCGGCTGGCGCTGTTCATCGCCTACATCGTCGCCATCGGACGCCTGCCCGACATCCGCCGCGTCTTCGCCTATCACGGCGCCGAGCATAAGACCATCAACGCCTACGAAGCCGGCGCGGCGCTGACGCCGGAGAGCGTGGCCCGTTTCTCCACCCTTCACACCCGCTGCGGCACGAGTTTCCTGCTCTTCGTGCTCGTCATCAGCATTTTGCTGTTTGTACCTTTGCAGTTCGATGTCTGGTATCTGCGCCTCATTTCGCGGCTGCTCCTGATCCCGGTCGTGGCCGGGATCGCCTACGAGTTCCTGCGTTTCAGCACCCGCCATCAGAAAAATCCCC
>JAOADB010000011.1 GCA_026417535.1 Caldilineales bacterium
GTTGTCCTCGTAGTGGTCCGTAGCCAGGGCCGAAGGCCGCAACAACAAGACGCAGCTGATGGTCTCGACATCGTGGCGGATCTTGTGCCGACAGCGGTACTCCAATATCCGCAGGGGCAGGTCCGGGTCCCACTCGCTTTGAACTTCCAGGATGACCAGCCGCCGCCGTCCGTCGGCACCGTGCACCATCAGGGGAAAATCGCTCCGACGAACCGAGGTCGTTTCCTGGGGCAACAGCTCCAGAAGGGTGGCCTCGGTGACGGGGATACCGAGAAAACGACGGAGAATTTCGCTGCTGCACTTCTCGACGAGAACCTTGGCGGCGATGTCGTAGGGTGTGGCCGGCATGGCGACGCTCCGGAGAGTGGGGACGAATGGATGCCGGCTCTATTGTAGCACAAAACGGAACATCCCCTCCTGAGGCAAGGAAACCCTCAGCCGAAAGGACGGGAGACCGAAAACGAAGGACGGACGACGGAGGTTTTTTTCGTCTTCCGTCGTCCGTCCTTCGTCTCGCCTTCCGGTGGTGAGAAGCCGTTCAGGACTCCAACGTCGAGATGTCGCCCACATCCTTGCCCAAGGCACGCGCCTTGAGCACCCGACGCATGATTTTGCCCGACCGCGTCTTGGGCAGAGTATCCACGAACTCGATGCGGGCAGGCACGGCGATGGGGCCGGTCTCATGGCGCACATGCTCCTTCAACTCGTCCACCAGCTTGTCCGAAGGGCTATACCCACTGCGCAGGATGCAATAGGCCCAGATGACGTTGCCGCGCACCTCATCGGGCATGCCGATAACCGCGGCCTCGGCCACGGCGGGATGGCTGACCAGGGCGCTTTCGACCTCGGCTGTGCCCAAGCGGTAGCCGCTGACCTTGATGACATCGTCAATGCGACCGATAATCCAGAAATAGCCGTCGGCATCCTTGCGGGCCGAGTCGCCGGTCAGGTAATAGCCCTTGTCGCGGAAACGCTCCCAGTACTGGGCGACGAACCGGTCTGGGTCACCCCAAATGGTGCGGGCCATGCCGGGCCAGGGCCGCTTGATGACGAGATAGCCGTCCTCGTTGACGCCCACGGGTTTGCCTTCCTCGTCCACAATTTCGGCCTCGATGCCCGGGAAGGGCCGTGTGGCGGAGCCGGGCTTGAGCGGCACCGACGGCAACGGCGTGATCATGAACCCGCCGGTCTCGGTCTGCCACCAGGTGTCCATGATGGGGCAGCGCCGTTTGCCGATGACGTTGTAGTACCACCGCCAGGCTTCCGGGTTGATGGGTTCGCCGACGCTCCCCAGCAGCCGCAAGGAGGACAGGTCATGACGGTTGGGCCAGCTATCGCCGAAGCGCATCAGCCCGCGGATGGCCGTGGGTGCCGTGTAGAGGATGGTGATGCCATAGTGCTCGATCAGTTTCCACCAACGGTTGGGATAGGGATGGTTGGGCGCGCCTTCGTACATGAAACCCGTCGCACCCAAAAGGAGCGGCCCATAGACGATATAGCTGTGACCCGTAATCCAACCGGGATCGGCCGCACACCACCAGCGGTCTTCCTCTTTGATATCGAACGTCCATTGCAGGGTCGTGCTGACGAAGACCTGATAACCGCCGTGAGTGTGAAGCAACCCCTTGGGTTTGCCGGTAGTACCGGAGGTGTAGAGGATGAACAGCGGGTCCTCGGCATCCATGACCTCGGTCTCGCAGCGATTGGAGGCGATGGGCAACGACATCAGGTCGTGATACCAGTAGTCGCGGCCCGGCTCCATGTAGACCTCTTGCCCCGTGCGTTTGACCACGATGACATGCTCGACCACGCCGGAGCGATGGATCGCTTCGTCGGCCATTTTCTTCAGCTCGACGATTTTACCCCGCAGCCAGGCCCCATCGGCCGTGATCAACACTCGGCTTTGGGCGTCCTCGATGCGGTCGGCCAAAGCCTGTTCGCTGAAGCCGCCGTAAACCACCGAATGGACGGCGCCGATCTTGGCGCAGGCCAGCATGGCGATGGGCAATTCCGGGATGCGGCCCATGTAAATGGTCACACGATCGCCCTTGCGCACGCCCATGCTGCGCAGCACGTTGGCGAACCGGTTCACCTCCCGCCAGAGGGCGTAGTAGCTGAACGTCGCCCGGTCGCCCGGTTCGCCTTCCCAGATGAGCGCCAGTTTGTTCTTGCGCCAGGTCTTGATATGGCGGTCGAGAGCATTGTGAACGATGTTGGTCTTGCCGCCCACAAACCACTTGTAAAACGGCGGATTCGAGTCATCCAGCACCTTGTCCCATGGCTCGAACCATTCGAGATGGCTGGCCCGCTCGGCCCAAAAGGCCAGGGGATCGGCCATGGATCGGGCATACACCTCCTCGTAGTTCTTGATATGGGCGTGGTGGACGACATCGGGCGATGGGTGATAGACCTCGTGCTCNGCTGCCAGGATTTCGGCTTCACGCTCCATAGGGCACTCTCCTTTCAGAAGGGGAAAAAACAGACGAGAAAACACGGGATAAAAACGCACCGCCGGTATGCCGGGGTTGCGAATGGGATTGTATCCACTTTGTGCCGAACTTCAAACCGCATCGGACGACTCGCCAGCGCTGCGCCCGCGTTCGGGGTGATGGCTCACGGCCGCGCGCAGCTCGTCCGGCAGGACGAAATGCTGCAGACTCACCCCGGCCTGGGCCAGGAAATCGCGCGCCAGGGGGTCGGGATAATCGCCAGCATAGACCACCCGGCGGATGCCGGCGTTGATGATCATCTTGGCGCAGGTCAAGCAGGGCTGATGGGTCACATACAGCGTGCCGCCTTGCACCGAAACTCCGTGATAGGCCGCCTGGATGATGGCGTTTTGCTCGGCATGGAGCGTGCGCACGCAATGGCCGTCCACGAGGAGATGGCCCACGTCGTCGCAATGGGGCAGTCCGGCCGGCGAGCCGTTGTACCCAGTCGTGAGGATGCGGCGGTCTTTGACGACAATGGCGCCGACGTGAGCGCGATCGCAGGTGCTCCGTCGAGCTACCTGCAGGGCAATGCCCATGAAGTACTCATCCCAGGAAGGGCGCTGGCGAGGCATGGGGGTGGGAACCGGGAACTGGGAATGGGAAATGAGACGAGAGTTGGCGGATGACAGGACGAAAGACGACGGACGGAGAGAGTTCGTCGTTCGTAGTTCGTCCTGGGGTTGGCCGATCGGAGGATGATGGACGATTCTCTATCCGTCCCGTCTATCGTATCGCTTCAGGGGACCACGCGGACATGGCGGAAAAGGAGACGGTCGGCACCCTCGGCGCCGGAAGCCTCTACCAACGGCAGACGTCGCAGGTCCTCCGGGGTGTAGAGGCCGATCTCAACCTGATAGAGGCCGGGCGGGGCGTCGGCCGCCACCGTCAGGGTATGTCGGACGGTCACGATTTCGCCGGGTTGCCATTCGCGCGTCGGTGATACTGGCGGCCGGTCTTCGCCGCCGAAAGTCCGTTCGTGTTCGTCCAGGAGGTGGACGAACACGGTGTAGTTGCGGGCGATAGGCCCGCGCGCCTGCCAGTACAGCTCGACCACGAACCGATCGCCCGGCCGCAGCTGCCGATGGCTGTAACGATACCCCACTAGGCTGATATTGTCCAGAAACTCAATGTTGACCGGGTTGGGGCGCTCATCGCTCAGGGGGGTGATCGTCACGTCGCCGAAGGCCAGCCCGTCCGCGATCAGCGCCATCCCTTCGGCCGAGGTCGGCCGCTCCACCCAGACTGGCGGCAAACGCCGACCGCTGCCGTACTCGTAGAGGCCGACCAACCAGTAGCCGCGGGCAGGGGTGTAGGCCGTAAGGGGGATGAACACCCGGTAAAACTCGCTGCGCCGCTGGCCGGGTTGCCATTGGCTGGTCGGCAACAGACCGCCGCCGGGCATGGTATCCACCTGCGCGACGATCACACCCTCTTCGTCCACGAGATGGACGAACACCGAGTAATCGGCCGCAGGACGGGTCAACGCCTGCCAGACGATGCCGACCTGCGCCACGGCGCCGGGATGCAGCTCCGCCGGTTCGGCCATCACCCCCAAAAGGCTCATCTGCCCGTCCAGGTCCACCCGGAGCGGCGTGGCTTGGGCCGCCACGGCCACCGCATCGGGCGGAGGCCGATAGGCCGGGGCTAACACCAGTGGCGGTGTCGCCAGGGCCAGAACCATCGGCACGGTCGCCACGGCCCCGCCGGCAACCGCCACCGGGACGGCAAGGCCCACAGGGCGGCCAGGAACAGGAGGGCCAGGGCCGCCAGCGCCGGGAAGAAATAGCGGCCCTGCGCGGCCGGCGCTACCCGCATAAAGCGCAACCAGGACACCGCCAGAAGGGCCAACCACACCACGGGCAGCATGGCCGCGGCGGGTAAAGCCGGCCGCGGGCGTTGCCGCCACAGCCGAATGGCCGCCCCCACCCAGCCAATGGCGATGGCAATCTCCAACCACCGCAACCCCCGATACACCCAGGCCGGAAAGGCCACGTTCAACCAGCCGAACAGCCCCCAAAAGGACCACTCCAGGCTCTCCAGCTCGGCCAGAACGGTACGCCCATCGGCCGGCCGTAGGCGCAACAGGATGTTGGCCTCCCACACGTTCCAGGCCAGCGGGTCGCCGTACAACCGCCAGTTCCGCACATACCACCAGCCGGCTATGAGCAGCGCCGGCGCGGCCACGGCCATCGTCCCCTCGATCCACAACCGCCAGGAACGCGCCCGCCACGCCATCGCCAGGAGAGTCACCCCGACCACCGCTGCCAGCCCCAGGGCGCTCAGCTTGGCCAGCAACGCCAAACCCAGCATCACACCCGTCGTCAGGAAAGGCCGCCAACGCCGGAGGCCGGCACCGGACGGGGGACGCTGCCATAGCGCCGTGACCCGCCATAGCACCAGCGCGGCCAGGGCATTGAGTGCGTTGTCGTTGTTGGCCGTGGCGCTGATGAACACGAACTGGGGAATGAAGGCCACGAAGGCCGTGGCCGGCAACGCCCACGCTGGGCCAACCAGGGCGCTGAGGGTGCGGTAGATGGCCCATACGGCCACCGCCGCCCAGCCGATGGACAGGAAACGACTCAGGTGCAGGGCCAGAATGGCGCCGCGCCAAGGCCAGCGTTCCTGCAGGTAGTGAATGAGATAGTTCCGGTTGGCAGTGGCATCGGGGCGGCCGATAGCCGCATGGGGATTCGTGCGCCGGTACAGTGCGGGAAAATCGCTCTGGTCAATCCACCCCGTCAGCGCAGCCGCCGCCAGGTAGTAGAGCGGCGCCTGCACCCCTTGCTGCCGCCACAAAGCCTGCGTTTGCGGTTCCGAAACGGGCAGACCCTGCCCGGTCGCCAGATGATGGATGAAGGCAAAATGCCAGATCTCGTCCGGGGCCTCGAATGGCGGCACGACCACGCTGTACACGGTCGCCATCAGGACAAAGGCGGCCAGTAGCAGCCTGAGCCTCATTGGGAGCACCTCGCCGTGTCCTCAGAAGCCTTCAGCAAAGCCTGCCGGCCCGGCCGCCGCTTGGGGCGCCAGATGAACAGGTAGTAGAGCCAGCTCGCGATATAGCGCCACCACACATCCCGCACGCGAAACCGCGATTCGCCGTTGGCGCGGACGTATTCGTGGGTCGGTACTTCGACAAGGCGATAGCCGCTGCGCACCGTTTTGATCACCATCTCCTGCTCGATGGTCGTGATGTTCTCGCGCAGGTCGAGGGCCAGGGCCACCTCGCGGCGGATGGCGCGAAAGCCGTTCTGGCAATCGGTCAAGCGCACGTTTTGGGTGTAATTGACGCTGAGGGTGATGACCTGGCTGCCAAACAAGCGGATGAACTGGGAGAAGGTGGCGTGCAACTCATCGCTGCCCCCCAACATGCGGGAACCGGAGACGTGATCGGCCTCGCCGGCTAGGATGGGCGCGACCAAAGCCGGGATGTCGCGCGGGTCGTGCGAACCGTCGCCGTCAATGAAAACCAGGATATCGCCGGTGCTCTCCTGGATGCCGCGGCGGATAGCTGCGCCCTTGCCGCGGCCGTCGTCGAGGATGACCCGTGCGCCCATTGCGGCCGCGATCTCGCGGGTGGCATCGGTGGAATGGCCGTCCACCACCAACAGCTCGTCGGCGTAAGCCGCGGCCAGCTCTAAAACCGGCCTGAGATTGGCCTCCTCGTTGCGCGTGGGCACGATCACGCTGATGCGCGGCCGATCGGTGTCCGTACCCGACCAAGGCAATGTCGTCACACGTGGCGCTTGGGGATACCAGGCCGGCAAACGGATGGATGGCGTGGTCATTGTCCGTTCTGGATAACCACTCAGGCCGATAACGATGATGGCTCCGGTTCCTTCCTCGTCCCATGCCGAACGGGAGGAAAGACAGGAGGCCGAGTCGTTACCGCGCCAAATGGCACCGGCCTTACCCCGTGCCGAACTGACGGTCGCCGGCATCGCCCAGACCGGGCACGATAAAACCACGCGGGGGATCGCCCGGCTTTTGCGGCTCCGGCGTCAGGTGCGAGTCAATAGCGGCCAGGTAAATCTCGACATCGGGATGGGCCTGTGACAGGGCCTTTACCCCTTCCGGCGCGCCGATGATGCCCAGGTACTTGATGCGCCCGGCGCCCCAGCGTTTGAGGATGTCCACGGTGGCCACAGCCGAACCGCCCGTAGCCAGCATCGGGTCGAGCACAAGCACAACCTGCACCGTGGCCGCAGCCGGCAGCTTGTTGTAGTACTCCACCGGCTTTAGCGTACGTTCATCGCGGTACAGCCCGATATGCCACACCTCGGCCTGGGGCATCAACTCCCAGATGCCGTTGACCATGCCGAGGCCGGCCCGCAGGATGGGCACCAGGCCGATACGCTCTTGCAGAGCGAACCCATCGGCCATGGCCAGCGGCGTCTGCACCTTGACCGGGGCCACGGCCAGGTCGGCCGTAGCCTCATAGGCCAGGAGAATGGTGATCTCGCGGATCAGCTCGCGAAACTTGCGCGGTTCGGTGTTGACATCGCGCAGAAGGGTCAGTTTGTGACGGATGAGCGGATGGGAAGAAACGACGATACGCGACATGAGCGGGTCCTCGCCCCTGCGAAAACGAAAACGGTTGCCGATGCCGGGATTGTAAGCCGCGCCGCGGGCCTTCGTCAACGCCAAAAGCCTTCCCGATCGAGGTGCTCAGGAGAACCCGGAGAAACCGGAAGAACTCAAAGGAAGGCCGTGGGCTGACTCGTTACCCATCGTCTATCGTCCATCGTCCATCATCCCTCAACCCGCCACAACGGCAGATACACCCGCGCCGGGGTGGATGTGGGGGTGGGTGAGGCCGTCGGCGTGGGCGAGAGCGTGGCCGTCGGCGTCCTCGTGGATGTGGGCGAGGCCGTGGGCGTGGGCGTCCTCGTCGGCGTGGGCGTGGCCGTGGGCAGGCGGCGGGCCGGGAAATTGTGGCCGCCGCTCTCCTGGCCGGCCCGCACCGAGGCGTAACGGCTGACGATGCGGTACTCCCAGCCCGGCGTGGGCACAGGCGCCAGCCGGTAAAGGGCCGGTGGCAGATCGGACAGATGGAAAAAGCCTTCGGCGTTGGTGACGGCTTCCCCTACTATCACGTTTTGGGCCACATCGTACACCTGGATGGTCACCCCCACGAGGCCCGGTTCGTGGCCGGCGCAGAAGTAGTCGCCGTCCAGGTCCTCGAATACGCACCCGCTCAAGCTGCCGGTTGTCGCGCTCGGCGTAGCCGTCGGAGTCGGCGTGACCGACGGTGTGGGTGAGGGCGAGGGTGAAGGCGACGACGTAGGCGACGGCGTAGGCGACGACGTAGGCGAGGGCGTGAGCGTGGCCGTTGGAGAGGGCGTCCGGCTGGCCGTGGGCGTCGCAGTGACCGTCGGAGTCGCCGTGGGGGTGGCTGTACCCGTTGGCGTTGGGGTGGGTGTGTTGACGTAATCGGGATGGAAATACGGATCGTTCGATAGGGCCAGTTTATCGAGACGGGTCAGCGGTTCGCGGGCCATAAACCGGACGGTATGGGGGCCGGCTGCGAGGAGATAGGGCGCGCCGGGCGTCCGCTGCCAGCCCCACTGCCAGCGGCCGGCAAAACTCTGCACCTCGAAAGGCTGATCGGGACCGCCGTCCAAAGAAAACCAAAACGAGTTGCGCGTGCCGTCCAACCCCATGACCCGCGCCCACAGATAGTACATCCCCGGTTCGCTCAGCTCGAAGCGAAAGATGGCCGTGCCTGCTGCCGGGTTGGGGGTGTAGGCCGTGGCCGTCGAGCTGATGTAGCGGCCCCCGGAGGCGGCGGCGTCGTTCTGGACGGTCATTGGCGCCGTCAACGTGCCTGCCTCGGCTTCCTGTTCCCACAGAGCCGGTGCGCCGGAATAGGGCTGCAGGGGGATGTCGAAGGTGGTCGTTTGCTCGCCGGTGATCTCGACTGTCCATTCGTCGGCGGTCGGCGCGAAACCGGCCGGTGGTGCCAATTTGAGCCGATAACGGCCCGGCTCCAGGTCGGCAAAGGTATAAACGCCAGCCGCGTGCCCGCTGCCGATGGTACGGCGTTCGTCAATGACCAGCGTCTCCTCGGTCAGAAGCTGCAGAACGGCATCGCCCAGGCCGGGTTCATCGGCCGCGCGCAGCCCATCGCCGTTGCGGTCGTGGAAGATGACGCCGGACACATGGCCGAGCTGCGTCGCCAGTCCGTCGAGATAGAGGGGGTCCTGGCCGACGACGATGGGGATACGGCCGTCGGCGCGACCGTCGGGGTCGCCGCTGCCGCCATCCACCAGGAGGGTCACGGCGCCGGTATGGCTCACACGCCGCACCGTGCCGCCGACCTGGGCCAGGGCAAAACGCCAGGTCACCGGCTGCGCAGTCAAGGCCCAGATGAGCAAACGGTGCTGTTCGTCCCCGGTGAATTCGTAGGCTTCGAGACTGGTCGGCAACCCGCGGCGCACCCGCAGGAAGCGATAGCCGTCGAGCTCGCGGGTCAGGGTCTGATAGGCGTAGTAGGACTGCTTGGGCTGGAAATCGGCGGTGAGCAGGCCGTAGTAGTGGGGGTCGAGGGGATAGGGGTAATCCACCAGGGTAAACCAGCTGATGGGGTAGATGCCCGCCGACATCCCACGGGCATAGACCTGCGGCACATAGCGGTCGGGCCGCTCGTTGGGCCTGGGGGTTTCGGTGGCGGTCGGCCAGCCCGTCTCGGTGAGGACAAGGGGTGGATTGAACCCGGCGGCGCGGAATTTGGCCTGGATGGCTAGGGCTTTGCCCACCACATCGCTGTTGTAACGGTCGCTGCCGCGCCAGTTGGCGGCAAAGGCCGGGTAGTAGTGAAAGTCTACGGCATCCACATAACGACCACCGCCCGCGGCCAGGAAGTCGTCGAGAAACGTGCGGTCCACCCGCCCGGTGCCGGTAGCAGGATTGTACCAATCGTCGTAGGCCAGACCGCCGTTCATGACGATGGCATCGGGGTCGCCGGCCTTGATGGCGGGATAGGCCACGGCCATCATGGCGGCATAGGCCGCGCCGCCGGCCCCCGCTGCGCTGCGCGGGTGGCCTTTGCCCCAACAGCCGCCGAAATCCACACCCGAATCGGCAATGTCGGGTTCGTTGTAGAGCGACCAATAGGGCGCCAGGCCGGGATACCGGCTGCGCACGCGTTCGGCCGCAGCCGTGAGAAAGGCGGCAAAATCGTCCAGATACTCGCTCCGTAAGGGGCCACAACTCGTCGTGGCCGTCCAGGTCGGGTTGGCGACGACGTAGATGAGGACGCGCATGCCGTTGGCAGCCGCGTTGGCCAGGTCGGCGTCGAGTTTCGACCAGTTGTACACCCCCGGACGGGTCTCCGTGCGCCGCCAGTTCAGAGGATAACGTATCCAGGCCACACCGGCGGCCTTACCCTGCGGCAGCCCCTCACCCGGCCCGATCTCACGCAACACCTGCACTCCCCAGGGATTGGTCGGCGCGAGGGTAGGGGTTTCGGTCACCTCCGTAGGCAACGACGCACTCCCGGCGGTCGAACCGACGAGCAGACCGAGAAAGAGGGCGCCGATCGCCATGCCACTGAGGACAAACAGCCGGCGCCAAACGGTGGACAGAACCGTCGAGAGCATACGCATCGCCACACGTCCTCCGGAGGCAACTACTTAGCCCACGGCCTTACGTTCCGGATGAGTCTTCCCGTCATCGGCCGCTCGCCACAACGACGGACGAAAGACGAAGAGCAAGAGGCCATCTTGCGCTCCATCTTTCGTCTGTTTGCAATGGAACTGCGTCGGGAACTGAGCCATCATCGTCATCGGCCTGAGTAGTTACTCCTCTCCTATGACGCCCCGATTGCCTGCGGACGTACTGCACCGACCTCGTGCGCCGACTCCTGCCCAATGGCAACGGCCTACCGCCTTGTCGCCGGACCTACCGGGCTGTCGCCCTCGTGCAGACGCCCCCGGCAGGACTCGAACCTGCGACGCAGGGTTTAGGAAACCCTCGCTCTCTCCGGCTGAGCTACGGGGGCAACAAACCAAGTGTACCACGAAGCTGGAGGAAGCACCAACACCTGTGCTATCATTGCCAACCATGAGCGATGACAGGATCATCCGCGGTTTTGGCGATCGTCTGGCCATCGAGCAGGCAGTGCGGGCGCTGGCCCAGGCCCCGAATGCCTTTGAACTCGAACGCCGCGCCCGCGACCTGGCCGCCCAAGGCGAGGCCGTCATCCCGGCCTTGTTGCGACATCTCGACACGGATGACCCGACCCTGCGCGGGGGATTGGGCCTGTTGGCCCGCCATCTCGACCGTGACGCTGTCGTCCCTGCCCTTCGCCGCGCCGCAGCCGACCCGCGCCGCCCGGCGGCCGCCCGGCTGACCGCAGTCATGATCCTGGAACGCTATCTCGACGAAGCTGTGGACCCGAACCTGGCCGGTCGCCTGCCCGACGCACGTGCGGTGGCCCGTCAAAGCGCCCACGAGGCCCTTCGCCTGGCCGAGACAACGCCCCTCGTCCTGGTCGAATACGCCGAACAGCTCCTGCGCGAACCGCCGGAAGTCATCCACCAGGTGATTGACGTGCTCACCGAGGACGACGACCCGCGCATGGCGGAACTGCTGGGCGTCATTGCTGCCTATGCCGCTCCCACCGAAGCCGCCCGTCTCATCCATCGCCTGGGCGTTCTGCGCACCCCGGCGGCGTTGTTGGCCCTGGCGACCTTGCAAAAGCTGCTGGCCCCGGAACTGCAACCCCTGGCCGGACGCAGCCTGCGCAAGCTCCAGCTGGCGGGCGTGCGGCCTCCGGACCGACCGCCGTTGCGGGCGTTGTGGTCGCCGCTTCTTGGCGCCCAGGGCCAGAGTCTGCTCTGGTTCATCCGTCCGCACACGGACGACCGGGCCGTTTTGCTGGTCTTGGTTTGCCATGATCGGTTCGGCCTCCTCCAAATCGAGGCTCACCCGGCCGTTGCCCTGGACATGGTGCCGCCGCCGGCCCCGCGCGGGGGCATCCACCGTCTGTCCTTGCCCGGCAGTCCCCATCCGCTCCTGCTGGCCGAGATTGACCCCCACCTGGGGCTGCGCCTCTTGGACGAAGCCCTTGAACGGGTGCGCGAACGGAAGGTCCCCTGGCCTGGCGAGTTGGTCGTCTTCGGTTCCTGGCTGTGGGACGGCGCCACGTCGGCCGCAGCCTTGCCCGAACCGCCGCCGGCCCCCGCCGTGCCTGCCGAGGCGTTCACCGCCTTGTTCCGACATCCGGCGTTTAGCGGCTGGGTTTGGGACGTGCCCGATGCCACGCGCTTGCTGACGCGAGAGCTGGCCGCCGGCACCCTGACGGAAAACGGGTTGGCCCACCGCACGATGGCGCAGCGTCTGGTGGAACCGGAGGCAGCCGCTCTGCTGGCCGAACGCCTGCGCCGTCAGGCGCAGTGGCTGTTGCTGATCGGTGACCAAACCACGGCCGCGATTGCATTGGCCGCATGCGAGGGCGTGTTGAGCCAGAATCCCGACCATCCCTTCGTGCGGGCGCTGGCCTGGCGCAGCCTCTTGACCGCTGCGGCCGACCGGGCGACCCAGCAGGCCCTGAAACTGGCCCAAACCGGCGAGCCAGAATCGGCTCCGACCCCCTCTCCCGCTTCGTTCGACGGCCGGTCCGGGTCGTGACCGTGTCTTCACTCCCTTTTGCCTATGCCATCGCCCCACACCGAGCACCTGTATCCCGTCATCCTGGCCGGCGGCGTGGGCAGTCGCCTGTGGCCCCGCAGCCGTCGTCGCACACCCAAACAGTTCCTGGACCTGGCCGGTACCGGCCGCACCATGCTGCAAGAGGCCTATGACCGGATGACGCCGTTGGTGCCGCCCGACCGGATTTACGTCGTCACCGGTCGCGAGTACGTGCCCACGGTGACCGCACAGCTGCCCGCCCTGCCCACAGCCAACATCATCGGCGAACCGGTGGCCCGCGGTTCGGCGGCGGCCATCGGCCTGGCAGCGATCCACCTCCAGGCCCGCGATCCCGACGCCGTCATGGCTGTCCTCACCGCCGACCATCTCATCGCTGAGGCCGAGACCCTGCGTCGCATTCTGGTCGGCGCGGCCGAGCTGGCCCAACAGGGCAAGCTGATCACCCTCGGTATCAAGCCGACCTTTCCCGAAACGGGTTACGGTTACATCGAGATGGGCGAGGAGCTAGGCTGTTTCAACGGCATGCCGGCGCGCCGGGTGCGCAGCTTTCGCGAAAAACCCGACCGTCAGACGGCTGAGGCTTTCCTGCGCAACGGCAACTACGCCTGGAACAGCGGCATGTTCATCTGGCGGGTGGATACGATTCTGGCGGCCCTGGCGACGCACATGCCGGCACTCCATGCGGCCCTCCAGGCCCTGGCGCCAGCCTTGCACACCGCGGCCGAAGCCGACGCCTTTCGACGCCACTGGTTTCCGCTCGATGGCACGGTCACCATTGACTACGGGGTGATGGAACGGGCGACGGATGTGGCCGTTTTCCCGGCCGATCTGGGCTGGAACGACATCGGCTCCTGGGCCGCCTTGCTCGAAGTCTTGCCCAAAGACGACCACGGCAACGTCGTTCAGGCTCGGCATTTCCATCTCGACAGTCGCAACGTGCTCGTCTTCAGCCGCGACCGCCTGATTGCCACCATCGGCCTGCAGGATATGGTCATCGTGGACACCGGGGATGTCATCCTGGTCATGCCGGTTGGCCGCGCCCAAGAGGTGAAACAGTTGCTCGATGCGCTCAAAGCCGCGGGTTTGGAGGGGTATTTGGAGTGAAGGGTTGGAATTGGTAACTGGTAACTGGTGACTGGTGACTGGTTATTGGTTATTGGTTACTGGTTACCAACCTTACCCACATGCTCGCGTATTGCGCGGGCGTGATGCCAGGCGTGGCGATAGACCTCGAAAATGAGGTTGCTGAGGGGCAGGCGGCCCGGCCAGGGTGAAGGTCGGGCCAGGGTGAGGAGCGCAGGGTCACAACGGGCTACGAAAGCCGCGGTCTTGCGATAGACCGTGACGAGGCCATCGGCCAGGGTGACCATGTCGGTGCCCTCGTACACTTTGCCGACATGGGGATTATACTCGCCATAGCAGGGCAGATCGCGCAGGGGCGAGGGCGCCGCGTCCTCGTGCCAGTGCAGGGCCGTCTCCAGGAGCTGTTCGTTCCAGGCCCAGACATGCTCCAGCAGCCGGAACGTGTTCCATTCGCCATGCCAGGCCGGCCCCATGAGCTCGGCTTCGCTCATCCCGGCGATGCTGTCCATGAGGTCGTTGTAGACGAAGAGCAGCCAATTTTGCAGACCTTCTCGGCCCAAGCGCTCGAAGCTACCCAGATAGGCATCCACCTGACCTTGGGCCTGTTGCAGGGCGTCGTTGGTCGCAGCCACCCATTCGGCTAGGGAGCGGGTCTCGCGACCCAGGCGCACCCGGCGCTGCCATTGGTGGTTGTCGAGCGCGCCGAGCCGGGCGTCGAGTTCGTCGGCTACAGCGACGGCCTGAGATAGGAGGGCCTCAGGCTCGCCGACAGACGCAACGGCGGCCGCAGTGGTGACTTCGGGCAGGCCCACGGCCGCCGCTTCGACCACGGCCAGCAAGTCCCGGTCCCGACGGATGGACTCGGCCAGCACTGCCGGCGCGTGCCAGCCCGGTCGCGGGGTCGGCCATTCCTCCGGTTCGAGCAGCAGCAGACTTTCCCACAGGGCCTCGTGGCGTTGCCGAAGCTCGGTCCATAAATCGTGAAATCGCGGTTTGAGGGACATGGGGAAAGTATAGCGGATGCGCGATCGGAAGCGGAAGACGAAAGAGCGAGTTTGTCCTCCCTTCGGGCCAAACGTTACATCCTCATCTGTTGTCCCGATTGACGAACCCCTGTGCGCAGTGCTAAACTAGGCACATCCAATCCGATACCGGCTGGATGACGCATACGAGAGAGTATCCACAAAGCCGTGGATCGCCGAAGGGGCAAGCGGGGTCATCGTCCGGTTGACCCTGCCAATCTCTCAGGCCAAAGGATCGTATGCCGACAGCACTCTGGAGAGCCGCTTCCGCCCGGAAGGACGGCACCGAAGGGGAAAGCAGAACCGGTGATATGCCGGCCTGCCGAATCTCTCAGGTTCCAGGACAGAGACACAAGTCCGGTCGCTTATCCGCCGTGGCTTGTTTCATCCCTCATGGAGAGAGAATCATGGCCGAGCTCCGACAAACTCCGCTGTACGAGCGTCATGTGGCGATGGGTGGGCGGATGGTGCCTTTTGCCGGCTACGCGCTGCCGGTTCAATACCCCACCGGCCCCCTGGCCGAGCATCACGCCGTGCGCCAGGCCGCCGGCCTCTTCGACATTGACCACATGGGCCAATTTCGCATCGTCGGCCGCGATGCCGGGGTCTTCTTGCAGTACGTGCAGCCGCGAGACATCGAAGCGATGGAGGTGTGGGAAGCCGAATACAGCTTCTTCTGCTATGCCGACGGCACTTTTGTGGACGACATCTTCCTCTATCGGCTGCCCGATGCCTGGTTCGTTGTCGTCAACGCGGCCAATCGCGAAAAGGACCTCTTCTGGTTGGACACCCTGGCCGTCGGCTTCGATTGCGACATCGTCGATGTCTCGGACCCGACCTGTATGTTCGCCCTGCAAGGCCCCAAGGCGCAGGCCATTCTGCAGAAACTGACGGATGTTGACCTGAGTCAGGTGAAGTTCCACACGGCTGCGCAGGGCCTGGTGGCCGGCATCGAAACCCTCATCGGCGCTACCGGCTACACCGGCGAATACGGTTACGAGCTGTTCTTCCCGGCCGAGCACGCCGTGGCCATGTGGGAGAGCCTGCTCGAAGCCGGCCGAGACGAGGGGCTGCTGGCCTGCGGGCTGGCCGCGCGCGACTCGTTGCGTTTCGAGGCCTGTCTGCCGCTGTATGGGCATGAGATCAGCGCCGAGGTTGAACCGGTGGGCGCCCGCCTAGCCTGGGTATGCGATTGGGACAAAGGCCCTTGGGTCGGCCGCGAGGCCGTGTTGCGCACCAAGTTGGAGGGGCCGAAGCAGGTCCTGGTCGGTCTGGAAATGGTGGACCGGGGCGTGCCACGCGAGCACTACCCTGTGGCCGCCGAGGGTCGCATTATCGGCCATGTAACGACCGGGATGAAATCGCCCACCCTCGACCGTTTCCTGGCCATGGCCTACGTGCCCCCGGCCTACAGCGCCATCGGCACCGAAGTGGAAGTCATCATCCGCGATCAGCCCAAGAAAGCCCGAGTCGTCCCCCGTCCCTTCTACAAACCTGCCTATCGGCAGGGATGATGGACGATGGATAATTCGCGCTTTTCGTCAGCAGTTATTAGTTACTGGTTACTAGTTACTAGTTACCAGTAACCAGTAACCAATAACCAATAACCAATCACCTACAAGGAGCAAAAAATGGCTTTTAAGTACGATTCCAATGCTCGCTATGCGAAAACCCATGAATGGGCTCGGATCGAGGGCGATCTGGTTGTCGTCGGGATCAGCGACTATGCCCAGGATGCCCTGTCCGATGTCGTGTTTGTCGAGTTGCCGGCTGTCGGCAGCACGGTCAGCGCCGGCACAGCCGTGGCCGTGGTCGAATCGGTCAAGGCGGCCGAGGATGTCTACAGCCCCGTCTCAGGCGAAGTCGTCGCCGTCAACGAGAAGCTGGCGGACAAACCCGAACTCGTCAACGCCGACCCCTATGGCGAGGCCTGGTTCTTCAAGGTCCGCCCCTCCAACCTGAGCGAGCTCGACGGCCTCATGGACGCGGCCGCCTACGAAGCGTTCCTCGCCTCTCAGGAGCATTGACATGCGCTACACGCCTCATACCGACGCCGATCGCCGGGCCATGATGGCGACCATCGGCATCACGGATGTGGCCGAGTTGTTCGCCGATGTCCCGGCGGAATACCGTTTTCCCAAACTGGAGCTGCCGGCGCCGCTGACCGAGATGGAAGTCGCGCGGGAACTGGAGGCGCTGGCCGATGAGAACACCCACGTGGGGCAGGTGGCCTGTTTTCTCGGCGCGGGAGCCTACAACCACTTCGTGCCGGCGGTGGTGGATACGGTCATCAGCCGCGGCGAGTTCTACACGGCGTACACCCCCTATCAGCCCGAAATCAGCCAGGGCACCCTGCAGGCCATGTTCGAGTACCAGAGCATGATCGCTGCCCTGACCGGGATGGACGCGGCCAATGCCTCGCACTACGACGGCGCCACGGCCGTGGCCGAGGCCGTCATCATGGCCCTGCACAGCCATCGCACCCCGCGCAAGAAGGTGTTGCTCTCGCCTGTGCTCCATCCCCAGTACCGGGCCGTCGTGCGCACCTACACCCAGGGTATGGGTCTGCGTATCGTGGGCGATGAACAGCCCGACACCGACTTCCATGCCCTGGCCGCGTTGTGCGACGAGGAGACGGCCGTAGTCGTCGTTCAAAACCCCGACTTCCTGGGCCAGCTCCACAGCCCCGCCGAAATGCGCGATCTGGCCGAGGCCGTCCATGCCCGCGGCGCCCTGTTGGCCGTCTCGGTGGACCCCATCTCCCTAGGGTTGTTCACGCCGCCGGGCGCCTACGGCGCCGACATCGTCACGGCCGAAGGCCAGGCCCTGGGCAACAGCCTCAGCTTCGGCGGCCCCTATCTGGGCATCTTTGCCTTTCGCAACGAGCTCGTGCGCCGCAGCTCGGGCCGTCTCGTCGGCGAAACGGTCGATGCCAACGGCGCCTGCGGCTACGTGCTCACCCTGAGCACACGCGAACAGCATATCCGCCGCGGTAAGGCCACCAGCAACATCTGTACGAATCAGGGCCTTAACGCCCTGGCCGCGGCCGTCTATCTGGCCGTGATGGGCAAACACGGCCTGCGCAAGGTGGCCGAGTTGTGCTGGCACAAGGCCCACTATGCCGCCGACCGCATCGCCCAGATCCCCGGCTACGAGGTGGTGGCGCCGAAACCGTTCTTCAAGGAGTTCGTCGTCCGCTGTCCGCGGCCGGTGGCCGAGATCAACCGCTTCTTGCTGGACGAATACGGCATCATCGGTGGCTACGATCTCAGCCACGACTATCCGCACCTGGGCCAGGCCATGTTGCTCTGCGTGACCGAGATGAACACGGTCGAAGAGATTGATGACCTGGTTCACGCTCTGGCCGAGGTGACGGAAAGCGACCTGATTCCGTTGGAGGTGCTCTTCTGATGGAACCCTTCATTTACGACCTCAGCCGTCCTGGCCGCCGCGGGGTGGATATGCCCGACCCCGATGTGCCGCTCACCCCGTTGCCGGCCGAGTATCTCCGCGACGATCTGCCCTTGCCCGAAATCGGGGAACCCGAGGTCGTACGCCACTATGTACGGCTTAGCCAGCGGAACTACGCCGTGGACAAGGGCTTCTATCCGCTGGGTTCGTGCACGATGAAGTACAACCCGAAAATCAACGAGCGCATGGCACGGTTACCCGGCTTTGCCTTGCTCCATCCCCTGCAGGATCCGGCCACGGTGCAGGGCGCCATGCAGCTCATGTACGAGCTCCAGCAGATGCTGGCCGAGATCGCCGGTTTCGCTGCGGTGAGCTTGCAACCGGCGGCCGGCGCCCACGGCGAGCTCAGCGGTGT
The DNA here is from genome assembly GCA_026417535.1 of Caldilineales bacterium. GTDB lineage: Bacteria > Chloroflexota > Anaerolineae > J102 > J102 > SSF26. Next base: position 18,078 of record JAOADB010000011.1, read on the forward strand.
ACTCATCATGCGGGCGGCCCAGGTGGCCCGCGGCCAGGGCCATCGCCATAAAATCCTGGTGCCCGATTCGGCTCACGGCACCAACCCGGCCAGCACGACCATGAGCGGCCTGACCGTGATCGAGATCCCCAGCGGCGCCGACGGCAACGTGGACCTAGAGGCGCTCAAGGCTCAGCTCGATGACCAGGTCGTGGGCCTGATGATCACGAATCCGAGCACGTTGGGGTTGTTCGAGCAGCACATCGTCGAGATCTGCCGGGTGGTGCACGAGGCCGGCGGCTTTGTTTACGGGGACGGCGCCAACCTGAACGCCATCATGGGCATCACTCGCCCCGGCGACCTGGGCATTGACGTCCTCCATTTCAACCTGCACAAGACCTTCAGCACCCCCCACGGCGGCGGCGGGCCTGGCTCTGGGCCGGTGGGGGTGAGCGCCGAGCTGGCCGACTTCCTACCCGGCCCCATCGTCGCCCAGAACGCCGAGGGCGAGTACGTGTGGACGATGCCGGCCCGCAGCATCGGCCGGGTCAAGGCTTTTCACGGCAATTTCGGCATGTTCGTGCGGGCCTACACCTACATCCGCATGCACGGCGCCGAGGGCCTGCGCCGGGTGAGCGAGGACGCCGTGCTCAACGCCAATTACATCCAGGCCCTGCTCAAACAACGGGGCGATTACCCCATCCCCCACGGCGACCGGTTCTGCATGCATGAATTGGTGGCCCAGGGCCGCATTGCCGGCGCCGAAGGCGTGCACACCCTCGATATCGCCAAACGCCTGATTGACTACGGTTTCCACCCGCCCACGATCTACTTCCCGCTGATCGTGCCGGAAGCGCTCATGATCGAGCCGACCGAGACCGAGACGAAGGAAACCCTCGATGCCTTTGTAGACGCGCTGACGGCCATCGCCCAAGAGGCCCGCACGAATCCGGAGCTGCTCCACACGGCGCCCCACACGGCGCCGGTGCGACGGCTGGACGAGGTGCGGGCGGCGCGGCAACCCATTCTGGCCCGCGTTCCAGTGGGTGGACGATAGACGATGGAAAGCCGTCGCTTGTCTTCCACACCGGTATGAGGCCGAGGGCCGGACGAAGGACGAACGACGGAGGACGGAGGGTTTTTTCGTCGTTCGTCATTCGTCCTTCGTCCCGGCTTGGGGCCGATTTCAGGACGGAAGACGAAGGACGGATGACGAAGGGGTTTTCGTCGTTCGTCCTTCGTCCCTAATTTCAGAAAATCCCCAGCTCTTCCTTGGCCTCCTGGCTCATCATGTCCGGATTCCAGAAGGGGACCCACACCAGATTGATGTTGACCTCGTCGAATTCGGGGAACCGCGTCCGCAAGACGCGATAGGCGTCGTTGAGGATTTGGGGACCGGCCGGACAACCGGGACTCGTCAGGGTCATGTCCACGTCCAACCGGTTGTCGGGGTGGATGGTGATATCGTACACGAGACCCAGGTTGATGATGTCAAGCATCAGCTCCGGGTCACGGACGCTTTTCAAGGCTTCGCGAATTTCCTCGACGGTGGGCATAGGAACACCTCAGGCAAAGGGCTTTTCGAGATACACGGTGTCTTTTTCAACCTTCACAGTGAAGGTCCGGGCCGGTTCGACGGCGGGGAAAGTGAGAGCCGCGCCGGTGCAAATGTCGAACTCGGCGCCGTGGCGAGGACAGGCAATGACGCCCGGCCGCACGATCTCACCCTCGGCCAACGGGCCGCCATCATGGGTGCACATGTCCTCGATGGCGCAGATGCGGCCGTCGAGATTGAACAGGGCGACCACAAAGCCGTCCACTTCGACCAGCTTGCGGCTGCCCGGTGGGATGTCTTTGAGTTTGGCGACTTTGACGAATTTAGCCATGTTTTCGTGATAATAGCGATATGAAGTTATTCTGGCCACTCTTCCAGGCCCCACACGCCGGCCTTGAGCACCTTCAGCGCCAATAGCGCGCACTTCATGCGCACCGGCCCAATGGGAATGCCGAGCATCTCCAGGATGTCGTCCTTACTCATGGCCTTGACCTCATCCAGCGTTTTGCCGATGACCTCTTCGGTCAGCATCGAGGCCGAGGCCTGGCTGATGGCGCAGCCTTTGCCGTCGAAGGCGGCTTCGACGATGCGGTCGCCGTCCAGTTTCAGCTCGATGGTGATCTCATCGCCGCAAAAAGGGTTGACATCGTGGTAGCGGATGTCGGGATGGTCGAGATGGCCCTTGTTGCGAGGGTGCCGATAGTGGTCAATGATGTTCTCGCGGTAGAGGTCGTCCATCAAAAGGAATCGGTAACTGGGGACTGAGGCGCCGTTGCGGTCTTGGCCGTTCGATTGGACGGAAGTAGTGCAAGATGACATCTTGCGCTACATTTTTCGTCCATCGTCACAGATCAAACAGGGCTTTGGCCTTGTAGAGGCCTAGGACGAGGCGGTCGATTTCTTCAGGGGTGTTGTAAATGTAAAAGCTGGCGCGCGTGGTGGCGACCAAGCCAAAGTGGTCGTGGATGGGTTGGGCGCAGTGATGACCCGCACGCACGGCGATGCCATCCTGGTCGAGGATGGCCGCCACGTCATGGGGGTGGATGTCGCCGAGGACAAAGGCGAGCAACCCGCCGCGTCGCGCGGGTTCGGGGCCAAGGATGCGCAGGCCCTCGACCTCGTGCAGGCGATTCCAAGCGTAGGTCGTCAGTTCGCGCTCGTGCGCACCGACCCAGTCCATGCCCAGCCCTTCCAGATACTCGATCGCCGCGGCCAGGCCGATGGCCTCGGCGATGGCCGGCGTGCCCGCCTCGAACTTGTAGGGCAACTCGTTCCAGCGGCTGCCGCTCATCTTGACCTCGCGGATCATGTCGCCACCGCCGAGGAAGGGCGGCATGGCCTCCAACAGACTGCGTCGGCCATAGAGCACGCCGATGCCGGTGGGGCCGAGCATTTTGTGCGAGGAAAAGGCCAAGAAATCCACATCCAGCGCCTGCACATCGGTGGCCAGATGGGGAACGCTTTGGGCGCCGTCCACGACGGCGATGGCGCCTACGGCATGGGCCTGGGCCACGAGTTCGGCCACAGGGTTGATAGTCCCCAAAACGTTCGACATCGCCGTGAAGGCGAAGACCTTGGTACGCTCGGTCAACAGCCGGGGCAGGGCCTCGAAATCGAGTTCGCCCGTAGCCGTGATGGGCACATAGCGTAGCGTCGCGCCCGTCATCTCGCATACGAGCTGCCAGGGCACGATGTTCGAATGGTGCTCCATCTCGGTGATGAGCACCTCATCGCCCGGCTTGAGATGGGCGCGGCCCCAGCTATAGGCCACCAGGTTCAGGCTCTCGGTCGTGTTACGGGTGAAAATGATCTGCTTGGGATGCGGGGCGTTGATGAAGCGCGCCACCCGTAGCCGCGCGTTTTCGTAGGCGGCCGTGGCCGTCTCGCTGAGGAAATGGACCCCGCGGTGCACGTTGGCGTGCATCTCGCGGTAGTAGCGGTTCATCGCCTCGATGACCTGGATCGGCTTTTGCGACGACGCCGTGTTATCGAGATAGGTCAGCGGGCGACCGTGAACCTCGCGCGCCAGGATGGGAAAATCGCGGCGGATATCGGCCACGCTGCGCACGGCAGCCGCAGGGGGAAGGGTGGCGGTCATGACGCTCATGGTATCACAGCCTCGCTGGCAGAGCATAAACACAGGGGCGAGCACGCGCTCGCCCCTGTCGGTCTATTCGAGTCCCACACGACGGGCGATCTCGGCTTCCAGCTTGTGGCGCACGCCCGGCACCGGCACCCGGTTGAGCACTTCCTCGAAAAAGCCCGAGACGATCATCCGCTTGGCCGTCTTGCGGCTCAGCCCCCGCGCCATCAGGTAGAACACGTACTCGTCCTGCACCTTGGCGCTGGTGGCGCCGTGGGTACAGCGCACATCGTCCGCCTGAATTTCCAGGCCGGGGATCGAGTCGGCGCGGGCCTGTTCGCTGAGGAGCAGGTTATCGTTCTTCTGGTAGGCGTCGGTCTTTTGGGCATGGGGCCACACGCGGATGATGCCCTGGTACACCGAACGGCTGGCATCATCCAGTGCGCCCTTGAAGAGCAGGTCGCTGGTGCCGCGCGGGCGTTTGTGGTTCTGGTTCGTGTGATGGTCAATGTGCTGGCGGCCTTGGGGGAAGTACAGGCCCAGCAGCTCGCCGTGGCTGCCCGGTTCCTCCAGGTTGAGGTCAATCCAAACCTTGCTCAGCCGGCTGCCCCACGAAGCCTGGAGATGGCGGTAGAGGGCGTCGCGATAGACGCTGGAGCGCATGGTGGCGAAGTTCCAGGCCGTCGTGTCCAGGTTTTGCAGGTGCAGATAGTGGAGCCGCGCGGCCGCAAGGGGATACAGCTCGACCACCGTGTCGCTCATCCCGCGGGCAGCGCCCAGGTAATCCTCGGCAATGGTCAGCTCGCTGTTCTCCTCGGCGATGATAAGGCTGTGATGGAACGCAGCTTTGCCTGGACTGAGCTGGATCAGGACCTGGAACGGCTTTTCCACCGTCACATGGCGCGGCACATAGAGAAACGTGCCGTTTTGCCAGAGCGCGTAATGGAGCGCGGCAAACTTGTTATCGGCCGCCAGGACCTGGGCGCCCAGGTAGGTGCGCACGAGCTCCTCATGCTCGACCAAAGCCGTGCGCAGGTCGGTGAAGATGACCCCGCGGACGGCCAGTTCGGGGTCCAGCTCGGCGTAGATGAGGCTAGCGTCCTGGAAGACGAGCGCACCGCCGCTGTCCATCTTGCGCAGGTTGGCGCTCATCTTGCGCGGGAGCTGGCGACGGCTGCTCACCGCCGGCACGGGTTCGGTCGCCAACGTGAAGTCGGCCAGGTCGAAACCGGTCAGGCGGGTGCGCCGCCAGGTCTCTTCGGTATAGGTGGGCCAGGGCGTGGCCGTGAAGGTTTCCCAAGCGGCCTCACGCGCCTGACGTAACCAGGTGGGTTCGCGAAACCGCTCGCCAATGGCCGTCACGGCGGCGGGGGAGATGGTATCGGTGTTGAGAGTCGTTACGGTCATCGTCGTCCTCGATTCCATGGGGTCAGGGCGGGTCCGATCGGCCTCGCCCAACCCCGGCGATGCATCAGCCAATGCTGCCTTCCATCTGCAGCTGGATCAAGCGGTTCATCTCGACGGCATACTCCATGGGCAGCTCTTTGACCAGGGGCTCGATGAAGCCACCGACGATCATGCTCGCGGCCTCTTCTTCGCTAATGCCCCGGCTCATGAGGTAGAACAGCTGCTCTTCGCCGATCTTGCTCACCGAGGCCTCATGGCCGACCTCGACCGCGTCTTCGTCAATCTCGATATAGGGATACGTGTCCGAGCGGGAGCGGTCGTCGAGCAAGAGGGCGTCGCAGACGACGGTGGACTTGCTGTTCTTGGCGCCCTTGACGACCTTGAGCAGACCCCGATAGGAGGCGCGGCCGCCGTCCTTGCTGATGGACTTGGAGATGATCTTAGAGGACGTGTTCGGCGCAGCGTGGACGACCTTGCCGCCGGCATCCTGATGCTGCCCGCGGCCGGCGAAGGCGATGGAGAGGATCTCGCCGTGGGCGCGTTCGCCGACCATGTAAACGGCCGGGTATTTCATGGTAATTTTGGAACCCAAATTACCATCCACCCACTCCATGGTGGCGTTTTCGTAGGCCACGGCCCGCTTGGTGACCAGGTTATAGACGTTGTTCGACCAGTTCTGGATGGTCGTGTAGCGGCAGCGGGCGTTCTTCTTGACGATGATCTCGACGACGGCGCTGTGCAGGCTGTCGCTGGAGTAGATCGGCGCCGTACAACCCTCGACGTAGTGCACGCTGGCGCCTTCATCCACGATGATCAGGGTGCGCTCGAACTGCCCCATGTTCTGGGCGTTGATGCGGAAGTAGGCCTGGAGCGGGATCTCGATGTGCACGCCCGGGGGCATGTAGATGAAGGAGCCGCCCGACCACACGGCGCTGTTCAGTGCGGCGAACTTGTTGTCCGTCGGCGGGACGACCGTGGCGAAATACTCCTTGAAGAGCTCGGGGTACTCGCGCAGGGCCGTATCCGTGTCCAGGAAGATGACACCCTGGCGTTGCCACTCCTCCCGCAGCGAGTGGTACACGACCTCCGACTCGTATTGCGCGCCCACACCGGCCAGGAACTTGCGCTCGGCTTCGGGGATACCCAGACGGTCGAAAGTCTCCTTGATCTCGGTGGGCACGTCGTCCCAGCTGCGGCCCTGCTTCTCGGCGGGCTTGATGTAGTAGTAGATATCGTCGAAGTTGATGCCGCTGAGATCGGCGCCCCAAGTGGGCATGGGCTTCGACCAGAAGATGTCGAGGGCCTTGTGACGGAACTCGCGCATCCAGTCGGGCTCGTTCTTCATGTCCGAGATCTGGTCAATGACCTCGTGATCGAGCCCCTTGCGCGCCTTGAAGGCGTAGCGTTCGGGCATTGCCCAACCGTACTTGTACTCTTCCTTCACACCGGCAAGGGCCTGGCGATCTTGTTCGGTAGCCATAGGGAATACTCCTATCGGAACGTGAGGTGGATAAGGTCGAAGCCAGGGTTCAGGCCGGCTCCACGGCCAGTTCTTTCTCGACCCAGCCGTAGCCTTTCTCTTCCAGGACGTGGGCCAGCTCGGGGCCACCGGTCAGGACGACGCGCCCCTTGTAGAAAATGCTGACCTTGTCCGGCTTGACGTAGTTGAGGATCCGCTGATAGTGGGTGATCAGCAGGGCGCCCATGCCGTCGGCCACCAGCTTGTTGATGCCGTCGGCCACGACGCGCAGGGCGTCAATGTCGAGACCCGAATCGCTCTCGTCGAGGATGGCGATCTTGGGTTCGAGCATGGCCATTTGCAGGACTTCCCCGCGCTTTTTCTCGCCGCCGCTGAAACCGTCGTTGAGATAGCGCTGGGCGAAGGAGCGGTCCACGTTGAAACGGTCCATCTTGGCCAGCAGCTCCTTGCGGAACTCGCGCATGGGCATCAGCTCGGAGCCGATCTCGCGCTTGCCGCCCTGGGCCACTTCGGCGCGGGCGCGGTCCTTGTAGCCGCGCACGCTGCTGACAGCTGCACGTAGGAAGTTGGCAAAACTGACGCCGGGAATGGCCACAGGATACTGGAAAGCCAGGAAGATGCCCAGCTTAGCCCGTTCATCGGGCTCCAGGTCGAGAATGCTCTGGCCGTTGAAAAGGATATCGCCGGACGTGACCTGATAGTGGGGATGACCGGCAATGGCGTAGGCCATCGTGCTCTTGCCGGAGCCGTTGGGCCCCATCAGGGCGTGGACTTCGCCCTGGCGCACGGTGAGGCTGACGCCTTTGAGGATTTCGTTGTCGCCAACGCTGACATGCAAATCCTTGACTTCGAGAACGGCGGTCATGGTGAACAATGGACTCCTTATGGGGATAAAGATGGCTGTAATCGTGCAGACGGATTGGATCTCCGGGTGCCTTGTGGCTCCGGATGCCATCCAGAGGTTTACGAAGCCGTGGGAAGGGATTCGGTGCGGGGTCGCACCGTGAAGGAACAACCGCGATGGCCGTCCATCATGCAGCTGGTAAGCTCGACTTCGGCATCGAGCACGGCGGCCATCATCGTTTGCTCCATGGCGCAGATCTCGCGATGGGCCGCGGCCAGCTCATGATAGGGACAATTGTACTCCTGAAGGCGGATAACATCCTCCTCTTGTGAGACCTCCGAGAGGATACCACGCTCGTCCAGGATGCGGGCAAAGGAGAGGACACGCTCCTGCAGCATCCGGCCACGCACCTGTTGACGGTATTGGGCGGCCAGGCGGTCGCCCACCCGGCCCAACAGCCGCCGGACAACCTCCGGGCCTTGCTCGGCCAACAGCTCATCGTAGAGGTTGAGGGCCAGGTCCTCGCAATAGCAGGCGAAGAGATCGCGCGCCCGTTCGCTCAATTCGTAACGATGCTGCGGACGACCGACATTGCCGCGTTCGGCGACGGTGGCCTTCACCAGGCCCTCGGCCATGAGATTGGCGAGTTGCTGGCGCACGGCCGTGTCGCTGATGCCCAGCTCACGGCGCAAGTCCTTGATGCCCAGCGGGCCATGCCGTTGCAGCAGCCGGATGATCTGGCCGCCGGGCGATTGATCGAGAGAGCGATAGAGGGAAGCCATGAGCGAAGCGTCCGAAAAACGGGAGGCGAAGCGGTGTTGTGTAGAGCCTAACACGGGCCAAGAATTTTGTCAAATCTCACTATAAAAATAGTGAAAATTCGCCGGGTGTCAGTGGGCCGTTTTCCATTGTGGACGGATGAGGGACGATGGACGATCGACAATGGAAATGATCTATCGTCCATCGTCCAAGTCCGGCCGACCCGATTTGCAGACAAACACACCCTGGGCTAGACTGAAGATCACGGCGTCTTGGCCGCTGTTCCCCCTGGTTCCCTTCGCTTCTATCATCCGATTCGGGGAGAAATTATCGGCTGAAACCACTCAATCACTAACACACAAAGAAGCACAAAGTTTAGGTTATACATGGTTTGATACTCTTGGTGTTTTGATTGTTCTTAAGGATATTTCAAAATTTTTGATAGATATATATCAAAATTGTCTATTTTTGTGTTCTTAGTGTTTTTGTGTCTTTGTGATTATAAAAAAAGAAGATAATAAACGATATTTTTCCAAAACGTGCTCGTCGTGATTACGGATTAAGTCGCAGCATACGAAACATACGTGGAGATGTCGCCATGCCCCGCAGCAAGGCCCTGCCGGCCCATCCCGTCGATCTGAACGACAAATCGCTCTATGTGAACCGGGAGCTCAGTTGGTTGCAGTTCAACTGGCGCGTGCTCGAAGAGGCCCTCGACGAGTCCCATCCCCTGCTCGAGCGGGTCAAATTCCTGGCCATTTTCAGCAACAACCTGGACGAATTCTTCATGATCCGCGTGTCCGGGTTGCGCGAGCAGCTGGCCGGCGCCCCTTTCGAGACCCCACCCGACGGAATGAGCCCGGCCGAACAGCTAGCCGCCATCCGTCGCGAGCTGGAGCCAATGCTGGAACGCCACATGCGCTGTTGGAAGGAGGACCTGCTGCCGAAATTGCGCCTCCACGGCATTCACGTCCTTCGCTATCATGAACTGAAGGGCAAACAACGGGAGCTTCTGCGCCGCCATTTTGCCAAGGACATCTTCCCGGCCCTGACACCCCTAGCCTTTGACCCCGGCCATCCCTTCCCGCACATCTCCAATCTGAGCATGAACCTGGCCGTGGTGGTCAATGACCCGGTCAAGGGTGAACGTTTTGCCCGCCTGAAGGTGCCGGCCAACGTGTGTCCGCGGTTGATCCGCATTCCCAGCGAAGACCGCGCCGGCAGCATGGCCGATCTGGGACTGGAGGAGGTGCGGGCCAACAATTTCGTTTGGGCCGAGGAGGTAGTGGCGGCCAATCTCGACATGCTGTTCCCCGGCCTGGAGATCAAGGCGGCCTATCCCTTCCGGGTCACCCGTGATGCCGATATCGAAATCGAGGAAGACGAAGCCTCGGACCTGCTCGATGCCATCGAGACAGGGGTGGGCCTGCGCTATTTCGGCAAGGCCGTGCGGCTGGAGGTGGATGCGGCCATGCCCGAACGCATCCGCACCATGCTGGCCCAGAATCTGGAGCTGCAGCCCTATCAGGTGTACACCGTGGATGGGCCGCTGGGCATGGCCGATCTGATGGAGCTGATGAAGGTGGATCGGCCCGACCTCAAAGACCCGCCGTTTGCGCCCTCGATCCCCCAGCCGCTGACCACGGGCGAGGACATCTTCTCGGTCATCCGCCGCCGCAACCTCATGCTCTACCACCCCTACGATAGCTTTGCCCCGGTGGTAGACTTGGTGCGGGCCGCAGCCCGCGACCCCAACGTCCTCGCCATCAAACAGACCCTCTATCGGGTGGGCAAGAACGCGCCCGTGGTCGAAGCCCTCATGGAGGCGCGCGAGAACGGCAAGCAGGTGGCCGTGCTGGTGGAACTCAAGGCCCGGTTCGACGAAGAGAACAACATCGTCTGGGCCAAGGCCCTGGAGCGGGCGGGGGTTCACGTCGTGTACGGTCTGGTCGGCCTGAAGACGCACAGCAAATTGCTCCTCATCGTGCGCCGGGAACCCAACGGCATCATGCGCTATGTCCACATGAGCACCGGCAACTACAACGCCGTCACCGCCCGCATTTACACCGACATCGGCTACCTGACCTGCGACCCCGACATCGGCGCCGATGTGTCGGACCTGTTCAATGCCCTCACCGGCTACTCGCTGAAAAAGAGCTATCGCAAGCTGTTGGTAGCGCCGGGGACGATGCGCGAGGAAATCCTGAAGCGCATCTACCGTGAGATCGAACAGCACCGCAAGCACGGCAACGGCTACCTGGCCTTCAAGATGAATCAGCTGGTGGATAAGCCGTGCATCCAGGCGCTCTACGAGGCCTCCCAGGCCGGCGTGAAGATTGACCTTCAGGTGCGGGGCATCTGCTGTTTGCGGCCCGGCATCCCCGGCATCAGCGACAACATCACCGTCACGTCCATCGTCGGCCGTTTCCTCGAACACGCCCGTATCTACTACTTCCGCAACGGCGGCGCTGATGAGTTCTTCGTTGGCAGCGCCGATCTCATGCCCCGCAACCTGGACCGCCGCGTCGAGCAGCTGTTCCCGGTGGAGGACCCCCAGTACAAAGAGGCCCTCTGGCAGATCCTGACCATCCACCTGCGCGATAACGTGAAAGCGCGGCGGATGCTGCCGGACGGGACCTACGAACGCGTGAAACCCCGACCGGGCGAGGAGATCATCAACTCCCAGGAGTGGCTGATCGAGCATCGCGGCTTCTGGAACCGGGGCGAGTAACGAGTGATGGCCATCGCCGGTTCGTTACGCCTGCGGCTCAGCCTCCTCTTCCTGGCCTTCCTGGCGCTGGTGACCGCGTCGGTGGCGGTCACCTTTGTCACCCTGGAGCGCCAACGCCACGACGCGCGGCTGATCAACCTGGCCGGCCGCCAGCGCATGCTCTCCCAGCGCATGACGTGGCTCGCCCTGGCCGCGCCCGACAGCGCCGCCCTCCAGGCCGACCGGGCGCGCTTTCAACAGACCCTGAACGCGCTGCGCTTCGGCGGGTCGGCGCTGGACCCGGAGGGACAACCAGTGGTGCTGCCGGCGCCCACGGACCCCGCCCTGGAAAACGCCATGGCCGCGGCCGCCGCGGCCTGGGAGCGCTTCCAGGCGGCTCTCGACCGCCTGAGCGGCCCCGCGCGGCGGGCCGCGCCGGCCGCCGAGGACGTGACCGCGCTGACTACCGCCTCCGCCGCGCTGCTGGACAGCTTGGACCGCAGCGTGGCCGTCCTCGCCGCGCTGGCCGAGGCCAAGGTCCAGCGCCTGCGCCTGATCCAGGCGAGCTTTCTGCTGATGGCCCTGGCGCTGCTGGTGGTGGGCTATTGCCTGACCCGCAGCCACCTGCTCCGGCCCCTGGCCCGCCTGGAGCGCTCGGCGCAGCAGATGGCCGTCGGCAACCTGGAGGTCCCCGTCCCCACCGTGTTCGTCCTCCACGAGCTGCGGCACGCCGACGGTCGAGAGCCAGTCGTCGTAGGCCATCGATGGCGCCACGACGCCGGCGAGGACGCTCGCCCGGTAGGCCAGGTACCCCATGCCCTCCGGCCCCTCGAGCTGGAT
>JAOADB010000113.1 GCA_026417535.1 Caldilineales bacterium
CCGTCTGGTCGGGCGAAGGGTTGAGGCGAGCGCGGGTGCGCCAATCGCATCAGGTCATGCCAAATGGGGCCGGCGCCGTCCACGCCGCTGACGCCGACCATCGGCGCGTTGTCGGCGTTGCCCACCCACACGCCGGCGGCAATTTGCGGGCTGGCCGCCAGGGTCCAGCTATCGCGGAAATCGTTGGTCGTGCCCGTCTTGGCGATGATGCGCCGGTCGGGCAGGGTGAGCAGCTCGGAGTAGATGCCGAAAGCGGCTGGCCGCGGGCGCGGGTCGCTGAGCACATCCACGACCAAATAGGCCAGCTGCGGGCTGATCACCCGCTGGCGCTGAGGGCCGGGGAAGCGATAGAGGAGGTTGCCATCCTTGTCCCGCACTTCCAGGATGGCCACCGGGTCCAGGGTGCGATAACCCGGCCGCAGCCGTTCGGTCGGCACCGGTTCACCCACCATCTCGCCCAGGTTGGCCAGGGTCGCGAAGACGTAGGTCAGGTCGATGAGCTTGACCTCGCCGCCACCCAGGGTCAGGCTCAGGCCGTAGTAGTCCTTGTTTAGGCTGGTGATGCCCAGGCGATGGGCCATCTCGACGACGCGTTTGACACCCACTTGGTGCATGACCCACACTGCCGGGATGTTGTACGAGCGTTGCAGGGCCGTGCGCAGCGAGACGGGGCCGTGGTACTTGCGGTCGTAGTTCTCGGGCGCGTAGGGTTCCACGGCGTCGGGGAACACTTGGCGCACGTCCATCACGACCGTGGCCGCGGTCAAGCCCTGGCTGAAACCGGCCGTGTAGGTGATGGGCTTGAAGGCAGAGCCGGGCTGACGTTCGGCCAGGGCGATGTTGACCTCGCCGTCAATGTCCGGGTTGTTGTAATCGAGGGACCCCAACATGGCCAGGATCTCGCCCGTATCGGTGCGCAGCACCACGGCCGCGGCATTGGAAACGGGCGGATCGCCCTCCTTGCGCACCTTCAGCCCCTTGGCCGGTTCGAGTTTGGGACAACCGGGCAACTCGGGGTTCTCGCCGTTGATATGGGCGATGCGCTGCCGGGCCGAGCAGGTCACAAAGCGTTGCATGTCCACATCGAGGGTGGTGATCACGCTGAGACCATGCCGCCAGATGAAGAAGGGGTCTTCGGGCGTGTTGTAGCGGCGCTTGAGCTCGTCCAGCACATAGAGGGCGAAATGGGGCGCCGTGTCGTTCTCGAACTTCTCCAGGGCCGATTTGCGGACCTTCAGCTCCTGGGCAAAGGCGGCGTCGGCCTGTTCCTGGGTGATGTATCCGGCCTCGACCATGGCCTGGAGCACCTTGCCCTGTCGTCGTTTGGCGTCTTCGGGAGCCTGGATGGGGTTGAGAGCCGGGAATTGGGGCAGAGCGGCCAGCATGGCGGCTTCGGCAAGGGTGAGGTCTTTGGCCGGTTTGTCGAAATAGACATGGGCCGCGGATTCGATGCCGTAGCTGAAATTGCCGTAAAAGTTGTTATTGAGATACCATTCGAGGATTTGTTTCTTATCGTAATGGCGGGTGATTTCCAGGGCCATCAGCGCTTCTTTGATTTTGCGCGTATAGGAGCGCTGATAGCGTTCTTCGGGCGGAATGATAACGTTCTTGACCAGCTGTTGCGTGATGCTGGAAGCGCCCTGAATGGTGCCGCCCTGGAGATTCTGGATGAACGCGCGGGCCAGACCCCGCCAGTTGATGCCCGGATTCGTCCAGAAGGAACGGTCTTCGAGGGCGATGGTGGCGTTGATGAGGTGGGGGCTGATCTCGTCGAGGGTGACGTAGGTGCGGTCCCCGCGGAAGGGGCGAGGGTCAATGGCCTCGTAGAGCAGGTGCTGGCCTGTGCGGTCGTAGATTTTGACCGTCTCGAAGGTTTCCTGTTGGGTGACGATGGCGCTGGGTTCGGGCAGGTCGCGCGTGAAGTACAGGTACACGCCGCCGGCCACAGCGGCCACGGCCACCGTGGCCGTCAGCAGCATACCCAGGACGGTCGTCAGGAGGACGGCGACCACACCCGTCAGGATTTGCCACGTTGGGGTGCGATAGCGGGCAAAGCGTCGCCGCTGGCGCCGAAAGATGAGGATGCGGGTCGAACGATTCATAGGCCGGGACGCAAAGTTCGGGGGCGGCGCAGGCCACCCCCGGTTGATCGAGCAGTCATTTTACCATGAAACCGGGGGTTGGGCAAAGCATTTTCCCCTTTTTCCATCGTCTATCGTCCATCGTCCATCGTCCAGTTTTCCGTATTGGCCGTCGTCCCTCTGTGGTACAATTAGACACCTCCCCCTGCACTCGGCCCTGCGTGTCATCGCCGGCCGTGCGTCATTCCTGCTTCGCTCCGCTTAGGAGGCGCCATGAGCAACGACACTCTTACCGTTACTGATAATCGCACCGGTCAGACCTACGAGTTACCGATTCGCGATGGTACCATCAACGCCATAGACTTGCGCAAAATCAAGACAAGCCCCAACGATTTCGGCCTGATGAGCTACGATCCGTCGTTTCTGAATACGGCGTCGTGTCGTAGCAGCATCACGTACATTGACGGTGACAAGGGGATTTTGCGCTATCGTGGCTATCCCATCGAACAGCTGGCCGAAAAATCCACATTTCTTGAAGTGGCCTATCTCATTCTGTACGGCGAATTACCCAATCGTCAGCAACTCGACCAATGGGTGTTTGACATCACCCATCACACCATGGTGCACGAGAACGTGCGCATTTTCCTCGATGGGTTCCGTTACGATGCGCACCCCATGGGCATCCTGATCAGCACGGTCGCCGCGCTTTCGACCTTTTATCCCGAAGCGCGCAACGTGTTCGATACGGCCTCGGTGGAATTGCAGACCCGGCGCCTGGTCGCCAAGATGCCCACCATCGCCGCCTATGCCTACCGGCATGCCATGGGTCTGCCCTATGTCTATCCGGACAACGACCTGAGCTACACCGGCAACTTCTTGAACATGATGTTCAAGATGACCGAACTCAAATACAAACCGAATCCGGTGCTGGAACGGGCACTCGATGTCCTCTTTATCCTCCATGCCGACCACGAACAGAACTGCTCGACGAGCACGATGCGCATCGTCGGCAGCTCCCTCTCGGATCCGTATGTCTCCGTGGCGGCGGCCGCCGCAGCGCTCTACGGGCCTCGGCATGGCGGCGCCAACGAGGCCGTGTTGCGGATGCTGATGGAGATCGGCCATGTGAAAAACGTGCCCGATTTCATCGCCAGTGTCAAACGGCAGGAACGACGCCTGATGGGCTTCGGCCACCGTGTGTACAAAAACTTCGACCCCCGTGGCGTCATCATCAAGCAGATCGCCCATGAGGTCTTTGCGGTGACGGGCCGCAATCCGCTGCTCGATATCGCCCTGGAGCTCGAGCGGATCGCCCTGGACGATGAGTACTTCATCAGCCGCAAGCTCTATCCCAACGTGGACTTCTACAGCGGCATCATCTACCAGGCCCTGGGCTTGCCCACGACCATGTTCACGGTGATGTTCGCCATTCCGCGCACAGTAGGCTGGTTGGCCCAATGGCGCGAAATGTTGGCCGACCCGGAGCAGAAGATCGCCCGCCCACGCCAGATTTACACCGGCGTCATGCAACGCGACTATGTCCCGTTGGAAGCGCGCGGATAAGCGCAGGGAGTGGTTTTCGGGGGCCGATAAGGGCCGACGGGCCGTGCTCGTCGGCCTTCTCGTCCTGGTTGTATGGGCAGGCCTTGTCGCCTTGAGCAACGCCCAGGCCGGCGCCTCGGATTTGAAAAAGGACCTGGCCGCCATCACGCGCGGCTATCGTTTCGACCTGACCCGCCACACGGTAGCGGCAGTAGCGGCCAAATTGGAGGCCCTCGGCCGTCGGTCGGGCACGCGGCTGGCGCCGGATGAACAGCGCCGCCTCGTCGAGCAGTATCAGGCCCGCGCCCAAACCATCGCCCAACTCGAAGACGCGATCGAGCGCGTGTACGCTGACCCGACCGTCACCGACCCCGAGACGGCCACAAGCCTCATGCAGGGCCAGCTCGGCCAGATCCGCTATCTCCATGCGACGACCCGTCCCATAGTCGAGGCCATCCTGGAACGCCAGATGACTGCCACCCTGGCCGAACTGGGGCTGACCACGGCCGGGTTGGTCTTCCCGCCCGTCCGTTTCGATTTCAGCAGCCCGCCCAATTACCTGATCATCTCCCCACGCGACCGCATTGAGTTGGAGGTGGGGCTGTATTTGCAACCCGACCTCGACCTGAGCGTCATCACCGCTCTCGAAAACGAGATCGCCGCCCGCTTCGACCGCTCTGTCCTCATCGAGGGCCTGGGCGGTATCGGCGCCTGGCCCACTGTGGTGCTCGACCGGGCCGATCTGGCCTGGATTTTGGAGACCATCGCCCACGAGTGGGTGCACAATTACCTCATTTTCTATCCCCTGGGCCGGGGCATGTTCTCCGACCCGCAGATGAACACGATCAACGAGACGGTGGCGACCCTTGTCGGCCAGGAGGTGGGGCGCAAGCTGGCGCACGATGTCTATGGCATCCCCTACCCGGCGCCGACGCCGCCGCCTGACCCAAACCGACCGTTGCCGCCGCCCGACCCGAAGCGCTTCGATTTCAATCTCGAAATGCGGCGCACCCGATTGCGTGTGGACGAGCTGCTGGCGGCGGGTCGGGTCGAGGAGGCCGAGACCTACATGGAAGAACGGCGACGGCTCTTCGTGGCCCACGGTTATCCCCTGCGCAAGCTCAACCAGGCCTATTTCGCTTTCCACGGCTCCTACGCCACCGGCGCCGCCTCGACCGACCCCATCGGACCCAAACTGCAGGAACTCCGGCAACTCACCCCTGACCTGGCCACCTTCCTCCGGCTGGCGCGTGGCATCCGCGAGCCGGCCGATCTCGACCGTTTGTTAGCCGAGTGGAGGGACCGACGATGAAAGGACGTGACCTGGCGGTGTTATTGGGACTCGGCGCGGCCGGCGGCATTGTCACGGCCGTCCTCGGCGTGAGGGTGACCAACGCCTTGTCGGCCGCGGCGATGGCGATTGCCAGCGGGACGAACGATTGGATCCTGGGCGGTATCCTCCTGGCCGGGCTGTTGGTCGTGGTCCTGCCCGTGAGCGGCGGCGTGGCCGGGCTGTTGGGCGGTTTGGCAAGCGGTTGGCCGGCCCGACGCATCTGGCGCGCCTCGCAGCGGTGGTTGTGGGCCTGGTTGATCGTCTGGGCCGTCGGCGGCGCGGGTTTGGGGCTGACCCTCGGCAATCCCAACGCCGAACTGGGCCTGTTGACCGCGGGCCTGGGCGTGCTGTTGGGCGCCCTTATCGCCCTGGGCTTTGCCTTCGTGGCGCCGCCGTGGGCTTCGCGCGCCTGATCCGAAGCGCACGACGCGGCGTCAGCTCGGTTCGGCTCGGACCGGGGTGACGTGCTTTTGACAGTCGGCGCGCTTTGTGCCATAATCCCGCCCAATTGTCGTTCCCTGGCAACGGCAAGTCGTTTTGTAACGACACTCAGCCCATGGCCTTCCTTTCCCCTTCCCATCAGCGTCCGCTCGTCAGGACGACCGGACGCAAAACGTAGCGCAAGATGGCATCTTGCGCTGCATCTCCACTGTCCTCTCAAGGGACACAGGACGAATGAGGGAAGACGAGGCCCTGCTCGCCATCCTTATCGCCAGGAGGTGATGTCCATGGAATTAGGTAGTCCAACGCGCGCCGTGGCATCACCTCGTTTGCACGGCTGAATGCCACGGCGCACACCGCAAAGGACCTCCTCCTCGGGGAGGTCTTTTGCTGTCGGGGAACGGCCGCGGTACAATCGCCGGCTATGGGTGTGGCCGGTGTTGACGGTCATCGCCCCTGGATCGGTCCGCTATCTCGTCTCTCTTTCCCTCTCAGCGTCATGGCCCAACTTACCCGCCCTCGCGGCCTTTACTACGAGGAATTCGAGATCGGCGCCAGCGTCGAAAGCGCCGGTCGCACCGTCACCGAAGCCGACATCGTCCTCTTTGCCATGCTGTCCGGCGATTGGAACCCCATCCACACCGACGCCGAGTACAGCAAGAGCCAGATGATGGGCCAACGCATCGCCCACGGCCTGCTCGTGCTGTCCATCGCCACGGGGCTGGCCACCCGGCTGGGCTTCATGGAAGATACCGTCATCGCCTTCATGGGGTTGGAATGGGAATTCCGCGCCGCGGTCACGATCGGTGACACGGTGCGAGTGCGGGCCACCGTGGCCGAGAAAAAGGACATGCCCCGCCTAGGCGGCGGTTATGTGACCTTCAAGGTCGAAGTCCTCAATCAGGCGGATGCGCGCGTCCAGCGCGGCACCTGGCGTATCCTCGTCAAAAGCAAACCGGCAGCCTGACCTTGTCGAACCTGGTGCAACGGCAGTTCGGCGCCCACGCCGAAGCCTATGTCCATTCCCCGGTCCATGCCCAGGGCGAGAGCCTGCGCCGACTGGTGGCGCTGGCCGACCCGCAACCGGGTTGGCTGGCGCTCGATGTCGCCACCGGCGGCGGTCACACGGCCCTGGCCGTGGCCGACCGCGGGGCCGTCGTCATCGCTCTGGACCTGACGGCGGCGATGTTGCGGGCCGCGCGCGACCATGCCCGGGGTCGCGGGGCCAATGGCCTGCTGTGGGTACAGGCCGACGGCGCTCACCTGCCCCTGCCTTCTGCCAGCCTCGACCTGGTCACCTGCCGCATCGCGCTGCACCACTTTCCCGACCCGGCGGCGGCCCTGGCCGAATGGGCACGCGTGCTCAAGCCCGGCGGTCGGTTGGTGCTGGTGGACAACATCGCGCCGACCGAGGCCGAGGCGGCCGCCTATGTCAATGCCTTCGAGCGGTTGCGCGACCCTTCGCACATGTGGATGTATCCGCTGACCGGATTGGCGGCCTTTTGTGAACAAGCAGGACTGCGCGTCCGGCACCATGAGTCGCTGCGCAAACCGATGGACTTCCAGGCTTGGATGGACCGCATGGGCGTGCACCCGACCGACCGGGAACGGCTGACCGCGCGGCTTTGGAACAGCGCGGGCGAGGCGCGGGCCTTTCTCGACCCGCAAGTCACCCCTGCCGGTGTCACCTTCAACCTGCACGAAGGTATCATCCTGGCCCTCAAACCCGGCTGATACCCGCTATGCTCCCCAGCCGGATGGGTCTGCCCATCCCGCCATCAGTCCGCCAACGGGAAAAGTTGTAGCACAGCTGCGAGCAGTTGTGCTACAACCATCTGTGCAATTTGTAGTTTCTATCCACCTATGCGTTCTCACGCCGTCATCGCTTTGCCACCTTTTTTGGCTGACCGCGGCTATCTGGCCAACGCCGTCGGCCACATGACGATTGATATCCTCAACAGCACGCCATCGCTGCTGCTGGCCCTGTTCAGCGCGTCGCTGGGCCTGACGAACACGGCCATCGGCCTCATCGCCACGGCCTATACCTTCGCCAACTCGCTCAGCCAGCCGCTGTTCGGCTGGGTGAGCGACCGCTACGGCGTGGGCAGGCTGAGCGCACTGGGGGCGTTGTGGATGTCGGTCTTCTACACGCTGGCGCTGACGAGTCCCGGCTGGTGGGCCATCGGCTTCATGGTGACGGCGGCCCTGGGTTCAGCCGCCTTCCATCCCGAAGGCACGGTCAGAGCGGGGCGTGTGCCCGTGACGCAGGTGACCACGGCCGTGGCCGTCTTTTTCCTGTTCGGCCAGATGGGGTCCGGGGTGGGGCCGAGCATCGCCGGCGCCTTGCTGGAACACGTCGGCATGACTGGTCTGCTGGTGCTGGTGGCCCTCAACGCCGGGGCCGGCTGGGCCATGTGGCACTATCGGCCTGCCAACCCTCCGACCCGGCGCCACGCGGGGGGCGGCGCCGCCCAAACCGCCCGACGCCTGGGCTGGCCGGCGCTGGCGCTGTTTGCCTTTGTGCTCCTGGCCCGCATGACCCTGCAATCCACCACCGTCACCTTTCTGCCCAAGCACCTGCACGACCGGGGCTGGCTCCCGGCGGCGTTGGGGGTAGCCCTCTCGATGATCCTGATCGGCGGCGCCATCGGTAACGTCGTCGGTGGGCATTTCGCCGACCGTTGGGGCAGGCGGCCGGTCATCGTCCTCAGCCTGTTCTTGGCAGCGCCGGCCTTGTTGACCTATCTGCATTTGCCTGGCCTGGCCTTCTACGGCGTGCTGTTCCTGGCGGGGGTGTGCATCACCGCCGGGCATAGCGTCAGCGTGGTGCTGGCCCAGGCCATGCTCCCCGGGCGTCAGGGCCTGGCCAGCGGCCTGACACTGGGCTTCATGTTTGCGGGCGGGGCCGTGGGTGCGGCTGTGGCCGGCTGGCTGGGCGACCGCATCGGTCTCGAAGCGGTGTTGGCGGGGCAGGCGCTGGTGGCCGTGGCCGGCGGCGGCGTGGCGCTCCTCCTCCCGCGGCGGTTGTTCTTGCTCGATAAGGAAATGGGGAAGCTGTAGCTACGGATGCCATCCGGAGGAAGGAGCCGGGGGAGTTTTTTTCCGTCTTTCATGGTTCGTCTTTCGTCTGCCCGGCGAGGCGCCAAACAGGCCCCTGGGCCATCATCGGCATCGGCCTGAGCCATTCCCAAAAAACGCCCGCCCCTCCACCGGTATCACGCCGGCAGAAGGGCGGATCGTTGTCGTTTACAGGGTTTACAGAGCTTCCGCCACCAGCTCGACGATGTCCTTGACCGCTAACCCGCCCTCGCCGCTGCGCTTCGAGGCGTCGGTCAACATGGTCAGACAGAAGGGGCAGCCCACGGCAATGGTGCCGGCGCCGGTGGCCGCGGCTTCCTTGTAGCGGTTCATGTTCACGGCCTCGGTGCCGTGCTCCTCCTCCTTCCACATCTGCGCGCCGCCCGCGCCGCAGCAGAACGACTTGCTGCGATGCCGCGGCATCTCGACGATCGAACCAACGGCGCTTTCGAGCACAGCGCGCGGGGCCTCGAAAATGCCGTTGTGCCGGCCGAGATAGCAGGGGTCGTGATAGGTGACGCCGCCGTCCTGCCAGGGGCCGGGCGTGATCTTCCCCTCGGCGATCAGCTCGGCCAAGAGCTCGGTGTGATGGATGACCTGGTAATGGCCGCCATAGGCAGGGTACTCCTTGCCCAGGGTGTGCAGGCAATGGGGACAGGTGGTGACGATGCGCCGGGGCTTGACCTCGTTGAGGGTGGCGATGTTCTGTTGCGCCAGCTCGTAGA
This sequence comes from Caldilineales bacterium, assembly GCA_026417535.1. Lineage (GTDB taxonomy): Bacteria > Chloroflexota > Anaerolineae > J102 > J102 > SSF26. The sequence goes on from JAOADB010000113.1 coordinate 9,201, forward strand.
ACAGCGCCTCGTTGCCGGCGCGGCGGGCCGCGTCACCGGTGCAGTTCTCCAGGTCGCCCAACACGGCGAAGTTGACCCCGGCGGCCTTGAGCACCTTGGCGAAGGCCCGAGCCGTGGCCTGGGCGCGCATGTCATAGGCCGGCGCACACCCCACCCACCACAGGACCTCGAAATCGGGGTTCTCATCCACCGTGGGAACATCCAACCCGGCCGCCCACTTCAGCCGGTCGGAGCGGCTCATCTTCCAGGGGTTGCCCGTGCGCTCCATCCCGCTGAAGGCCGTCTGCAATTGGGGCGGGAACTCGCTCTCCATCAGGACCTGGTTGCGGCGCATGTAGAGGATGTCGAACATGGGCTCGTTGCCCACCGGACAGACCTCGATGCAGGCGCCGCAAGCCGTGCACGCCCACACCGCCGACTCGCTGATGGCGTACTCGAGCAGACGGTTGGGCGAAGGTTCGCCTGCGGCCAGGGCGTCGAGATGGGCGTTGATGTAGTAGCGTTTGTTCACCTCCAGCGCCGCTGGCGACAGTTCCTTGCCGGTCGCATAGGCCGGGCAGGCGTCCTGGCAGCGGTTGCACATGATGCAGGCATAGGCGTCGAGGAGATGCTTCCAGGGCAGATGCTCCAGTTTGGCCACGCCGAATTGCTCGATGGACTCATCGGCAAAATCGATCGGCTCCAGTGCGCCCAGGGCCGTGCGTTGCGGCCGCACCAGGAAATTGACCCCGGACATGATGAGATGGATGTGCTTCGAGTAGGGGAAGTAGGGGATAAAGGCCAGGATGAGGCCCAAGGCCACCCACCAGGCCACGTGCTCGGCCACGACCAACGCCGTCTCCGACCAGCCCAGCCACAGGGCGCTGACGGCAGTGGCGAACGGCTGGAAGGGGTCGGCGCCGTGTTGTGCCAGTTTGAAACTCTGGCCCAGGAAGCGAAAACCGACGTGGAAAAGGATGAACAAGCCGACGATGAGCGAGTCGCGGCGGATACCGCCCGCCTTGACCCGGTCCACCAGCATCACGTTCTCCCGATACTGCAAGGCCGGCGCCCGGAAGACGAAGCGCCGCACGAGGAAGTAGACCATCCCCACGAGCACGCCCACGCTCAGCACGTCGGCCACCAGGCGATAGAGGTTCCCGATCCAGCCCGTGCCCAGGAAGGTGACGGGGAAATAGCCCTCGACCACATCGCCGAAGTTGACCAGAAAGTAGAAGATGAACCCCCAAGCGATGAACGCATGGAAGAGACTCGAGACCTTGCGCACCTTCCAGGTTGGCCGCAAGAACAACCAGTTGAGCGCAGCCGTGACGGCCCGGCGCACGATCTGGTCATCACCCACATCCCCCTGCCCCCGGCGAATCACCAGGAAGACCTTACGAAATCCCAGGTAACCGTTGTAGATGGTGGCAATGACGGCAAAAACGAAGATGAACTTTTCAAACGGGGTGAGCATCGGGTGGGCCTCCTTGCACGAACGATTGCAAAAGAGCAGCTATGGGTTGAGGATCGGGACAAAGGACGAACGACGGAAGCCGCTTTTTTCGTGACTATTCCGACCGATGAGGGCTCAGGTTCCGACAGGGTTCCATCCCAGGCAGACGAAAGATGTAGCGCAAGATGGCATCTTGCGCTACGTCTTTCCTCCGTCGTCTGCCCTGAGAGAGAGCGAAAGCCGAGACGGTGGGCGCGTTTGCCGCCAACTATACCCAAAACGGTGGCTGCTGTCCAACTGCGAGGACCCTCATGGCGCAGTGCGTCAT
>JAOADB010000114.1 GCA_026417535.1 Caldilineales bacterium
CCCCACAACCCCGGCCATCACCAACGCCATTGACAACGCCGTTGGCGTCCGCATCGACCGCCTGCCCGTGGATCAGGAGGTCCTCGCGCGGAAGTTGGCGGCTGGGAATTGGTAACCAGTAACTGCTAACGGGTTTGGCCGTTCGCCGAGACGGAAGACGACGTTTTTCGTCGTTCGCCTCCGTCTTCCGTCTCGCCAACGTGGGGGCAGTCAGGAGACGAAGCCATCACGGACATCGGCCTGAGTCATTACGGCGTGTCGTGCTACAATCCGGCCATGAGCGTTCCCCTACCGCCGCCGTTTCGGGCGCGCATGAAAGCCTGGCTGGGTTCCGAAGCCGATGCGTTTCTGGCCGGCCTGGATGAAGCCCCGCGCGTGGGCTTGCGGGTCAACACGCTCAAGGTGACGGTCGCAGGGCTGCGCGAGCGCCTGCCCTGGTCGGCGACGCCTGTGCCGTGGTGCGCCGAGGGCTTTGTCCTTTCCGCCGAGGCCGAACCGCCGCCGGGCCGGCACCCCTATCACGCGGCGGGTCTGTACTATCTCCAGGATCCCAGCGCCATGGCCGCAGCCGTGTTGCTCGACCCCCAACCGGGCGAATGGGTGCTCGACCTGTGCGCGGCGCCGGGTGGCAAAGCCACCCACCTGGCGGCCCGGATGGCCGACCAGGGCCTACTGGTGGCCAATGAGTCCGTCCCTGCGCGGGCGGCCGCCCTGGTGGACAATCTGGAACGCGCCGGTGCAACCCGTATCCTCGTTACCACCGCGGCGGCCACCGACCTGGCCGCGCGCTGGCCGGGGTCGTTCGACCGGGTGCTCGTGGACGCACCCTGCTCGGGCGAGGGCATGTTCCGCAAATCCCCTGTGGCCCGGCGAGAGTGGTCTCCGGCCGTGGTGACCGGCTGCGCCCTGCGTCAGCGCCACATTTTGGACGCCGCCGCGAGACTCGTGCGGCCCGGCGGCCGCCTACTCTACGCCACCTGCACCTTTGCCCCAGAGGAAAACGAGGCCGTCGTCGCCGGTTTCCTGCGCGGCCATCCCGATTTCAGCCTGGTGGCGCCGCCGGCCCTGCCCGGCTTTGACCCCGGCCGCCCCGATTGGATCGAGTCGGAGCTGGCGGCCGGCTTGCCGCTGGAACGCTGCGTGCGCATCTGGCCCCATCGCACGATGGGCGAAGGCCATTTCTTCGCGCTTCTGCAGCGTGAAGGGGAACCGTCCGCACGCTCTTACCCACCCTTGCCGACCCTGCGCGAGCTCCCGCCGCTCTTGCGGACCCTGTGGGAGGCCAATTTTGCCGTCCCCTTTCCGACCCAAGGGTGGTTGGCCGCCGGCGAGTGGTTACATCTGAGTCCGATAGGGCCAACCTTCTGGCAGGCTCTGCACCCGCGGCGTATCGGCTTGCGGGTGGGGCAACGCCGCGGCCTGCGCTTTGAACCCGATCATGCCCTGGCCCTGGCCGCGCTGCCCCCACGGCCCGATGGCCGTCTCGATTTGGCCCTGGACACGGCGGAACTCCGGGCCTTTATGCAGGGCGAGCCGTTTCCCCATCCCGGCCCCGACGGATGGGTCCTCGTGTGCGGCGACGGTTTCGGCCTGGGCTGGGGCAAACGCGTGCAGGGCGTGGTGAAGAACCATTTGCCTGCGCGATGGCGCCACGCCGGAACCTGGTAGACGTTGCCCCCGCCTGCGGCCCAAGACCGCGACGAAAGCACGGAGGACGAAGGGGTTTTCGTCGTTCGTCCTTCGTCCTTCGTCTTTCATCCGAGAGGAGAGACGGCTCCCTCTACGGATTCCCGTACACAACGGTCAGATAGCGGTCCACCGGCACCTCGTCCAAAACCTGGGTGACGCCGTTAGGCCAGCGGATTTCGAGACGACGGACCGTGGCCCGGCCCAGCCCGAAGTGGAGGTTCAGCATATCGCCGCCGCCCAGGCTGGTGCCATTGTGAACCTCCTGCACCTGTTGGCGACCATCGTCGGTCGTGACCACGACGCGGGCGCCTACGGCATCGCGATTCACCGGCCCGCCGCCGACAAGCTTGAGGCCCAGCCAGTGGTAGCCTTCGGGGATGGGCGTCTCGTTGCGGAACAGGCGATAATCCTGGTTGTAATTGCCCAGAACGAGATCCACCCGCCCATCCCAGTCGTAGTCGGCGGCGGAGACGCCCATGCCGGCGCCGGGATCGTCCGCGCCGCTGCGACGGCCGACATCCTCAAACCGGCCACGACCGTCGTTGCGGAACAAGGGATTGAAGGCGGTGGTGCCGGTGCCCTTCATCAGGGCCACATAGAGGTCGCGGTCGCCGTCGTTGTCGTAATCGAAGGAGACCACTCCCCAGCCGACGGCGCGATCGGAAAGGGCCACGCCGGCCGTCTCGGCCACATCGCGAAAACGGCCGTCCTGATTCTCCAGCAGCACCATTTTGCCGGCGTTGGTGAAATACAGGTCGAAATCGCCGTCGCCGTCCCAGTCATCGGCGGCCACGCCCATGCCCATGAGCTCCGTATCGGCGCCGACTTCGGCCGCGATCTCGGTGAAGCACCAGCCCTGACAACCGGGGCCGTCGTTGCGAAAGAGCTTGTTGCCGGCCGGCTGGATGTACTCGTCGTTGACCAGGTAGAGATCCTGGTCGCCGTCGTTGTCGTAATCGAACCAGCGGGCAATGAAGCCGCCGCCGTAGGTGTGCGAGGCGATGAGATGGCTGACGTCGGTAAAGGTGCCGTCGCCGTTGTTGCGGTAGAGCCGGTCAGGGTCGCCGGTGCTGCCGGTGGAACGGGCGCAACGGGGCAGACACGACCAATTGGCCACGTAGAGGTCCAGCCAGCCATCCCCGTCGTAGTCGGCCCAGGAGGCGCTCTTGCTGTGATAGGGGTCGCTGATGCCGGCCTGGGCCGTCACATCCACGAACCCGCGGCCGCCGTCGTTGCGGAAAAGGACATCCTCCTCGCGGCCCAGCACCAGCAGGTCGGGCCAGCCGTCGTTATCGTAGTCGGCGAAGGTGGCGCCGCCGCTCTTGTGATCGGGCAGGGCGACCTGCGGGCTGAGAGGTGAGACGGTGAAAGTGCCGTTGCCCTCATTGTGATAGAGGGTGTTCGGCCCGATGTTGTCGGTGACATAGAGGTCGAGATAGCCGTCGTTGTCGTAATCGCCCCACGCTTGCCCGGTCATCTGGAAATTTTGGGTGTGTTTGGCCCGGATGCCGGCCTCGGCGCTCACGTTGCGGAAGAGAGTGGGACCATCAGGCCCATCATGGACGGGCAGACCGCTGGGCACAGCCTCCGGGATATGGTGCTCGAGCTGGATTGCCGCCGGATCGGTCAGGGCCTCTAGGAAGGCCAGGAGCTGGGCGAATTCGGTCTCAGCGAGGACGATGGGCTCCGCCAGGATGGGGTCAATTCCGGCAGCCACCTCGTCCATCAACCCGCGCGGGCGTAGGTGGAGCTCGCTGCGGATTTCCGGCGCCAGCTGCGAGTAATCGTACGCGGCCAAGGCGCGTCGTGGGTCGAGGTGATGGCGCACGGCATCGGCCAGGGTGAAATAGGCGCCGTTATGCATCCACGGGCCAGTCAGGGCCACGTTGCGCAGCGGTGGCGTGCGAAAGGCGAAGCGGTCTTCGGGCCGTTTCGTCTCGCGAGCGCGCCCCAAATCCACGAACGGGTTCTGGCGGCCTTTGCCCGGCCCGAATTGGGGCACGCCGATGTTGTGAAAGGCCTGGTCGGTGAGCAGATTGCCGCTGTGGCAGACGCTGCAACGGGCCTTGCCGTAGAACAGCAGCGCGCCTTGCTTGGCCTCGGCAGAGAGCGCCGTATCGTCGCCGGCCAGGTAACGGTCCCAAGGGCTGTTGAGCAGGGTGAAAGCCGCGATCTGGAAAGCGGCCAGAGCATTCGCCGCGTGCTGGAAGCCCAGCTCGTCCATCGGGATATCGGGATAGGCCGCAGCGAACAGCCGGCGATATTCGGGGATGGCCAGCAGCCGTTTCATCAACGCCCGCCACACGGCCTGGAGGTCCTTTTCCCCAGAGGCCGCAACCTCGTTTTCGTTTCCGAACACATCGAGGTCTTTGGGTTCCCCGCGCATCTCGGCCCGCGAAGTCACCGGGAACATGGCTTGGGCCGCCAGGAGACTGTCGAGGCCGGAGGGCAGGGTTTGGGTGAATTCGGCGGGATGGGTAAAGCCCTCGTAGGGGGTGCCGATGACGCGGCCATCCCAAAACATGGTGTGCCATTCCGGCGAGCCGCGGTTGAACAGCTCTGGCGCGTTGCGGGGGATAAGCATCCGCATGGCCCCGCGGCGGCGCTCCGGCCCCAACCCAAAACCACCCGTGCCGATGGACAGCGAGAGGTTGTCGCCGGTGCCCAGGGTGGGATGATGACAGGTGGCGCAGGAAATGTCGCGGTTGCCGCTCAGCTCCTTGTCGAAGAAGAGCATGCGCCCCAACTCGACCTTGGCCGGGTCGGGCGTCGGCCCCGGGTCGAGAGGGCCGATCCCGGCCTGGGCAAGGACCTGACGGAGGATCCTATCCGTTTCCGTTGTGGCGGTTACCTCGGTGGTCGGCGAAGTCGCAGGCGGCGGTGGAACGGCACAACCGGCGAGGATGAGGCCAAGAATCAAGAGGACGAAGGCATGACCAGAATGGAAAAACAGGCGAGACATAGGGCACACCCTGGGCTTTCTGGGCTTTACGGACGGATGGTTTTGGCGCTCAAGCATACCATAGGAGGAGGAATTGGGGGAAGTGGGAGAGGTTTGGGGGAGCTGCGGGAGTTTGGGGGAGCTGCGGGAGCTTCCTTCGTCCCCGTCACAGCGCCTGGCGACGCTTCCATCGTCCATCGTCCATCGTCTTCCCTCTTTTGACAGAAGCGCGGGGTTGCGCTAGGCTAATCGCTGCCATGCCCGGATCGTTGCGGTTGTCAGCCGTGCTTGTCGTGCTCATCGGGACAGTCCTCGTCGTGGGGCTGACGGCCTGTACCGGTTTCGTCCCCGAAGCGTCCGAGGCGACGCCGTTGCCGCCGAACCCCACCCCCACCCCGGCCGGCGCCCGTCAGGTCGAGGTCTATACCACCTGGACCACCGGCGCCGACGCCGAGGCGTTGGCCGCGCTGGTCGAGGTCTTTGCCGCTGCGCACCCCGATATTGCCCTGATCCATCCACCCCGACCCGGAAGCAGCGCCGAGGAAGTGGCCGCGGCTGTCCGTTTCCGCCTTCAGGCCGGAGATAGCCCCGATAGCTGGCAGGGCCAGGGCAGCCGCAGTCTGATGGCCGGCTACGCCGAAGCCGGTCTCCTCGAGCCGGTCAATTTTCTCTTCGTGCGAGAGGGGTGGACCGAGGTCCTGCCTGCAGAGTTCCTGCCCTATCTCGGCGTGGCCGAGAACCTCTATGTGGTCCCGGTGGCTGTCCAGCGCCTCAACCTGTTGTGGTATCGTGCGGATCTGCTGGCCGGTGTGAACGGCGTCGTGCCGACCGACTTCGAGACCCTGCTCGCCGATCTCGAAGCCCTCAAGGCCGCCGGAATGGCCAAACCTCTGGCCCTGGGCGGCGCCGAGACGGCCCTCCATCTGTTCGAGACCGTTTTGTTGGCCCAAACCGGCCCGGGCGTGTATCGCGACCTCGTCATGGGACGCGGGGATTGGGCCAGTCCTGCCGTCGGCGCCGCCATCGAGCGGTTTGCCCAATTGCTGAACTACGCCGATATCGTCGAGCGCTCCTGGCCGGAAACGGCTGCTTCGCTCGTTGCCGGCCAAACCGCCTTTCTCGTGGCCGGGGATGGGGTGCGCGGCGCCTTTGCAGCGCCAAACTTGCCACCCGACGGGCCCATCGCTTGGACGCTGATGCCGGGAACCGATGGGGTCTTCCTGTTCGCGAGCGAAGGCTTTGTCCTGGCCGCGATGGCGCCGCATCGCCGTGAGGCGATTGACTGGCTGACAACGGTCGGATCGCAGGCCGGACAGGATGCCTTGAACCCCCGGCGCTACTCCCTCTCCCCGCGGCAGGATGCCGACCCCACCCGCTACGATGCCTACGGCCGCATGGCCCTGCGCGATTGGCAAACGCACACTCTCGTGGGCAGCCTCACCTACGGCGTCGCTGCCGATCCGATGTGGCGGGCAGCCGTAGCCGCCGCGGTCGAGGAGTTTGTCCGCGGCCGTGATGCCGGCATCCTGCAACGGGCGCTGGTCAACGCCTGTCGCGACCCCGGTCCGTGTCCCTGAAGCCCTGGAAGATGGACGATGATGGCTCAGGTTCCAAAAGTACCATCGCAGGCAGACGAAAGACGAAGGACACATGAGGTCTTCTCTTCGTCCTTCGTCTTTCGTCCGTCGTCCTGGCGAGCGGCCGATGGCGAAAGGGAAGGCCCATTCGGACAGGAAGGACGTAGGCTGAGCAGTTACCCATCGTCTTCTTTTCTCAGGCCGTGGTTCCGGTTACAATACAGTAACCGTTCGACCGACTCTCCTCCCACGCTCCAAAACGGAGTGCTCCCTCAGGCAACAGCCGAATTCTTAATCACAAAGACACGAAGACACAAAGAGATACAAAGTTTTACACACAATATCAAAAGAACCTATTATTTTTGATGTTTTAGTACTCTTTGTGACTTTGTGGTTAAAAAGATCATAAAGCACAGTTTTTCAAAGATATCATTGCTGTCACCTGTGTGATAGCATTGCGTCATCCCGTTCCATGCTTTTGCCTATGAAACCGCTCTCGCACCTGCTTAGCAGCATCCCCGCTTCGGCGACCATCGCCATCAACGATAAAGCCAAGGCCCTCAAAGCCGCGGGCCGCGACGTCATCTCTCTGGCCGGAGGCGACCCCGATTTCGACACCCCTCTTGCCGTGCAAGAGGCGGCCTTTCAGGCCATTCGCAGCGGCGATACCCATTACCCACCCTCGCGCGGGACGCCGGCCTTGCGCAAGGCCATTGCCGCCAAACTCGCCCGTGAGAACGGGGTGCAGGTGGACCCGAACACGCAGGTCTTGGTCGGACCCGGCGCCAAATTCCTCATCTACGCCGTCCTCGCCGCCCTCTGCAATCCCGGCGACGAGGTCATCATCTTCGAGCCGTATTGGGTTTCCTACGTGCCCATGACCCTGCTCGTGGGCGCCCGGCCTGTGACCGTGCCCCTCAGCGCGGCCGACGGCTTTACGATTACGGCCGAACGCATCGCCCAAGCCGTGACCCCGGCCACCAAGGTCATCCTGGTCAATTCGCCCAACAATCCCACCGGCCGCGTGATGACCCGCGCCGAGGCCGAAGCCATCCGTGAGGTGGCCCTGGCCCACGACCTGTACGTTATCTCGGACGAAATCTACGAAAAGCTCATCTTCGAAGGCGAGCACATCTGCTTGGCCTCCCTCCCCGACATGGCCGCACGCACGATTGTCATCAACGGCCATTCCAAAGCCTATGCCATGACCGGTTGGCGCCTGGGGTGGGCAGCCGGTCCTGCCGATGTCATTGACCTGGCGGCCAATTTGCAGAGCCAGACCGTGACCTCGGCGGCCTCCTTCACGATGGCGGCCGGGGCCGCAGCCCTCAATGGCTCGCAGGAAGTGGTCGAAGAGATGCGTCTGGCCTACAAGGCCCGCCGCGACTTTATGGTCGAGGCGCTGAACGCCATCCCCGGCGTCGAGTGCGATCGGCCACAGGGCGCCTTCTACCTGTTCGTTCGCTTCCCCGGCCTCAGCCCCAGCGCCATGACCATCGCCGATATCCTGCTCGAACGCGCCGATATCGCTTGCACTCCTGGCATCGAATTCGGGCAGGCCGGCGAGGGACATGTCCGTTTTTCCATCGCCACGGCCATGAGCGACCTCGAGCGGGCGGTCGAACGCATCCGCCGCTTGATGACGAGTCTTTGAAGGGTGTCGGCCACGCTACTCCTCGTCCGCCACGGCGAAAACGACCTGATCAAAGCCCGGCGGCTGGCCGGTCGCCTGCCGGGCGTTCATCTCAACGAGACCGGCCGTGAGCAGGCCCGGCGGCTGGCCGAACGGCTGGCCGCCTGGCCCCTCGCCGCCGTCTATAGCTCGCCCTTGGAGCGCTGCTACGAAACGGCCCTGATCATCGCCGAACCCCACGGTCTGCCCGTGCGGACCCATGATGGCTTGCTGGAAAGCGATTACGGCGAATGGCAGGGCCAGGCTGTTGACGAGCTGGTCAAGACCGATTTGTGGAAGCTGGTGCAGATGACGCCCAGCTTCGTCCGTTTTCCCGGCGGCGAGACCCTGCGGGCCATGCAACAGCGGACCGTCGAGACCCTGCACGAGATCGCCGCCGACCATCCCCAGCGCCCGGTGGTGGTCTGCTCTCACGCCGATCCGATTCGGGCGGCCCTCATGTACTTCCTGGGCGCCTCCCTGGACCTGTTCCAGCGATTGGAGATTGCGCCCGCCTCTCTGAGCATCGTTCGCTTCGAGCCGTTCGGTCCGCGCGTGTTGCGCATCAACGACACCGGCCGGTTGGACCCGCCGGCCGCCGAACCGGACCCCGTTCCTCCCTCGGACCAGGACCCTCATGCCTGACTTCGCTTTTGACTTCGATCCCGCCGACCACCTCACCGTGGGCACCATCGGTGAACCGGGCCATCGCACCTTCTTTTTGCAGGCAGGGCGGGGCATCGAGTTCGTGACCATGATCTGCGAGAAGGAGCAAATGCGCGCCTTGGGGGAGGGTCTCCTGTCGTTGCTCGACCAGATCGCCGAGGTGTTCCACCGCCCCACCGAGGACCCCGATGAGCCGATTGATTTCGAGCTTGTCCATCCCCTGGTGCCGGCCTGGCGCATCGCTCAGCTGGGCGTGGGGTACGATGACGAGGAGGATGTGATCGTCATCGTGGCCCAGGAACTGGTCGAACGGGGGCAACGGCCCGAACTGGCCCGCTTCATCATCAGCCGCGAACATGCCCGCGCCTTGGCCTATCACGTCTTGCGGGTGGTGGCAGCGGGCCGACCGACTTGTCCGCTGTGTGGCGAACCGATGGACCCCGGCGGACACTTCTGTCCTCCCTCCAACGGACACGGCAAGCTGTATGTCCAATGAGCCGGGCAGCCGATGACGAGAGCGAACGCCTGCTGGATACGGCCACGGCGTTGCAGATCTTGAGCCGGGGCGACCTGGAACCACTGGGACCGATCCCCTGGAGCTCGAACTACGCGCTGTTGACGCGGGTTTGCCTGGGAGACCAGGCGCTGTTGGCCGTGTACAAGCCCCGCCGGGGGGAACGGCCGTTGTGGGATTTTCCCGACGGCACGCTCTATTTGCGCGAGTACGCGGCCTATGTGCTGGCCATGGCTCTCGGCTGGGAGCTCATTCCGCCGACGGTCCTGCGCAGCGGGCCTTACGGACCGGGTACGTTGCAAGCGTACATCGAGAGCGATCCCGAACAGCATTACTTCAACATTTTCCCTCGTCACGCCGACGACTTCCGTCGGATTGCCCTGTTCGATGTCGTCGCCAACAACGCCGACCGCAAGGCCGGGCATTGCCTGCTCGATGCCCGCGGGCGCATGTGGTCCATTGACCACGGTTTGTGCTTTCATGTCGAACCCAAGCTCCGCACGGTCATCTGGGACTTTGCCGGTGAGCCGATCCCGGCCGGCCTGCTGGAGGACCTGTGCCAGCTGGCCGTCCGTCTGCGCCACGATGAGGATCTCCAGGCGCAGCTGGCCGCCCTGCTCAGCCGCGCCGAAATCCGCGCCTTACAACAACGCCTGGAGGCGCTCATTGCCTCGGGTCGTTTTCCCCATCCCGACCCGCGTCGTCGCAACCACCCTTGGCCGCCGATTTGAGGTGGTCATTGGGCTTCGTTGTGCGTCCTCTGTCTTGTGTTTTGTCCGTTTGTCGAGACGAACGACGAACGACTGAGGACGAAGGCTTCTCCGGGTGGCATCCGGAGCTACAGCTCCCCCAAACCCCTCCGGATGGCATCCGGAGCTACAGCTCCCCCAAACCCCTCCGGATGGCATCCGAAGCTACAGCTCCCCAAAGCTCCCCTCCTCCATGGTCATCGGTCTCCTCATTTCGGGCTTTTTTTGGTCGTTGACCTACCTTTTGATCATCATTCGCGGTTTTGAGGATCGGACCTACGGCATGCCTTTTGTGGCTTTGTGTGCGAATCTCAGTTGGGAATTCATTTTTGCTTTCGTTTTTCCGCATCCAAAACCACAATTATACGTCAATTATGTGTGGTTTTTACTTGATTGTGTCATATTTTGGCAATTTTTGAGGTATTGGCGCAGCGATCCACCCATCAAAGATATACCGGAACGATTTTTTGCACCGACAGTACTAATCACATTATTTGGCGCTTTTTTGATGATTGTGTTGATTTCAAAAGAGTTTAACGACATGATGGGAAGATATGCGGCTTATGGGCAGAATTTGCTCATGTCCATCCTTTTTATCACCATGTTTCAACGCCGCGAAGGTTTAGCAGGACAATCATTTTACATCGCGTTATGCAAATTGCTAGGAACTTTAGCAACTTCATTGACATTCTTCATTCTTCGTCCTTCAGCCTGGCTTTTCGATTTTTTGTACATTTCCATCCTGTTGTGTGATACCATCTACCTGGTGGCGGTTTACCGGCGTTCGCGCCAGCTGGGTCTGAACCCGTGGCGGGACGTGTTCCGGCGTCGTGGTGTTCACGGCGTCGTCGGCGCCGCTTGACCTGCCCGCGCCTGCCACCACGCCCACCAATAGGGAAAGGACCGACGCAGCCCCGGCGCCACGAGAACATCCGTCATGACCTGTCTCTTATACACATCT
>JAOADB010000115.1 GCA_026417535.1 Caldilineales bacterium
GTTTACGGTTCACCGTTCACCGATGACCAGGGAGAAAGAACCATGAGCGCGCAATCGTTTACCGCAATGGCAGCAACGGGCAGTGCCGGCGAGGCGCCGAAGATCGGCGTCGGCATGTTGGGCTATGCCTTCATGGGCAAGGCCCACAGCAACGCCTTCAAAACCCTGCCCTACATGATCTCCCCGCCGCCCGCCATCCCGCGGTTGGTGGCCATCGCCGGCCGCAACAAGGAGGCCACGGCCACGGCTGCCGCCCGCTTCGGCTACGAGCGGTACTACACGGACTGGCGCGACCTCATCGCCGACCCCGATGTGCAGCTTTTCGACAACGGCGGCCCTAACGACACCCACGCCGAACCCTCCATCGCCGCTGCGGAGGCCGGCAAGCACATCCTCTGCGAGAAGCCCTTGGCGCGCAATCCCGAGGAGTCCTATCGCATGCTCGAAGCCGTGCGCAAGGCCGGGGTCAAGCACATGGTGGCCTTTAACTACCGCTTTGTGCCGGCTGTCCGCCAGATCCGCTATCTTATCGAGTCGGGCGCGCTGGGCCGCATCTACCACTTCCGCGCCGTGTACCTGCAGGAGTGGATCATGCCCCACTACGGCACGCCCAAGATCTGGCGGTTGGACAAGAACGTGGCTGGCAGCGGCGCCCTCGGCGACCTGGGCGCGCACATCATTGACCTGGCCCATTACCTGGTGGGCGGGATCAAGAGCGTGGCGGCCTTCACCCGCACCTTCATCGAGGAGCGCCCGTTGCCCGATGGCAGCGGCATGGGCAAGGTGGATGTGGATGACGCCTTCGTCGCCGCGGTCGAGTTCGAGAACGGCGCCGTCGGCACCCTCGAAGCCACCCGTTTTGCCGGCGGCCGCAAGAACTACAACTGCTTCGAGATCAACGGCGAGAAGGGCAGCATCCGCTTCAACCTGGAGCGGCTCAACGAGATGGAGGTGTTCTGGGTGGGCGAGGAGCCCAAGGAGACCCAGGGCTTCCACAACGTGATCGTCACCGAGGGCTACCATCCCTGGATCAACTACTGGTGGCCGCACGGTCACATCATCGGCTGGGAGCACACCTTCATCCACGAGATTGCGCACCTGCTCGATTGCATCGTCAACGACAAGCCCGTCGGCCCGCATGGCGCCACCTTCGAGGACGGCTATCGCGCCGATGTGGTCTGCGGCGCCATCCTCGAATCCGCGGCCACGCGGCGGCATGTGGATGTGAAGTACTGACCTGTCGGTCCGGGGGCGCCACGCAGCGCCCCCGGACTCCTCTCCTCCCGGTTCACCATGCAACGCCCACGCGTACCCCGCACCCTTCCGCTCATTGCCCTGGTTCTGATCATCCTGGGCCTGATCGCAAATTGGCTGGTGCCGATCCTGACGACGCCGCAGCAGCGCGCCAACAACGTCCTCATCCCGGCCATCCCTTTCATCCTGATCTTCGTCGGCATCCTGCTCTTCTACATCACCCTGATCGTCATCGCCGCTCGAACCTTCAGCTACCGCATTGACCCCAAACTCTACAATGGGGTCATGCGCGTTATCATCGCCGGCATCCTGTTGGGCATCCTGGGCATGTTCCAGCCCTGGACGATCGCCCTTTACACCTACGGCTTCGTCCTGCTGCTCGTTTCGCTCCTCCTTTACATTCTCTGGAGCCACATCGTGCCGGCCCGACCCAATGCCGGGTCCTGAGCACGTTCCCGGAAAGGATACAAGGCCATGTCCGATTACACTCCTCGCCCCGAACACAAGTTCACGTTTGGTCTGTGGACGGTCGGCAACATCGGCCGCGACCCCTTCGGCCATCCCGTGCGGGACCCCCTCTCGCCGGTCGAGATCGTCCATCTTCTGGCCGAGGTCGGCGCCTACGGCGTCAACCTGCACGATAACGACCTGGTGCCCATTGACGCCACGCCGGCCGAGCGTGACCGCATCGTCCGCGAGTTCAAACAGGCCCTGGCCGATACCGGTCTCGTCGTGCCCATGGCCACCACCAACCTGTTCAGCGACCCGGCCTTCAAGGACGGCGCGTTCACGGCCAACGACCCGCGGGTGCGGGCCTACGCCCTGCACAAGACGATGCACGCCATTGACCTGGGGGTGGAGCTGGGCGCCAAGGTGTACGTTTTCTGGGGTGGCCGCGAGGGCGTGGAGACCGACGCCGCCAGGGACCCCGTCACCGCCATCAAGCGCATGCGGGAGGCCATCAACTTCCTCTGCGAGTACGTCCTGGACCAGGGCTACGACCTCAAGTTCGCCCTGGAGGCCAAGCCGAACGAGCCGCGCGGGGACATCTACACCGCCACCACCGGCCACATGCTGGCCTTCATCGCCACCCTCGACCATCCCGAGATGGTGGGGGTCAACCCCGAAGTGGCCCATGAGCACATGGCCGGCCTGAACTTCCTGCACAACGTGGCCCAGGCCTGGGAGGCGGGTAAGCTTTTCCACATTGACCTGAACGACCAGCTCTTCGGCCGCTATGACCAGGACTATCGCTTCGGCTCGGCTAACCCCAAGGCGGCCTTCTTCCTGGTCAAGTTCTTGGAGGATGTGGGCTATCAGGGCAGCCGCCACTTCGACGCCCACGCCTATCGCACCGAGGACTACGAAGGGGTCAAGGACTTCGCCCGTGGCTGCATGCGCACGTACCTCATCCTCAAGGAAAAGGCTGCGCGCTGGAACGCCGACCCCGAAATCCAGGCCCTGTTGCAGGAGATCAACCGCGACGACGGCAGCATGGCGCCCTTCCAGGGGACCTATACGGCGGCCAAGGCGGCCGCGCTCAAGGCGCACAGCTTCGACCGCCAGGCCCTGGGCCGCCGCGGGCTGATGTACGAACGCCTCGACCAGCTCACCGTAGAAGTGCTGCTGGGAGTGCGGTAGGGATGGTAACCGGTTCCTGCTTGGCGATTCGGGATCGTTCTTTTGTTTTCACTATCGGCCGAAAGCCGGGACAAAGGACGAACGACGAAGGACGAAGTTTTTCGTCTTTCGTCCTTCGTTGCTCGTCCGTTCCACTGGTGAATCGGAAGGCCCAATGACTGTCTTACTCGGCATTGACATTTCCACGACGGGGGCCAAGGCGTTGCTGGTGGCCGCAGACGGCCACGTGGTGGGCAGCGCCACCACGCCGTTGACCCTTTCCACGCCGAAACCCCTCTGGTCGGAGCAGAACCCCTACGAGTGGTGGGATGGCGTCGTCGCCAGCATCCGCCGAGTCCTGGCCGAAACGGGCGTGAACCCCGGCCAGATCGCCGCCATCGGTCTCACCGGGCAGATGCACGGCTTGACCCTGCTGGACGAACACGGCGAGGTGCTGCGGCCGGCCATCCTCTGGAACGACCAGCGCACCGGCCCGCAGTGCGACGAGATCCGCCGGCGCCTGGGCAAAGAACGGCTTATCCAGATCACCGGCAACGATGCCCTCACCGGCTTTACCGCGCCCAAGATCCTGTGGGTGCAGCAGAACGAGCCGGAGGTGTACACCAAGGCTCGCCAGGCGCTGCTGCCCAAGGACTACATCCGCTATCGCCTGACCGGCGCCTACGGCTGCGACAAGGCCGACGGCGCCGGCACCATCCTGTTCGACCTCAAGGCCCGCGATTGGTCGCCGGAGGTCCTCGCTGCGCTGGACATCCCGGCCGCGTGGCTGCCGCCCACCTTCGAAGGCCCCGAGATCACGGGCCGGGTGAGCCGGGAGGCGGCCGCGGTCACCGGGCTGGTCGAGGGCACGCCGGTGGTGGCTGGCGGCGGCGACCAGGCGGCCCAAGCCGTGGGCGTGGGCGCGGTCGAACCGGGCATCATCGCCCTGACCCTGGGCACGTCGGGCGTCGTCTTCGCCACCACGCCCACGGCCCTCATCGAGCCGGAAGGCCGGTTGCACGCCTTCTGCCACGCGGTGCCGGGTCGCTGGCACTTCATGGGCGTCATGCTCAGCGCGGCCGGCAGCCTGCAGTGGTATCGCGACACCCTGGTCCCCGACATGGGTTTCGATGCCCTCATCGCCGAGGCCGAAGCCGTGCCGCCGGGCAGCGAGGGGCTGCTCTTCCTGCCCTATCTCACCGGCGAGCGCACGCCCTATCCCGACCCGCTGGCGCGCGGGGCTTGGGTGGGCCTGACCATCCGCCACACCCGCGGCCACCTGACGCGGGCTGTGCTGGAGGGCGTGGCCTTCGGCATCAAGGACAGCTTCACCCTCATCGAAAACGCCGGTTTGGGCGCCATCCGGCAGGTGCGCATCTCCGGCGGCGGCGCCCGCAGCGCCCTCTGGCGGCAGATCATGGCCGATGTTCTCGGCGTTGAGCTGGTGACGGTGAACACGACCGAGGGCGCGGCCTACGGCGCGGCCCTGCTGGCGGCCGTCGGCGCGGGGTTGTACCCCTCGGTGGACGAGGCCTGCGCCGCGGCGATCCGCATCACCGGCCAGACCCTGCCCTCGCCCCACGCCGAGGCCTACCGCGCCTGGTATCCCCGCTACCGGGCGCTCTATCCGGCCCTGGCGGGGGAGTTTGCGGCAATCGCGGAGGTTATGAGGTAACTGGTAACTGGTTACTGGTTACTGGTGATCCGTCTTCCGTCGTTCGTCGTCCGTCCCGGTTATCGGCCGCGAGCCAGGCCAAACGCCAAAACCCACCTCCCAGTCCCCAGTCCCCAATCCCCCCTTTCCCGGAGCCATGCGATGAACAAGTACGGCTATCGCTTTTCCTTTGGACCCTGGAACATCCACGAAGGCGCCGACCCCTTTGGGCCGCCGGTGCGGCCGAGCGTGCCCTTTGCCCGCAAGCTGGAGACGCTGAAGGACCTGGGCTTCGATGCCATGCAGTTCCACGACGATGACGCCGTGCCCGACCTGGACAACAAGACGCCGGCCCAAATCGCCGCCGAGGCCCAGGCCATGCGTCAGCTCCTGGCCGATCACGGGTTGGTGGCCGAGTTCGTGGCCCCGCGGCTGTGGGAACATCCCCTGACGGTTGACGGCGCGTTTACGGCCAACGATCCCAAGGCGCGGGCCTACGCCATCGAACGGGCCAAAAAGTGCGCCGACATCGGCCGGGAGATGGGCACGAACCTGATGGTCCTCTGGTTGGCGCGCGAAGGGACCTATCTGCGCGAGGCCAAGGATGCCGTCACGGCCACCCATCGGCTGCTGGAAGCCGTCAACGCGCTGCTGGCCTACGACTCCGAGCTGCGCATCGCCATCGAACCCAAGCCCAACGAGCCGATGGACATGGCCTACATCCCCACCATCGGCCATGCCCTGACCATCGCCTTTCGCGCCGATGACCCGGCCCGGGTGGGCACCCTGGTCGAATCGGCCCATGCCATCCTGGCCGGCCTCGACCCCGCGGACGAGATGGCCTTCGCCCTGGCCTTCGACAAGCTGTGGAGCGTCCATCTCAACGACCAGAACGGCCTCAAGTTCGACCAGGACCGCTCCTTTGGCTCCATTGACCTGCGCCGCGCCTTCAACCAGGTGCGCGTCCTCGATGAAAACCGCTATTGGGAAAAAGGCGTCGTCGGCCTCGATGTCAAGGCCATCCGCACCCAGCCCGCCGACCTGGCCACGAAGCACCTGCGCAACAGCCTGGCCACCTTCCTGCGGCTGGTGGAGGTCGTGCGCGGCCTCGACCGGGCGCGGATCGAGGAACTGCGGGCGGCCCGCGACTACGAGGAACTCGACTGGCTCATCCTCAGCGCCTTGATGGGATAGGCGCCCACCCCTCCCTCCTGCCCATGCCGCGCCTCGTTGACCTCTCCGTCACCATTGGCGAGGGTACCCTCAGCCCGCCTTCGGTCAGCACCCAGCTCAAACTGACCCGCTATCATCGCGGCCCCGGTTTCTGGCAGGCCAGCAAGATCGAGATGCTCCTGCACACCGGCTCGCACGTGGACTTCGGTCGCCACGTGCAGGCCGACGGCGAAACCGCCGCCGAGGTGGCGCTCGACCGGGTGTGCGGCGAGGCCCTCGTCGTAGACCTTTCCTTTGCCGGGGCCAACCACGCCATCACCGTGGCCGATCTCGAAGCCCACGCGCCGCCCATCCGCCCCGGCGATATCGTCCTTGTCCGCACGGACTGGACCGAGAAGCACTGGGGGAACTTCCCGACCTATTACCTCGAATCGCCCTATTGCACGCCCGAAGCCGCCCGCTGGCTCATCGCCCGTGGGGTCAAAGCCGTCGGCTTCGACTGTTTCAGCGATTCCTGCCCCCGTTTCCCCGATTTCCCCTCGGAAGACTTCATCATCCACAAAATCATCCTCGAAAACGGCGCCATCCTCATGCAACAGCTGACGAACTTCTCGCAGCTGCCCGGCGGAGGACGGCGCTTTGCCTTTTTTGCGCCCTTTATCAAAATCGCCGGGGCCGAAGGGTCGCCGGCCCGTTTCTTCGCCCTGCTCGAGGATTGAGCAGGATTTGGAGGGTCCATGACGGTTCAAAGCTACTATCTTCCGCGTTCGCTGGCCGAAGCCACGGCGCTTCTGGCCGAACATGGGCCATCCCTGTTGGTGATGGCCGGCGGTACCGTGGTCATGCCCCTCATCAACGAAGGGGTTTCCACCCCCGAAAAGGTGATGGGGCTGCGACGGGCCGGCCTTAGCTATCTGCGCCGGGAAGACGGCGCCCTGGTCATCGGCGCCACCACGCCCCTGACGCGGCTGTTGGAGCCGGATGTTTTCCCGCTTCTGCGCGAGGCGGCGCGACACACGGCCACCTGGAGCATCCGCAACATGGGCACGGTGGGCGGCAACCTGTTCGTGCCGCCGCCGGCCGGCGACCTGGCCGTGGCCCTGCTCGCCCTTGATGCCCAGGTGCGGATCGTGCGCGCCGGCGGTGAGCGCACCGTGCCGCTGAGCGGCTTCTGGACCGGGTTCATGCAGACCGTGTTGGCCGCCGACGAGCTGGTGGCCGAGATCCGGGTGCCCGAACCGGCCGGCCGCGTGGCCTTTCGCAAGTTCGGCCGCAAACAGGCCAACACCCCCGCCATTGTCACCCTCGCCGTGCACCTGCGCATGGTCGGGGACCGGGTGGCGGATGCCCGGTTGGCCCTGGGCGCCGTGGGGCCGCACCCCCTCCGCGCCCGCCAGGCCGAAGCCGCGCTCGTCGGCCGTCCTCTCGATGCGGACACGGTGGCCGCCGTGTCCGAGCTGGCCGCGGCCGAATGCGAACCCTTCACCGATGCCATCGCCAGCGACTGGTATCGCCGCCGCATGGTGAAGGTGCAACTCGCCCGCCTTCTCACCGCCATGGCCACGGAGGTGTGAGATGCCTGCTACCATCGTCCGTTTCATCCTCAACGGCCGGCCGACGGAGGTCATGGTCAGGCCCATGATGACCCTGCAGACCGTCCTGCGCGAGGTCCTGGGCTATACCGCCACCAAGGCCGGTTGCAAACAGGGCGGTTGCGGCAGCTGCACCGTCCTGGTCAACGGCGAGCCGATGGTCTCGTGTCTGTTGCCCGTCGAGGACGTGGCCGACCAGGAGGTGACGACCCTGGAGGGTCTCACCCCGGTCGAGGGCCTGCATCCGCTGCAACAGGCTTTCTTCGAGAACTTCGCCACCCAGTGCGGCTACTGCACGCCCGGCATGATCATGGTCGCCAAAGCCCTCCTCGACCACAACCCCCATCCCGACCGCCAGACCATCATCGAGGCTCTGGCGGGCAACTACTGTCGCTGCACCGGCTATGAGCCGATCATCCGGGCCGTGGAAGACGCTGCCCGTCGCCTGAACGGAGGTCGCCCATGACAACCCCTGCCTTCAAGGTCGTCGGTCAGTCGGTGCCCCGCCGCGATGGGTTGGGCCATGTCACCGGCAAGACCCAGTACATTGACGACATCAACTTGCGCGACATGCTGCACCTGAAAATGGTGCGCAGCCCCATCCACCACGGTCGGATCAAGGCCGTGGACTTCTCCGAAGCGGAAAAGGTGCCAGGCTTCGTGCGCGCCCTAACCTGGCGCGATGTGCCCAAAAACGTCTACACCATCCTCTGCCTGATCGGCGTCGGGCCGGACGAGGAATTCGTGCTGGCGCAGGACCGGGTGCTGTGGAAAGGGGAGCCTATCGCCGCCATCCTGGCCGAGACCGAAGAGGCGGCCATGGAGGCGGCGGCGCGGGTGCGGCTCGATTTGGAGGAGCTGCCGGCCGTGTTCGATGTCGAAGAGGCCCTGAAGCCCGGCGCGCCCATCCTCAAGCCGTGGGGCACGAACCATTTCATCTACGATTACGAGTACGGCCAGAGCAACCCCTGCCGCAAAATCCGTTTCGGCGATGTCGAGGCCGCCTTTGCCCAGGCCGATTACATCGTCGAAGCCTGCTATCAGACCTCGCCCATCGAGCACGCGCCCACGGAGACGACCGGTTGCGTCGTGCGGCCCGAACCCGACGGCCGCTTCACCGTTTTCACGAACACCCAGGCCCTTTTCTTCACCCTCGACAACAGCGCGCTCATCCTTCAGGTGCCGTTCCAGAAGCTCCACTTCGTCGGCGGCACCGTCGGCGGCGGTTTCGGCGGCAAGGTGGATGTCATCGTCGAACCCATCGCCATCCTGGCCGCCATGAAGACGGGTCGGCCGGTCAAGTATCGCTACACCCGCGAGGAGGAGATGCGGGTCTCGTCCACGCGGGCGGCCTGGCGGATGTACTTCAAGGATGGCGTCACCAAAGACGGTCGCATCATCGCCCGCAAGGTCGTCAGCTATCACGACGCCGGGGCCTACAACCGCCATTCGCCCTATGCCGTGACGAAGCACGCGGCCAATCTCACCGGGCCGTATTCGATCCCCAACGTGTGGATTGACGCCTACTGCGTCTACACCAACCGCCAGCCGTCCAGCGCCATGCGGGGCTTCGGCGTGACCCCGGCTTCCTTCGCCATCGAGGCCCAGATGGACCGCATCGCCGAGGTGGTGGGCATGGACCCCTGGGAGATCCGCTTCCGCAATGCCTACCGCAACGGCGACATCCGGCCCTACCGCAAGCGGGTCGAGGATGCCACGCTGATCGAGGTGATGAAGGCCGCGGCCGAGCTGAGCGGCCATCGCCTGCCGGACCATCTCCTGGCGATGAACTCGTGGGACCCGCCGACGGAGGAACCGCCTCGCCTCGTCCGACCGGCCCCCAAACCGGCGGCTGCACGGCTGCGGGGCAAGGTGCGCGGGGTGGGCATCGCCGCCGTGAACTATCCCACGGGTATGAACCTGGGCGGCGACCCCAGCCAGGCCCTCATCCACGCCACGACCACGGGCAATTTCGTCATCTCTCTTTCCAGCACCGACCTGGGCCAGGGCCTGAAGACGGTCATCGCCCAGATCGCCGCCGAAGCCTTGGGTGTGCCCTTCGAGAACGTCCTCATTGACACGGCCGATACGGATACCGGTCCCCACTGCATGGGCACCTTTGCCAGCCGAGCGACGCACCGCGTGGGCAATGCCGTCATCCAGGCCGCGCAGGAGGCTCGCAAGGTCATGCTGGAGGTGGCGGCGGAGGAGCTCGAATGCGCGCCCGAAGACCTGGAGACCGACGGCAAGGGCTTCATCCGGGTCAAAGGTTCGCCCGAACACGCCATCAGCATCGTGGACGTGGCCCTGGCGGCCCATTTCAAGTACGGCCGCAGCATCTCCGGACGCGGGATGTACATCAAACCGAAGAGCGCCGTGGACCCCGATACCGGCGCCATGGACCCCGATTCCACCGAGGCCCATGCCTGTACCGTGGCCGAGGTCGAGGTGGACACCGAAACGGGCGAGGTGACCGTCCTCAGCCTGAAGAGCGCCTACGAGATCGGTCGTCAGGTGAACCCGGCCCTGGTGAAAGGGCAGATCACGGGCGGGTCGTTCATGGGCATGGCCCATGCCCTGTACGAGACCACCGCGCCCTACTACCCGCGGCCCGACCACAGCCCCGGCAATTTCGCCGAATACGTCCTCCCCGGCCCGCATGAGCTACCCGTCATCGAGAGCGTCGTGCTCGAGTACCCCTCGGTCAACGGCCCCTTCGGGGTCAAGGGCATCGGGGAGATGACGGCCAATTCGCCCATTCCGGCCATCATCAACGCCATCGCCGACGCCACGGGCGTGCGCCTGACCACGATCCCGGCCACGCCGGAACGGGTTCTGCGCGCACTCGATGAGGCCCGGGCGCAGGCCGGTCTTTGAACAGGAGCAAGCGTCATGGTCAAGGTGTTCTCGCTGTTGAAACGCAAGGAAGGGATGTCGCTGGATGAGTTCCGGCATTGGGCCTTTCACGAGCATCCCGAGCTGGGCAAGCGCATCCCCGGCATCATGCACTATCGCATGAACGTCGTGCTCGACGACAACCCCGACCTGCCGTTCGACGCCGTTTCCGAGTTTTGCTTTGCCGACATGGCGGCCTATCAGGCGGCGTTTGCTTCGCCCGAAGGCCAGGCTGCCGGCGCCGATGCCATAGCCCACTGCTCGCACCGCGTCCGTCTGCTCACCGAGGAGAAGATCCTCATCCCCTGACGACGATCCGGCCCCCGGCCGAACCCCGCGGCCGGGGGCGATTCCCTTCTCCTCAAGCCATCATGGACCGCAATCCCTTCCTCTTCGAGATGATCCGCTCCGAGCTGGAGGAGATCGTCGGGCCGGATTACATCCGCACCGATGAACCCTCCCGGCTGGTCTATTCCACCGACTGGTCGTGGATGCCGCAAATGTGGCTGGACCGCGGAGAACGCCTGCCCACGCCCGACTACATCGTCCATCCCGGCTCGGCGGAGGAA
>JAOADB010000116.1:0-5098 GCA_026417535.1 Caldilineales bacterium
GGAGAAAGTGCTGTCGGTGACCGTCAGCGTGCCGCTGCTCACATTGTAGATGCCGCCGCCGAAGCCGGAGGGCGCGCTATTACCGGAGAAGGTGCTGTCGGTGATACTCAGCGTGCCGCTGCCGAAGTTGACGATGCCGCCGCCGAAGCCGGAGGGCGCACTATTGCCGGAGAAGGTGCTGTCGGTGATACTCACCGGGCCGCTGCTGAAGTTGTAGATGCCGCCGCCGAAGCCGGAGGTCGCGCTATTACCGGAGAAGGTGCTGTCGGTGATACTCAGCGTGCCGCCGTCGTTAGCGATGCCGCCGCCGGAGTCAGCGCTATTGTCGGAAAAGGTGCTGTTGGTGATGCTCACCATGCCGCCGTCGCTTAAGATGCCGCCGCCGAAAGCGCTATTTCCATTGCTCACCGTCAGCTTCTTCAGGGTGAGGTCTCCCCCGGAGTTCACGAAAAAGACCCGCACGCTGTTATCCCCGCTGATGGTGACGCTCTGTCCCGTGCCGTCTATCGTCAGCTTCCCCGCCGTGCTCGCGCTAACGATGTTGGGCAGGGTGGTGGTGAGCGTAATCGTCCCGCTCACGCTGAAGGTGATGGTGTCGTCGGCGCTGCTTGGGGAGCCAGCACAGTCGGTGTCAGCGCCGTTGTTCGCCTCTTGAATCGCTTCGCGCAGGGTGCAGGCGCTGTCGTTGTCAATGGTATCGGCAAGCGAGTTCACCACATAGCCGGCCGTGTACCCCACAGGCGATGCGACCACGAGCATCGCCGCCAACACCCCCAGCAACAGAAACAACCGCACCACGCCGACCCAACGCCCGCGGCCCCAACCCCCACCCCCGGTGGGCATGGAGCTCCGCACCCTCATGGAGTTACCGAAAAGACGATGCAACACCATCGGACGCCTCCTTATAAATAAACAAAACGCCGTTCCACGCCAAGGCGTGAAACGGCATGAGAAAAAAGCGAAGGAAAAAGCGCCTCTTGCCGTCGCTCTATCCGGATGGCAGAGGCGCTTGTCCTTTCCCTTGTCGAAAACGCCCGTGCATTCGGACTGGTACAGCCGAACTATGGGGATGAAGTACGTCTATTTACGCCGGAAACGAGGATTCTTTCAGTAGTGAATATTACTAACAGGACGAAGCAACTCGGAGGATCTTGGGGGAGTTTGAGGGAGCTTGGGGGAGTTTGGGGGAGTTTGGGGGAGCTGTAGCTCCGGATGCCATCCGGAGGGGCGTGAGGAGCTTGGGGGGAGCTTCGGCGTTCGTCCTGGCCCGCCGCCGAACCCCGCAACGAACAACAACCACCATCGTCCATTACCGGTTACCGGTGACTTCGGTATATACTCCGCGGCGATGGCGAACGCTTCTTCTCCGGCGGCTACGGCCGCACGACGACGCTCCCGGCGTCTGCTTTTTCTGTTGGCGGTGTTGGCCGTCAGCCTGGCCTGTGTGGGCGTCGGTTCCTTGGGCTATGCGTTCTTCCTGACGCGTCAGCAGGCTGCGTTACCGTCGCCGGGTGTCAATCCCTGGGACACCTTGGAACCCAATCGGATCCTGGCCGGGCCGGCCGTCGCGACCCTGGCCGGCCGCGACCCCGAACAGCTCTATCGGCTAACGGTGGCAGCCAACGCGCCGGATACGGCCGTGGCCGAAGCGATCACGGCCGCCGACATGGCCGATGCCCGGCGCATCGGTTGGCTGACCGTGCTGGCGCGGCGCTATGCCCTGGCCGGCCAACGCCAACAGGCCGCCCGTCTCTACGATCTGGCCGCCGACCTGACCCTGCTGGCGCCCAATTTGGGCGACCGCGCCCGCGCCGAAGCCCTCCTGGCCGTGGCCGAGGGCTGGATCCTCCTTCAGGAACCCCAACGCAGCCGTGCGGTTCTGGCGCAGGTGCTCCTTCTGGCCCAGACCGGGCTGTATCTGGAACCCTCGGTGCGTGGACACCTCTTCGAGGATGCCGCCCGCCTCTATGACCGGTTGGGTGACCCCGTCACGGCGCGCACCACGCGCGGCCTGCCCCCCGACAAACCGGCGCAACCCTTCGCCCCCCTGCCCGACCCGCTGCTTGCCCTTCAGGAGTTCGCGCCGCCCTATCCCGACACCCTGACGCGGGCCATTGCCGCCCGGCACGCTGCGGCCGAAGCCTTCATCGCCGCCTGGAACGAGCGTGGAGCCCAAGTGGCGCCCGGCGCCTTGGCCGCCTTGGGCGATGCCCTTATCAACGAAGACCTCCTGCGCGGGTCCTACTACGCCGCGCGCCTGGCCGATGGCAGCCTGACCCCACGCGAACGGGCCGCCACAGCCTGGGACCAGGCCCGCTGGCTGGCGCTCAAACACCGCGTCGCCGCCGACCTCTACGGCGTCACCCTCGTCTCGAACTGGAAGGCCGAGCTGCCCGCCATCCGCACCCTTACCCGCGAGGCGTTTGCCCAAACCATCACCCTGACCAACGAGTTCATACAGACCCTGCCGGCCGACCAACGCGGGCCGGCGACCTATCACCTCTATGCCCGCGGGCTGATGTGGGCGCGGTTAGGGCTTTACCCTGACGCCGACCAAGTTTTCCTGGCCAACGCCCTCAACGATGCCCTTGTCGCCTGGCAGGCCGTCGGCGGCCCCTACGCCGTGGCCGTCATAGCCGAGGACAACACCGTCACGTTCAAACTGTTGGAGTAGCAGCTCCGCACGGAAGCGGGAATTTTTGTCGCACAACAGCCGGCCAGCGAAGACCCATCCGGAGCGTAAGGCAGTGGGCTGAGTAGTTACTACCGACAAGACGAAAGACGTCGCCATTTGCGACCATGGCAACCCTCTATCTGGTGGCGACCCCCATCGGCAATCTCGAAGACATCACCCTGCGGGCGCAGCGGGTGCTGGCAGAAGTGGCCCTGGTCGCGGCCGAAGACACCCGCCACAGCGGCCTTTTGCTCCGCCATCTCGGTCTGCGCAAGCCCTTGCTCAGCCTGCACGAACACAACGAAGCCGCCCGCATCCCCACGATCCTGGCCGCGCTGGAGCGGGGGGAGGATGTCGCCCTCATCAGCGATGCCGGCACGCCGGGCCTGTCCGACCCCGGTTACCGGCTGGTGCGAGCCGTTTGGGAAGCGGGGCACCGCGTGGTGCCCGTTCCCGGCGCCAGCGCTCTCCTGGCCGCGCTGGTGGCGTCCGGTCTGCCCACCGATCGCTTTCTTTTCCTGGGCTTTCCCCCGCGCAAAGCCGCCGCGCGCGAGGGGCTCCTGCGCGAGCTGGCAAACGAACCCGGCACCCTTGTCTTTTTCGAGGCGCCGACGCGGCTGCCCGCCCTTTTGCAGGCCATTGCGACCGTACTCGGACCGGAACGACCGGTCGTGGTGGCCCGCGAGCTGACGAAGGTGCACGAAACCTTCTGGCGGGGTACGGCCGCAGAGGCAGTGACGGCCTTTGCCGAACCGCCGCCGGGCGAAATCGTCGTGTTGGTAGGCGGCGCTCCGGCCGAGACGACGACGCCGGCGCCGACCGCGCCGGAAGTAACGGCCGTTTTGCGCGGGCTGCTCGCCGGCGGCATGTCGGCTTCCGAGGCGGCGCGGCTGCTGGCCCGGCTCACCGGCCTGCCGCGGCGCGAGCTGTATCGCTTGGCGCAGGGTGGTAAAGAGTAATTGGTAACTGGTGACTGGGAGGCGTTTTCCGTCGTTTGGCCGTTGTTGCCGGGTTGGGCCGATTTTCAGGATGAAGGACGAATGACGGAGGACGAAGGGGGAGGCCGTTTTCCGTCGTTTGGCCGTTTTTAGCGGGTTGGGCCGATTTTCAGGACGAAGGACGAACGACGGAGGACGAAGGGGGTTTCCGTCTTTCGTCCTTGGTCTTTCGTCCTGAAACCCGGCCGAAAGCGGGGACGAAGGACGAGCGACGGAGGACGAAGGGGGAGGCCGTTTTTCGTCCTTCGTCCTTCGTCTTTCGTCCTAAAATTCACCCAAACAACGCCCAACCACCCAAAACGACCCGTTACCGGTTACCCATTCCTCTCACCAACGGCAACCACAACGGCAAGCTGGACAGGCGGAAGATGGCACCGTCGCGCGTGTTCGTGTACAGGTTGCCGTCGGGACCGGTCACGACATCGAGGGTACAGCCCGCCGGGGCGATGTCGTAAACCGTTTCGGCCACGAGCCGGGTGCGAGTATGGTCGAGATGGAGGCGATAAAGGTGGCCCGTGCGCCAAGCGCACATGAAGAGGTCGCCGTGCCAGCCGGGCAGGGTATTTCCCCGGTAAAACGTGATGCCGGTCGGCGCAATGGGCGGGCTCCAGCTCCACAGGGGTGGGATATAGCCCTCGCCAGGGTCAATGCACTCGAAATAGCTGGGACTGCTGAGCGGCCAGCCGTAATTGCCCCCGCGCACGATGCGATTCACCTCGTCGCCGCAACCGGGGCCATTGTCGCTCAGCCAGAGTTCGCCGGTGAAGGGGTCGAAGGCCAGGCCAAAGGGATTGCGCAGGCCCAGGGCCCAGATGCGGTCGTCGTTGGGTCCATCACCGTCGTAAAAGGGATTGTCAGGCAAACCCGCACCGGTCATGGGGTCTATCCGCAAAACCTTGCCCTGGGGTACCCTCAGGTCCTGGGCCATCTCGCCGAAGCAGTTTTCTCCCAGCCCGATGTAGAGCGCGCCATCCGGGCCGAAGACCAGCTTGCCGCCGTTGTGGTCAATGCATCCCTCGGGTGGTGCAGGCGCTTCCAGCAGCAGATGCGGCTGCGAAGCCACGCCGTTTTCGTAACGAAAACGAAGAAAGCGGTTGCTCAGGGGATTGTTTTGGGTATATTGGACGTAAATCCAGGGTTCCTGCGGGTATTGCGGATGAAGCGCCATCCCCAGCATGAGGCCGTCCTGGCGGGTAATGCCGGGAACAGCCACTCGGGCCTCGAGCGAACCGTCGGGATTGTAGATGAAGATGCTCAAGCGGCGCCGGTCGCCGTAGTACAGCCGGCCGTCAGGCCCCCAAATGAGCGTGATGGGGACCTCGACCTGGGGGATAAAGGTCTCGACGCGCACCCCGGCGGGCAGGGGCACGGGCGTCGCCGCGGGAACAACGGTCGCCGGCGCAGAAAGCGCCGTGGTTTTGCCGCG
>JAOADB010000116.1:5108-10629 GCA_026417535.1 Caldilineales bacterium
ACGCCAGACCCGCCGTGCCCATCAGTCCGACGAGAGCAAGGAACAGCAGAATGACGAATAGGCGAAGAGGGTGGTTTTTCATACGTTTTGTTACGGATTATCGCTTTCGTTTTCCGGATGCGGGCCGATAGCCGGGACGAACGACGAAAGACGGAGGACGGCAAGGCTTCGTCTTCCGTCCTCCGTCTCGGAATGGGGCCGATGGCTAAAACGAAAGCCCATCCCAGGCTAGAAAATCCACTCCTCGTCGTGCAGCCCCCCGGGCCACTCGGGTGCCCCTCACTCCGGACATTGGATGGCGATGTACTCCAACCAGGCCAATGTCTCACGGGGAAGATCAACCTGAGGCAACGGCTCCGCCACCCACGCCACATAGGGCACGCCGTGCCGGTCGAGTACGAACAAGAGCGGTTTTGCGGTCGTATCGAAAGCCAACAACCCTGCCAGTCGGCGCCGCAACTCGCCCCGGGGATCGGCGGCTTCGTACCAGCCTTCGCCTGGCGAGGGCCTGGCCGGCGCCGTTCCCGGCCAGACCACGAGCACAGCCGTCTCTAGCTGCCTCAGTTCATCCCGACGGCTGGCAAAAGCCGTCAGCGACTCCTGACAGGCGACGCAAGCGGGGTCGTGGGCCAGAAACAGGAGCAGATTGCTCTGCCCGCGAAAGGCCGCGGGCGAGAGGACTTTGCCCGTGGGGTCGGTCAGAAGCGCATCGGGGATAGGGGTTTCCCCAGGCCCAAAACGAACCCAGGTCATGGCAAGCGGGAACGACGACGATGGTCGCGCAGCGAAGCCGGCAGGGGGATGTCCGCCGGCAGTCGTGGGTCGGGAATGGGGTCCAAAAACGCCTGCACCACCGGCACCACGCCAGCCCAGATGGGCCGATCGTAATCGGCCTCGTCGTCCACGGGCGGTCCGCTGCGGATTTTGGCCGAGGCCCGCTCGATGGCGATGGCCACGACGGCCGTGGCCTCCTCTTCCTGCGGCGTGGGCAGGCGGGCCTCATCCCAACGCCCACGGGCCACGTGCTCGGTCAGCAGACGGAGCGCCTCACGTTTCTCGGCGCCTTCCACCGGCCGACCGTGGCCGAACACGACGGCCGAGCGATAGTTCAACGAATGGTGGAAGACCGAACGGGCCAGAACCAGGCCGTCCAGCAAGGTCGCGGCCACACAAACCGGGTGGCCCGCGGCCACGTGCTTGAGCAGACGGCTCGCCCTGGCCCCGTGAAGGTAGAGCGTATCGTCCTGCCGGGCGTGCAGGATGGGGATGACGATGGGCCAGCCATCCTCGACGAAGCCCACATGGCAGTACAGGGCCTCGTCGAGGATGGCGTACACCACCTCACGCTCGTATGAACCGCGCTGGGGCTTGCGGCGGATACGGTTGCGATCGTCAACGGGGAAAGCGGACATGGCCTGTACCGATGGATGGCGGTCTCAGCCCACGGCGGGCAGGTCGGCCAAGGCCTTCTCGACCTCTTCGGCCGGGTACTCGTAATCGGGCAGTTTGCCGGCGAAGTAGGCGTCGTAGGCGGCCATGTCGAAATGACCGTGGCCGCAAACATGGAAGACGATGACCTTTTTCTCGCCCGTCTCCTTGCACTTGAGGGCTTCGTCAATGGCCACCCGGATGGCATGGGACGGCTCCGGCGCCGGCATGATGCCCTCGCAGCGGGCGAAGGTCACGGCCGCCTCGAAAACCGGGTTTTGCGGCACGGCCACGGCCTCGATGACGCCCAAATCGTAGAGATAGCAGACGATGGGCGCCATGCCGTGATAGCGCAACCCGCCGGCATGGATGGGCGCCGGGATGAAGCTGCTGCCCAGGGTGTACATTTTGATCAACGGCGTCATCTTGCCCGTATCGCCGAAATCGTACACGTACTTGCCTTTGGTCAGGCTGGGCGCGGCCGTCGGTTCGACGGCGATGATGCGGGTCGGCCGGCCGTTGACCAGTTTCTCCCGCACAAAGGGCAGGGTAAATCCACCGAAGTTCGAGCCGCCGCCCACGCAGCCGATGAGAATGTCGGGATACTCGCCGGCCAATTCCATCTGCTTCATCACCTCCTGGCCGATGACGGTCTGATGCAGGAGCACGTGGTTGAGCACCGACCCCAGGGAATATTTTTTGACGCCGCCGCTGGTTGCCGCGGCCTCAACGGCCTCGGAGATGGCGATACCCAGCGAGCCGGGCGAATCGGGATGTTCGGCCAGGACCCGGCGGCCGGCCTGGGTTTGGGTCGAAGGGCTGGGATAAACCGTGGCGCCCCAGGTCTGCATCATGCTGCGGCGGTAGGGTTTCTGCTCATACGAGACCTTGACCATGAAGACCTCGCAGCCCAGACCGAAGAAGTTGCAGGCCATGGCCAGCGAGCTACCCCACTGGCCGGCGCCCGTCTCGGTCGTGAGGGCCTTGACGCCTTCCTCTTTGTTGTAAAACGCCTGGGCCACGGCCGTGTTGGGCTTGTGCGAACCGGCAGGCGATACGCCCTCGTACTTGTAGTACAGATGGGCAGGCGTATCCAGATAGCGTTCGAGCCGCCGAGCACGGAAGAGCGGCGTCGGCCGCCACAGGCGGTAGATGTCGCGCACGGGTTCGGGGATCTCGATCCACCGCTCCTGGCTCACCTCCTGGGCGATGAGTGCCATCGGAAACAGGGGCGCCAGGTCATCCGGACCGATGGGTTGCAGCGTGCCCGGATGGATGACCGGCGGCAGAGGGCCGGGCAGATCGGGCTGGATGTTGTACCAGGCCTGCGGGATATCGGCTTCGGAAAGGAGGATTTTGGTGGAATCGGGCATGGGTAGGCTCCTTGGGGGTAACTGGGGACTGGGGACTGGGGACTGGTAAAAACCGAAGTTGGACCGAGGGACGGGACGAAGGACAGAAGACGGAGGACGAAAAACAGGAGACGGGAGAATGGCCTATGATACTCGCGGCGGGCACGAGATGCCAACACAGCCCACCCTACTCCACCCGATCACCCCCCTGCGTAGCGCCAGATGGCATCTCGCGCGCAGTTGCTATCACATCCCATAGAGCAAGATGGCATCTTGCGCTACAGTTTCCGTATGCCCGGGTGAGCCATTACGGGCTATAGGTCGCGAATGAAATCGGCCAGATGGTCAGGATGGTCGCAAAGCCGCGTCACCGGGCGGCCATCGTCAGCGGCCGAAAAGTGCCAGGCCACGGCGGTTGGGTGAACGCCGTAAGCGCTTAGCTCGGGCCGACGTTCGACTTCGGGCAGGCAAACGATGGCATCGGCGCGCGCCAGCCGACAGGCCAACCACAGGCCCGGACTCAGGACCGTCACCGGCAAGGGCAACAGCCACGGCTGGTATCCGGGCGATGCGGGTCGTTCGGCGAGCAACGCTCGATAGGCGGCGACAAGGTCCCAAGGCACGGGCGCCGGTGTGAGCAGGAGGATCAGGGGCGCCGCCGCGGCAATCTGCCAAAAACCGAAATCGGCCACCAGGGTTGCAACGGTCAGCTGACCGGGCGCCGTCGCCGTGGCCTCGGTAGCCGCGGCAAAGGTGAGAAAGGCGCAGGGGAAACGGGGTGCCAGCAGCCGCGTGGCCAGGCCGTGCTCGCCCATCGCAATCCCGATCCCCGGCCCCTCGAGCCGGTCGAGCCAGGCCAGCGGCGTGAGCACATCATCGGGCTGGACCGCCATACCCGCCAGTTTGACGATATCCGCGCCCAGCGCCCGCAGATGCCGGCCGGCCGTGGTCCAATCGCCGAGCATGCCGGTAAAATCGTGACGAGAACCGATGAGGCGGGTGCGGGGGTGCGGCCGGGCCGCCAGCTCCGGCAAAACGGCAGCTTCGGCATCCACGAACGCCGCCCCGCGGGCTACGGCTTCGCGCAGCACCGCCCGTCGTTCCGGTTCCGGGCCGGGAAAATGCCCCCCTTCCTCTCGCGCGCGGCAGGTGATGATGGCCGGAAGTGGACTGGCGGCGATGAGCTGTTCCAGGTCGAAATCGGCCATGCCGTCCAACCGATACTCGACCAGGGTCGCCCGGTCGGCCACGGCGGCAGCCTGGGCCAATGCCGCTTCCGTGTTTGCCGCCGTGACGGCCACGGCCAGATGGGTGGTTATCGAGGACATCCCAAACTTCGATCCCAACGCAACAACCGGCTCCGACGCTGACAGGCAACGCCGATCGGTGACCCCTTTAGCAGGGCGCGCCATCTGCCCGTTGACTACCGGCACAGTCGGTTGGCAGACGAAGGTCAAGACTTGACGACGCCTTCTTCCTCGCCCTTTTTCTTGGCTTCCTTGTCACCGCCGGCAGCCTCGCGGAACTCTTTGATACCCATTCCCAAGGCGCGAAACACGTCCGGCAGTTTGCCGGCGCCAAAAATGAGCAGGACGATGACCAGGATGATGAGGAGTTCGGTCGTACCGAGGGAACCAAACATGGTCGGATCTCTCCGTCGGCGGAATGGAGATGGGCAGCGGCGCCGGCCTGCGGTCCGGTCTTGCCCATCGGGAACTGGCTTCAGTATACCACACAAGCGAGCCGCAGGGAAAAGATGGAACCAGGCACAGCGTCCTGCGAGGAGACGACCATAGCTTGAACAGCGCACGGTGGGCAGAGTCTTTCCGTCTTTTCGTCTTCCGTCCCGGCCAACGACCAAACCCCGGTTACCCGCGGCCAACGACCCCCATCATGGCTTCCCACACATAGCGACCCAACGAACGAGGGCCGAAGACGAAAAAGGTCGTCATGCCATCCCGGTCATCGCGAATGAGCAACTGCCGCGTTTTGGCCAGGCTCCCGAAACGGGCCGTGCGATCGGGGAAGGCCGCCGGCCGGAAGTCCAGGCCACAAAGCCGGCTCAGGAGCTCGGCGCTGCCCGGCCCCTGCACCCGGATCCCGGCCCGGCCGTGGGTCACGTCGGTCACCGTGACGAAGGCGTTCCGTCGCGCCACGACGGCCACGAGGGCCTCCAAGGCCGCTGTGACGACATCCGCTTCGGTGTGGACGAAGAACAGGTCCGGCCGCAGGCAATAGACCCGCCCCACAGGCGCCTCGCCGCCGGCGGTAACGGCCAAACCCGGTACCCCCCAGGCTTCGGCCAGGACGGCGGCCGCTTCGGCGCCTTCGACCGTGATTTTACCGTCGGCTGAGGCATCGGTGAGCAGGAGATGCAAGGGCTCCGCCTCGGAGGAAGGGTGCCGGTCAAGGGCCGGTGCCGGCAACGGTGAGTGCAGGGTAGGACGAACGAAGGACGTAGGCATCATCGATGTCGGGCACAAAGGGCATCGGGATGGAGAGGGTTGTATTGTAGCCGAAGGGGTTGGCGAGGGTGAAATGGTCAAGTTTGGCGTATGCGAGGCAACGTTCTGACCGGGAGGCGGCCTGAGCTGCCCCACGGCGCCCCGGTCGGAGCCAACGCCGGGCGGTGTGAGTCCATGCGCGGCGCGGAACCGGAAAGGGACGCCAAGCGCCATGGGTCCACGCGCTGCGTCGCGCCCCAAGCGGCAGGCATCGCCACGCGCGGTCAAAGGGGCGGC
>JAOADB010000117.1 GCA_026417535.1 Caldilineales bacterium
GTACAGGCCCTCCATGTAGAGCCGCACGCCCTCGTGCACCCGGCGGGCGAAATCGGTGGCCCGATAGACCAGGATGGCGTTTTTGTCCTTGTCCAGGACGTACAGCTCGTCGCCCACGCGCTCGATGGCCGTGGGATTGCTCAGGGTGCCCAAACGCTGTTCGCCCCGGTCGGGCGCGCCGAAGACGAAGAGGAGCGTGCCGTTCCAGTTGTATTCGTAGATTTTGCCGTTGGCGTCTACAGCCACGAGGAGGCCGTTATCGCTGACGTGCAAATCGCGGAAGGTGGTCGAACCGTGGATGTTGCCGTAGAGGTTGCGGCCGGCGATGTTGAACTTGCGGATGCTCCGCTCGGCGACAGTGCCGGCCGTGACCGTGTACACCAGCGAGCGCCGGTCAATGGCCACGTTGGAGGGCGAGGGCGCCACGTTTTTGATGAACTGCGCCAGCTGTTCCTCGGTTAGGAACATCCGCTGCAAAATCATCTTCAGCGACATCTGCGCCGTGTTGGCCCCGAAATAGCCGATAAAACGGCCGTCCAGGTTCATCATGACCAGGCCGTTGACCGAACCTTCGCTGACGATGTAGAGGTTTTTGCGCACATCCACGGCGATTTTGCGGGGTAGGAACTGCTGGCTGCGGCCGAAAAGCGGCTCGGACGGACGCCCCAGCTCGGCCAGCAGGTTGCCGTCCTTGTCCAGGATGACGACGGCGTTCTTGCCGGCATCGGCAATGAAGATCGTCCCCGCTTCGTCCACGAACAGCCCCGTGGGCGCGGCCAACACGTCCTTGCCCAATGCGGCCACGACCTGAAAGGCCGGGTCGAGCTTGAGGATGCGCCGGTTGCCCGTATCGGCGATGTAGAGGAAGCCGTCCGCCGCGCGCGTCATGTCTTCCGCTCCGGCGATGGGCAGGTCAATCTCGGCGATGGGGATGTAAGCGTCCTGGGTCAGATACAGGCGGCCGCCCGGTCCCAAGGCCCAGGTGGTGTAGGGCGCCAGGGCTTCGGCCCGCACCCCCGTCAGGACGAGCAACGCCAGCAGGAGAACAAGAACGGCTTTCCTCATTTCAGACCCGAATGGGACATGGTGCTCATCACCTGGCTTTGCAGGATGATGAACATGATCAGGTTGGGTAAGAACAGGATCAGCGCCGCGGCCGCGGCCATGCCCTGCCCGGCCACGGCATTGGCGCCGGTGGCCGTGGTCGTCAAGGTGCTCAGATAGAAGGGGAAGGTCTTCAGGCTCTCGTTGTTGATGTAGAGGGCCGAGGTCTCGGCGTTGTTCCAGGCGGCCTGGAAAGTGAGGATGGCGATGGTGGCGATGGCCGGGCGCACCATGGGCAGGATGATGCTGCGGTAAATCCACCAATCCGAAGCGCCGTCAATCTGGGCGGCTTCGATGATCTCATCGGGGATCGTGTCCATGAACTGCTTGAGCAGGAACAACCCTACCGGGATGGCCAAACCGGGCAGAATGTGAACCCAAAACGTATCGAGGAGGCCCAGTCGAACGATGATCAGAAAGCGCGGGATGGTCACGGCGATGGGCACGAACATGAGCGCCACCGTGTTGATGGCGAACAGGGCGGCCTTCAGCCGAAACCGTTTCTTGGACAGGGCATAGGCCGCCGTACTACCCACGAAAATCGAGGCCAGGACCATGGTCAGCGTGACCATGATGCTGTTGAAGAGGTAGCGGCTAACTGGGATGCCCGCCGTGGACATGCGGGCGAAGAGGTCGCGGAAGTTTTTGAGGGTGGGGTTGACCACCCAAAAGCGAGGGGGATAGGCAAACAGCTCGTCGGGCGGTTTGAAGGCGCTGGCGACGATGTACACGATGGGCAAGAGCATGAACGCCGCCAGGGGCAGCAAGACCAGGTAAAACGGGATCTGGCTGACATGAAAGCCCTGGGGATTGATCCCCCGGTTCGCCACCCCTCGCCAGCGTTGAAACCACTTCCGTCTCATGGCTCACTCTCGGGTCAGGAACAGCCGGTTGGCCAGCCGGGCGAAAAACCACACCATCAACAGCAACACCACCGAGACCGCGGCGGCGTAGCCCATCTCATAGCGCAGAAAGCCGTAATCCTCGATGTGGTTGACGATGAGCTGGCCCGCGTATTGGGGGGTGGGGTTGCTGCCCGAAAGGACAACGCCAATGGCCCCGGCCTGAAAGGTGCCGACGATGGCCATGACGGCGCCGAACAGCATCTGCGGCTTCATGGCCGGGATGGTGATGTAGAAAATCTCCTGCCAGCGGCTCTTGAGGCCGTCCAGCGCCGCGGCCTCGTACAGTTCCGGGCTGATGTCCAGGATCCCGGCCAACATCGCCAGAAAACCGATGCCCATGCTGCTCCACAGGGTGACCAGGATCATGATGGTCATCAGGTACTGGGGCGATTGCAGCCACTGGATGGGTTCGGCGATGAGGCCCAGGCTCATGAGGAAGCCGTTCAGATAGCCCGTCTGATCGCCGCTGAAGAGGGTGCGCCACACCACGGCCATGGCCACGCTGGCCGTCATCGAGGGCGAATAGAGGATGAGGGCGAAGAGAGTTCGGGGCAACCGTGGCAATTGGGCCAACATCCAGGCCAGCAAAAAGGCCAGGGCATAGCCGCCCGGCCCCACAATGACGGCGAACTGGATGGTGTTGGGCAGGACATAGCGCATGAAGAGGTCATCCTGGGTAACCAGGGTGATGTAGTTGCGCAGTCCGATATAGCGCGGGGGCTGGATGGTATCGAAAAAGGTGAACGAAAGCGAAATGGCCGCCAAAACCGGGATCACGATGAAGACCGTGAACAGCGCGGCGTAGAGAAAGAGGAAGGCATAGGCGTTGCCCTCGTTATGGAGCCATTTGCGCAGCGTGTTGCTCATCGGCATGTTCCATCCATCCTTTGACGGTTTCGAGGGTGGGAATCTTGAATTCGCGCACTTTGCGGCCGTTTTGCAGATAGCCGAATTCTTCCATCTTGCGGGTAATCTCGCGGTTGATGACGATCACCGCCTGGTCAATGGCCACGCGGGGGTTGGCGCCCTCGAAGACGATGCGGTTCCACACGTTGCTCAGCTCCCGCTCCTGCATGTAGCTGCCGGGCAACCGCACCGGTTCTTGCAGCCATTGCCACTGCTCCAGAATGATCGCCTTGTGTTCTTCAGGGATGTTCAGGCGGCGGAACGCCTCGAGGTTGGCCGAGTTCCACAGGTACTCCCGACCGTAGTTCAGCAGCAGCCGCTCCTGGAACTCGCTCTGGGTGGGGGTGGACATCCACCATTTTAGGAACTCCCAGCCCTCGCGGGGTTTGTCGGTGCTTTTGAACATGATGGAGGCTTGGGCCGAACCCGTGGCATAGCGGAGCTGCCGACCGTCGGGCAACACGGTAGCCGGGTAGAGGTCAATCGCCCACAGCCCTTCGAGTTCGGGCGCGGCAATGGTCAGCTTGATGTAGGTCTCGAAGTTCGATACGCCGATGGGCAGCAACCCGTAGCGGAAGCTCTCGTAAAAGCTCGCCGTGGTCAGGGGCATGCCGTACACGGTGAAGCTTTCCGTCATGAACTTGATGGCAGCGATGGCCTCTTCGCTCTCCAGCCCGCTGGCAAAACCACCGTCGCTGTAGAGCGCAGCGCCGTGATTGAACAGATAGGGCGCGGTGATGAGATAGCCCTTCAGGCCGCTACCGGCGGATAAAGGCGTGTTGTAGTTCATGCCGTAGCGTTGCAGCTCCGGCAAAATGGCGATCACCTCGTTCCAGGTGCGGGGAACGGGGATGCCCAAGGCATTGAGGATGTCCTTGCGATAGAAGGTGACCCAAAAATCCTGCGTTTCCGGGATGGCGTAGACCGAATCGTTGATGATATAGCTCAAAAGCGCGCCAGGCGAGTAAATTCGGATAAACCGATCGAAATCATCAAACGAGCGTAAATCGTACAACGCGTTGCGAATGGCCAGCTCGTAGGGGATGTGGGTGCTGATGCCCAAGGCCACATCGGGCGCGATGCCGGCGGCGTTGGCCAGGACGAGCTTGCTTTCGTCGGGCATGATGGAGAACTTGACGCGGATGCCCGTCTGCGGCGTGAACGATTCGTCGGCCATCAGCTGAAGCAAGTCCACGTATGGCCGCGGCCGGTTGACCCACACCTCCAGCTCATCGGCGCTGGCGCCGATGGTCTGATAGGGGTCGGGCCGGAACGAACCGAGAAAACGCTTGAAGCCTTCGGCCAGTCGCAGCGACCATGGCGCCGGGGGCGTGCGGGGGAGGATATCGGGCGAGTGGATGTGGATCAGGTCGAGGGCCAGAGGTTGGCTTTGCAGCAGGGGCAGGAGCGAGCCGAGCAGCTGCGCGGCCGAGCCGGGGCCTTCGGAAAACCGGCCCATGTACACCGGGATTTTGTCCGGGTCCTGGGCCAGAAAAACCAGGTTGTCAATGGCCATCTGATAGGTCATCACCTCCGGCGACAGCCGGCCCTGGTTGGCCGTCAGGAGGATGCCCTTGTCGCGGTTCAATCGGTCGAGGATGGCCTGCAACCGGTCGGCGATGTCGGGAATGTAGTCGGAGATGACCCATTCCTTGTAAGGGTCGCGCTGATTGCCGGTCAGCTTGCGGATCTCCAGGGCCAGGTTGTTGATGTCGAGGAGAGCGAGCTGGATGGTCTCGATGGCCGGCCAGTAGGGCGAGACGGTGGCCTCGATGCCCAGGACATGGGGGCCCCGGCTCAGGTAAAACCGATAGGGGGTGTCCCCGCCCAGGGTCACATCGCTCCAATCGGCCGTGTAGGGGAAGGGATAGGCGTTCAGCTCGGCGAAAGGCACTTCGCCGTCGAGGGTGATGCGCCGGAAAACGGTGAAGTTGCTGCGGGTATCCTGCAGGGCGCGGAGGGTGATGGTGTACAGGCCGTCCGCGGGCACGGTGAATTCGTAGTACACGGCGGTGCCGCCGGCGTTCCAGCTTTCGCCGCCGAGGGTGTTCAGGCGCAGGCGATACGTGTCGTAAGGCGTGACCGTGAGGTTACGGTTGGCCGCCGGCCGCACGGCCGTGCTGTTCTTAAAGGAAGGGAACTCGGCCTGGAGGGTGAGCAGAAAGCCGCTCGTAGCGGGGCCGGGATGGGTCTCGCGGTAGCGAGCGTAGTCGGGATAAGGCGTAAAGGGTTCCAGATAAACGCTGCCCAGGTAGAGCTCGCCTTCCGTCAGGGTGAGCTCCAGGCGATGCTCGCCAGCGTCGAGGTTCAGCCGCAGCGGATAGGCCTGACCGAAATGGACATCGCGGGCGGCGACGCGCGCCCAGCGCACGAAGCGCTCCTGGCGGATGAGCGCGTCGTTGCCGTAACGGTCTTTGGGGAAGGTATCGGCGCTGTTGCGGTAATAGACGACTGGGAAGAGGATGCGGCGCCAGTTGTCGCCGGGCAGCGCCCCGTCCAGGCGCACCTCTGCGGCCGGCGGCGTGAGCATGGTGGCCGGCGCCGCCACATCGAAGCGGAGGATGTACTCGCCCGCCGTCGGCACGGTGACAACGGCGCTCACGCGTTCGCCGGCGCGCAGCAGAACGCTCGGTTTGGCGTAGTGGGCGGCGACCTCATCCCGAACCGGCGGCACGCCCCAACGGTCGGCGCCGATTTCGATAAGCCCTGCGGGCGAGGAGACCTGAGGCAACGGCCATGCCGCTGCGGTCGCCGCCGGGAACGACACCCACAACCATAAAGCCACAAACAATCCGGTCAGAAACCTGACACTCGCATCCCAACGGTGCATGGGTGGAGGGGAAATGGGTAACTGGATATTGGGTACTGGTTTTTCGTCGTTCGTCCGTCGTCCTCCGTCCCCGATGGCGGCCGCTGGCCGGGACGAAGGACGAACGACGGAGGACGGCGTGGTCCCCGATGGCGG
Organism: Caldilineales bacterium; assembly: GCA_026417535.1. Lineage (GTDB taxonomy): Bacteria > Chloroflexota > Anaerolineae > J102 > J102 > SSF26. Next base: position 5,881 of record JAOADB010000117.1, read on the forward strand.
TCGAAGGCCGGACGAAGGACGATCCATCGTCCTTCGTCTGCTTAGGGTGGCGCCGCGCAAGGTGCGCGACGCCACCCTGCAAGTCGAGACTCACTTGGGAAGTTCGGCGCGGGCCTCGGCCAGGATGCGGTTGGCGAATTCCTCGAGCTGGGCCGCGTAGTCCTCGTACTTGAACTTGCCCTCGTTGGCGAAGTTGAACATGTACCACATGTTCACGTCCTTGTCTTCGCCGATGTCAATGCCGGGCTTGCCTTCCCAGCGGGCGTTGACATAGCCGGGGACGATCTTGGCCAGCGACTCGAGCAGGCTGTTGTCCAGATTCTCCAGCGCCTTCAGCACACCGGGCTTGTCCACGAAGCCCTTGTAGAGCTCGATGGAGGCCGCATCCACCGACACCGGCATCTTGGGCCAGACACCGGCCGCCTTGGCCAGCTCGACCTCTTTGGCATAGGCTGCCTTGGAGAAGGTCATCCACTTGGCGAAGTCGTAGGCCACGGCCAGGTCGGGCGCCGTCTTCGAGACGACGATGATATCGGCCACCAGGGCCTGATTGCCGCCGGGGATGCCGACGAAGTCCCACTCGAAGGTGGCGTTCTGGACAAAGCCGGGGAGCATCCAGCCACCGTCCCAGCGCAGACCCGTCTCCTGGTTCAGGAAGAGTTCCCAGGGCCCCTGCGACTTGAAGTTGGCCTTCTGCTCATCGGTGAGGCCCTGCCAGGTGTGGGGCTTCATCTCGCCGGCCTTGGCCACGGCAGCTTTGAAGGCGGCCGAGTTGTAGTTCATGTTGGTGCCGTCGAAGCTGAACCACTTGAGACGGGGATCCTGGGTGCTGGGATACCAGCCCATGATGAACTCCATCTCGTCGAGGCCCAGCACGCCCTTCTGCACGTTCGTCAGGGCCGTGGCCGCCGCGAAGAAGTCGTCCACCGAGACGCCGTACTCGGGCGCATCCAGGTTGGCCGCCTCGAACAGGTCCTTGTTGACGAAGTAGCCCATGATGAACTGAGCCGCCGGCAGACCCAGGACCTTGCCGTTGTAGGTCACGGCATCCTTCAAGACCTGGGGCACATCCTGCCAGTCGGGATCGTTCTGGACGAAGGGCGTCAGGTCGGCCAGCCAACCGTTCTTGACATAGAGCGGCGTCACGTCGGCCATGAACACATCGGGCAACTGGCCTTTGGCCGCGTAGTTCGTCAGCTTCTCATCCCAACGACCCTCGCCGGACATGTCCACGAACTCAATGGTGACGTTGGGATGCATCTCCATGTAGGCTTTGATGAGCTGACGCTGAAGGTTGTTCTCCTCCTCGGTGCCCAAGTTCCAGTTGGCGTAGCGCAGGGTGATGGCCGCCGGCGCCGGGGTAGGGGTGGGAGGAACGGGTGTGGGCGTGGGGGGAACGGGCGTGGGCGTCGGCGGCACCGGCGTCGGTGTGGGCGGCACCGGCGTGGGGGTGGCGGCCGGCGCCGGGGTGGGGGTGGCTTGCGGAGCGCAGGCGACCAAGCCCAGCGNGAGTACGAGAACCGTAAGAGCAGCCGCAAGTTTGAGCAGGGTCTTCATCTTCATCCTCCTGAAAGCAGGGCTGTGGGTAGCGGATAGAAACGGAGAAGGGGCGGATGGAAGCGACGGGCTTGACGAGCGGGAACCACCTCCTTTGAGGGGGCCGGTTAGCGGCCCAAAACGACGTGAACGGAATGGGTCTGACCGTCGGCAAAAACGGGGAGCCGATTGCTGGGATAGGGACGGCCGTCGAGGGTGACCGCGCGCACGCCACCGTTGACGCGGTCGGGATTGGTCACCTCGATCTCGTACACGGCCCCACGGAACGCCCGCCGCACCCGGAAACCAGGCCAGTGGGCGGGGATGGCCGGATCCACGAGCAGGCCGTCCTCCTGGGGTCGGATGCCCAAAATCCAATGGGTGGCAACGCGATGAAGCCATTGGGCCGAACCCGTGTACCAGGTCCAACCCCCGCGGCCGTAATAGGGCGAAAGGGGGCCGTCGGTGTTGCCGGGCGTCACGTAGGGTTCGGCCTTGTAGCGCTCGATGTCGGCGCTGCGATTGGGCGGGCAAATGCGGCGATAGACCTCGTAGGCCAGTTCGGGTTGGCCGTGGCGCACATAGGCCCACACGGCCCACGTTGCCGCGTGGGTGTAAACGCCGCCGTTCTCGCGCAGCCCAGGCGCATAGCGAGTGATGTAGCCGATATCGGGCCGCGGCCGGGTGAAGGCCGGAAGGCACAAAAGCGGTCCGTAATCGCCTAGGAGATGGGTCGTCACGGCCGTCATGGCGCGTTCGGCCCGTTCCGGTGGCGCCATGCCGCTGATGACGGCCCAGATGTTGGGCATGAGAAAGAGCCGCCCCTCGTCATTCTCTCGGGAACCCAGGGGCTGACCGGCATCGGTGGTGGCTTGGAGATACCATTCGCCGTCCCAGCCGTAGCGGTTGAGGGCTTCGGTCAGCTCGACGCGCACATCCTCACATCGGCGAGCAAAGCTCTCGTCCCCCCGACGCCGGGCCAGGGGGATGAAGTGGTCCAGGATGATGGAGAGGAACTCGGCCACCCAGAAGCTTTCGCCCTTCAACAAGGTGCCGACGGCGCTGAGGCCGTCGTTCCAGTCGTTATCGCCCATGAGGGGCACCCCACGCGGGGAAAAGCGGGCAAAGGCGCGTTCGATGGCCCGCTTGCAGTGGTCGTAGAGGGGTTCGGCCGGGCCGTTCAGGTAGGGGACGGGCTCGTCGAGGATGGCGTAATCGGCGGTTTCTTTGAGATAGGCATCGAGGATGAAGGGCAGCCAGAGGAGGTCATCCGAGCAATTCGTGCGCGGGCCGCCCCCGCGAATGGAGAACCACCAATGGAGCACATCGCCCTCGACGAACTGCTGCGCAGCGTGGAGGAGGATCTGACGACGGGTGTAATCGGGTTCGCTGACGAGGAAAATCTGGCTGTCCTGGAGCTGATCGCGAAAGCCGTAGCCGGCCGAGACCTGATACGGGCCCGATTTGCCCCACAGCCGGCAGGAGATGGCCTGGTACTTGGCCCAGATGTTGGTCATCAGGTTGAGCGCCGGGTCGGGGGTTTCGACGTGTTCGGTATCGAGGAAGCGGGCCCAAAAGGCATGGACGGCCTCCAGCGCCTGTTGGCTCCCTTCCGGCGAGGTGAAGCGCCGGATGAGTTCGCTGGCGTCTTCCTGACCGTCGGCCGCGGCGCCCAGGGTGAAGACCACGGTCTGCGTGGCGCCGGGCGGCAGGGTCACGGCCACCTGGAGGGCGGCGATGGCATCGCCGAAACGTCCAACGCGACCGGACAGGCATGGGTCCTGCATGGCCTGGGGGTGGTCGTCGTTACGATACAGGCCCAAAAAGGACTCCTTATCGCCGTCAAAGCTTTTGAGAGGGAGGCTGACGGCCATGAAGGCGGTGAAAGGCCAGTCCACGTTGTTGTGCCGGCCCAATTCATCGGGGAAACCCCACAGGTACTTGCGGGCAAAAAGGGCCTGTTGGGCAGGATCGGCCCAGGTCTCGATGAAGAGCTTGTGGAACTCGCGGTGTTCGTCGGGCGCAAAGCCGAGCAACCATTCGGCGTAGGAGGTGATGTCCAGGGTGCGCGTGGTAGGGCTGTGGTTGATCAGCTCAAGTTGCCAGATTTCCAGCGGCGCATCGGCAGCGACGAAGACGGTGAGAACGCTTTCGATGTCTTCGACGCGGTGGCGGAAGCGCGAGTAGCCGATCCCGTGGGCGACTTCATAGGCCTGATAGGGCCGCATAACGGGTTTATAGGTGGCGGACCAGTAGACCTCCCGCTGCAGGTCGCGGATGTAGAGGTACTTACCCCAGTTGTCCCGGATCAGGTCCTGAAAGGCGCGTGTGATGCGGTTTTGCCCAGCGTTGCCCCGCCAGCTGTAGCCCGACCCCGTTTGCGAGATGAGGAGCGCGTAGTCGCCGTTGCTGATGACATTGACCCACGGGCGCGGGGTGAAGGGGGTGGTGATGATGTATTCGCGGCCGTCGGCGCGGAAGTGGCCGTAGGCGCTCGGAAAGAGAGGTGACATGGTGCCCTCGCGAGGGAACGGAGACCAAAGAACGCGAAGGGAACAGCGCCTGACCAAAAGGGATACTCACCGTTGGGTGAAACGTTTCACTTTAGGGCATAAAATAACACATGCCCGGCGGTTTGTCAAACCGGGCATGTGGCGGGGTGTCGCGCGTGTCGGCATTGCTCTGGGCCGGTTCGCTCTGCGATTCGTTTCAGCGGGTGGACTTCTCTTGGGGGGCGATGGCTTGGGCGATGGCCTTTGGCGTCAGTTGGGCGTCGTCAGGCGCCGTTTGGTTTTCCAAATGGAGGCGTTCCCGGAGGACGGCTGCCAGCGGAATTTCGAGGGTCGTGCCATCCGCGGGCACGCGCACGAGGGTGGTTGCGCTTCTCTGGAGCACAGCGCTGAGCATATGCCAGGGGTTGCTCTCTGGTTGTGGGCTTTCCTGGGGGGTTTCGTTGCCGATGGTCACCGTTGGGTGCCTCGTGGCGTCGAGGCCTTGGGCGTGTTCGGTTTCCACCATCGTCAGGCCCATGCCCTGGATTTCCGCGGCGACTCCCTCGACCCAGCACTGTACCCGCTCCTCCAAGTCCCGGCCATGCAGCCGACCTAGCAACGCATACAGCGGGCTTTTGCTGATACTTTTCCCGCGGCGAAAGCCCAGGCCCTTGA
>JAOADB010000118.1:0-10223 GCA_026417535.1 Caldilineales bacterium
GGGGTAGGGGGTAGAAGTTATCGAAAGGAGGTGGGTAGTGAGGATGGTCGAGGGTGTTCACGGGGACGTCGTTTTGTGCTATACTGAGGATGAGCCGTGGCTATGCGGCCCGCGACCGATGGCCGCAGGCGGCGGGCGCTGCGGCCGACGTAGCCCTTCTCGAGGGGCCTCCGAGTCGGGCGAGGCGAGTGCATGCCGAACACTCGCACCGGGTGTGCGAAACCATCCGGCCTTTTTGGCCCCATCCAGAGCGGTCTCGGGCATGCGGGACCGTTCTGTTTTGGTACCAGGTAATCGGTAACCGGCTCTTTCGTCTGCCGTCGTTCATCCCTCGTCTTGAATTGGAACGGAATCACGTCGCATCTTGCGCTACGCGAGCGATACGGCTAAGGGTGGGGATTACGGGCACAGTATAGCGCGGTTTGGTGACAGCGGCCATATCAAGCCGTATTTTGGCGCGCAAAAGCCCGCTACAACGACTTGCGCGCTAAATCGCGGGCAACCATAGACGCCCGGGAAGCGAGGCGTTATAAGGCTGGAAGACGACACCCCTCTTCGTCCTTCATTCGGCCATCGGCCCCAAACGGGACGAGAGACGGTGGACAGCTCGGCGATTCGGCCGAGTTCGGCCGCAGAGTTTTTGCAGGACAACTGCTCGCAGTTGTGCGACGTCATTCACCAGTTTCCCACCCGGAGGCCCTCGTGCACACCGTTTTCGCCCTTCTCGGCGGTTGGCGACAACGCCTGTGGGGCTGTTGTCTGCTCATCCTCATCGGGTTGCTCCTGTTGGGACTGAGCTGCGGCCTGGGCGGCTGGTTCCTGGTCTCCCGCGCCGGCGCCGAAACGGCCGGTTACGATGTGTTGCTGGTTCTCGACCACAGCACCTCGATGTGGAACCTGGGCGGCATCGGCTCCGACCCGGAGCTGTTGCGCGTTGCCGCCGCCGACCTGTTCCTGAGCTATCTGGGCGTGGATGACCCCCGTCGTCAGCATCGGGCCGGGGTCATCCACTTTGGCGGGAAGGCCTATCTGGCCGTGCCCCTGACGCCCCTGGAAATGGCCACACGCGCGGACATGCGCGCGGCCATCGCCCGGCCAACTCCCATCCCCTGGACGGATCACCTGGCCGCGCTCGAGCTGGCCGCCGATGTGCTGCGGGCGGCGCGAGGAACGGGCCGCCCACAGGCCATCATCCTCCTCACCGACGGCGAACCGGCCTGGGAAGACGCCACCCCGGCCACCGTGGCCGCCTATCGCCAACGGTTGCGAAACCATATCGCCACCCTAGGGCAGGAAGGAGTAGCCCTGTTCGTCATCCTCCTGGCCGGCCCGGCCACGGATGCCGCTCGTCTCGATGCCCTGTGGATGCCCTTCTGGCGCGAGGCCGTGGCCCTGACCCCGCGCGGAGCCTTGTTCGAGGCCCGCCGGGCCGAGGACCTGCCCGGCATTTACCATCAGATCGGCATTGGGCTGACGGGCGGCGAGGTTGGGGAACTGGTGACCGATGCCGTGCTGGCCGCCGACGAAACGCGGCGCCATACCTTTGCCGTTGCCGAGGGCACGGCCCGGTTGACCCTGGTGGCCTGGAAGAGCGACCCCGCCCTGCGTCTGACCGTGCATGCACCGGACGGGGTCATCCTGACACCCGACGGCCGGGGGGTGCGTCTGGGTGGGCAACCGGGCCAGAGCCACGAGGAAATCTGGACGGTAGAACGGCCCGTCGCCGGCTCGTGGTCGTTAACCCTGGCCGGACGGGGCCGGGTGATGGTCTGGCTCGATGTGGAGGCCCTGCCGCCAACGCCGACTCCGACCGTCACGCCGACCCCGACCGTCACGCCAACGGCCACTTCGACCCCCACCCTCACGCCGACGCCGACCCTCATCCCCACGCTTCCGGCTGTTCCCACGGCCACGGCCACCCCAACGCCGCCGGAGCCGACCCCGCCACCGGCTCTCTGGCCGATCGGCGCGGCCTTGCTGGTGGTCTTCCTGGTCGGCGGCGGTTGGTGGTGGCGCCGACGACAGCCACGCGGCCCTGCCCTCGAGGGCATCCTCGTGCCGCTGGAGGCGCCGGCCGGGTCGCCGCTGCTCCCGCGGATAGACTTGGGCGCCCATCCCCGGCCCGTTTTCGTCCTGGGGGAGCAGCGCAGCGACTTGGCGCTGCCGGGTTGGACGGGTCGGGCCACCCTGCGGATGGTGGAACAGGAGGGCGAACCCGCCGTACTCCTGACCGTGAGCGAGGGCGAGATCGGCGTCAACAGGCGCACCGTCGCAGAGCGTGTCCTCCATCACGGCGACATCTTGACCCTGCCGACGACGACCGGGGTCTATCGGTTGCGTTTCGAGCATCTGGCCGATGCCCGCCGTCGTCTCGTTCGCAGGCCACATGTCACGCAGACGTGAGCCAAATTCCACCCACTACAAGGAGGCTGTTCATGCCGAATTCCCCTGTTGCTTTCGGCGATGGCGCCGTGACCATCCGCCCGACCCTCTATCTGGGGTGCGGAGGCAGCGGCCATCGCGTCTTGCTTCATACCCGGGCGGCCTACGGCGAACAAACGCCGGAATGGGTTCGCTTTCTCGTGCTCGATTCGGCCGATGAAGACCTGCGCCTGCGCCATAACGGCCGCGAATGGCGCCTGGAGCCGGGCAACGAGCGGCTCTATCTGGGCGATGTGTCCATCCCGGCCATCATGCGCAACCTCGACCGACTGACGACCCTGCGGGAAACCTTCGGCGAGAGTCTGATGCGGTTGCCCAGGGTGACCTATCGCGACGGCGTCTCCGGCAATCGCACGGCCGGCCGGCTGACCTTCCACTATCACGTGCACACGGTCGAGCAGAAGTTGCAAAGCCTGTTGCGCGATTTGAGCCGCCAGGAGACGGCCGTGGCCGAGGAGCTGGCCCAGTCGGCCGGTCTCAACATCGTGTTGGTCGCCTCGGCTTGCGGCGGCCAGGGCAGCGGCGCTTTGATTGACGTGGCCTATCTGCTCCGCAGCCTGCTGGCCGAACTAGGACAGCTGGCCGATAACAGCCGCATCAACGCCGTGTTTTTGCTGCCCGATGCCCTCCCCGGCGTCGAGAATCGCTATCTGCAGCCGAATACGGTGGAATGCCTGCGGGCTGTGGAACGGTGGATGGCCGAGGGGGGATTTCGCACCTGCTTCCCCAACCGGCGAGAGATCGTCAGTCCCGAAGCGCCTTTTGACCGGGTGTTTTTGGTGGACGGCATTGACCAGAAAGGCCGTACTCGGCGCAGTCAGGCCGAGGTGTGCGCGGTGGTGGGGCAGATGCTCTATCTGCTTTTTGCCACGGCGGCCGGCCAGAAGCTGCAGAACGATCTGGCCAATCACACCGACCTGTTGGGTGAGCGCACCCGCCACGGCGAGATGACCTGCTTCGGCACCCTGGGGCTGGCGGTCATGGCGGCCGACGGTCGCCGGGTGCAACGGCTTTGTGCCCGGCGCTATGCCGCCGCCGTGATCCGCGAGGGCCTGCTGGCCGAGGGGCGCATGGAGATGGCCGACCAGGCAGCCCAGGACTTCGTTGCACAGATCGGTCTGGAGGCCGACGCCCTGCGGCGGGCATTGCTGGCCGGGCCGGATGGGGGGCTCATGGCGGCTGATTTCGTCTTGCCCGGCCATGTGGGGCGGCGACCGCCGGAAGAGGTGCCCCTCGCTGCGACCAACCATGCACGCGACTATCGGCAGGTGCGGCTGTTTCGCGAGCTGGCTCCCCGGATGGATGCCAACGCCGAGGCCCTCATCACCGCCGGCCTGGAGACGATGGCGTCGCTGCTCCAGGATGTTCTGCGCAACAACGGCCTGCGCCAGGCCGCCATGACTACAGCCACCCTGGCCCTTTGGTTGGCCGGACAGATCGAAAGCTGGGAACAGGTCGCCCGGCGCTGTCGTCAGCGTCAGGCCGAGGCCGAGGCGGCTCTGAATCAGGCGGAGGCGGCGCTCGAAGCGGCCGGGAATCAGCTTTTCCTCTTCCGCCGTGCCGCCGTCGCCCAGGCCCTTCCCCGTTTTGAGCGGGCTGCCCGCGAGGACGCCGAGGCCTTTGTCGAACGTCATCTGGCCGAAGCCGCGCTGCGGGTGCTCACCCAAATCGAATACCATGCCCGCCAGCGGACGCAGCGCTACGAGGCCGGCGCCAAACGCCTGGAACAGGCACTGAGCCTTTTGACCGACGGCAAGCACTTGTGGCAGCGCTTCCCCGAGGAGGCGAGCACCGTGGCCTGGGAAGCCGATATTGACTTGATAGACGCGGCCTGGCTCGACCAGCTCTACAGCGACCACGCTCCTCAACCACAGGCCGGGATGCCCTCGGTCATTGCCGCCGCCGAGGCCGGCGATTGGCCGGTCCTCGCATGGGAAGCGCTGGAACCGCAACGGCTGGCCGGGTTGGTGGCTGCCGTCTTACAGAACACCTTTGCGCCTCTGGCCGAGCTGGGAGTCGAGGACCTGGTGCGCCATCGCGAGGACGAGGTTTCGGCCGAACGCTGGTTGACGCGGCTGCTGGAGATGGCAGCGCCGTTGTGCAATCTCGAGATGGTGCGTTTGGTGGATAGCGATGTCCAGCCGGTGCATCTGGCCGTGTTGGGTGTACCCGACCCTCGTCAAACCGTATTCACCCAGCGACCGGAAATGCTGGCCGCGAACGGCGATCCCACACGGGTGGTGGCGCTGACGGCCATCCTGGGCCTGCCGCTGAGCGCACTCAAGCAATGGTCGGTCTGGTCGCGTGCCTATGCCCTGCGGCAGGCCACGACGGCCGGACGAACCGCACCGTCCGGGTCCAAGGAGGACACCCATGAAGCGGATGCAACGCACCCTGCTGGTTAGCCTGGGCGAAAAGGCCGACCGCGTGGCCGCGCAGACGTGGCAACAGGTCGCAGCGCCGGCCGTGCTTCATGTACCGCTGGCCCCGGTCTCCGACCCGGAAACCCGTGAAACGACGGCTGCGATGGTGTTGGCCGCGCTCCAGAGCATCTCGCGGGTCGAGGTACAGGCCGAAATGGAAGCCTGCGGACTGCTGCTGGATCGTCTGGATGAGATCGCGCTGTGGTTGCTGCTCGACATCGAAACTGTGACGGGGATCGAGGCAGCGCTGGAGGCCAGGCGTCTGCTGGCCGAGCTGGCTTGGCGCTATTTTCGTTGCAGCCTGGCCACGCGTGTCCTGATCATGGCCGCGCCAGAGAAAGCGTCGGAGACGCGCACGCTGCTGACGGCCCTGGCCGCCGAATCGCCGCCGCCACCCCTGGTGTTTCTCGTCTCGACCGTCAATCGCCAGGGCCTGAGTTTGACCGAGGAGACGTTGTGCGCACGGTTGCCCCTGGCCCTGCGCTGGCTGATGGCGGCGCCGCTGCGGGATGGGGTGCCGATCGCTCCGGAAACGGAGTCGGCGCGGATGTCGCTTTTCAGCCTGGGCGTGGCTGCCTATCCCGATCCGGCGGCAACGGTGTTGGCCTGGTGTGTCCGGCGCTGGCAGGCGCAAGCTCTGACGTTGTTGCTAGCGCCCGACGAGGCCGAGACGTTGCTGCCCACCCTGCCGGCCGACGATGAGGCGCTGCGCTGGCTCTTGCCCTGGCAACCAGACTCGCTGTACGAGGCGCTGACGGGGTTGACCGACGCCTGTTTACGCCGCCGACCATGGCCCGATGGCCGCCATCCGGGCCGATGGCTTTGGTCCCAGGTGGAGTCGGTCGTGATCCGAGCGCGGGAGGACGATGAAGCCGAGCGCCACCTCGTCCAGACGGAAGCCGTGGCCCTGTGCGACCGCTGGGCGCAGCAGCGTCGCGAAGACCTGCAACGGCGACTGCGAACGGCGGCGACATCCACCGGAAGCGCGCTCGACCTGGCCTGGTTGGGACGGGTGCTGGCGGCTTGCCGGCGCCAATGGCAGGATTGGGCGCAGGAGTGGGAATCGGGCTTGGTCCTGGCCGAGGCCGAACGCCAGGAGTGCGAGGAGCGTCTGCGGGCAGCAGCGACGGCGCTCAGGGTTTTGCTCCAACCCCTGATCGGCTTGGCCGACGGGAGGTGGCTGCGGTTCTGGCTTATCCCCCGCTATTGGCCCTGGGTCATCCGGGCCTATCTGGGTTTGCCGGAGGCGTTGCGGGTCTATGAAGCGGCCCATACGGCCTGGCGTCGCAGCGTGCTGGCCTCGCTCCGGCTGGACCGGATGCGGCAGGATTGTCTGGTGGCCGCTCAGGATGTCACCGTGGCCCAGACGCATCTGGAACGGCTGCAACAGGCACTGAGCGCGGCCCGTGCCGAGCTGGTGGCAGCGACTGACCCGGAGGCGTGGGATGCGGCCTGGCCTTTTGGCCATGATGAGGCCGTGCGGTTGTACGACGCGATCCTGGGCGATGGCCGTACGGCTCTGAGCCACTGTTTGCGACAGCATCCCATGCCAGACTGGACAGCCACACCCGCCGGGGTGCTGGAGACGTTGGAGCGCTTCGGTTGCCGCTGGTTATCGCCCTTGCTGTCGTGGGGCGCCGATCGCTTCGTGGCTTATGCCCTTGACGACGACGAGACGGCCTTGCTGGCCTGGTGGCAGACGTTGTTGGCGCAGGCCACGCCGTTGTGGCCCGCAGGGCTGCGCCAGGATGCCGCCATCGGCACGGCCGTGGTCCTGGTGGATCCGGAGACGAGTCCCCTGGCGGCGCTCATCGCTCAGGCGGAAACGGATATCCTGGTGCTGCCTGCGCAACCGCCAGCCCCACTGACGGTCATCTGCTGGCAACGGTTGGAGGAGGGTGATTGGTGAATTGGTTACTGGTTACTGGTTACTGGTTATTGGTTAATGGTTAATGGTTACTTGGGCTTGTTGTCGTTTTGTGATTTTTGAAAAATTTTTTAACAAATATATCATTACACTATATCAATCGCAATATATCAAATATTTCACATTGTCAGCAATTTGGTATTTTTAACACATTTACCATTATTCATTATCCATTATCCATTATCCATTATCCATCAAACCACCCTTTTCGGGAGATAGGAACCATGTGCGCTATGCGATCGCGATATGATGCCGAGAAACCGCCGACCGCGGCGGACGGCTCTGCATGGGAAGGGCTGAGCGGTCTCGTGAACGGTGTTGAATGGGAGCGGGTTCGTATGGACGTGAATCAGGAAACGGTAGGGCAGGTGGCGCTGGTGGGAATGGCCGGCGCCGGGAAGAGCACGCTGCTGGCGCGGCTCCGTGGACAGGAGATGATGACCGCAACGGGGTCGGCAACAACGCCCGCTCTCGAACACGAAGGGTTTTTCGCCTTGGTTGACCTGGTGGAAGGCGAGGAAGCATGGGTGGACGGACTGTTGGCCGAGGTGCAAGGGATGGATCTCGTGGTGTATCTGGTGGATGCCACGGTCGGATTGCGACCGGCCGAGTTGCGCTGGATCAGCCGCCTGCGCTGCCAGGGCACGCCGCTGTTGCCGGTGCTGAGCAAGGCCGACGGCATAGCCGACCCCGAGGGGCTGGCCGACGCGTTGCGTCGGCCGCTGGCCACACGGCCAACGCCGATCTCCTGCCTGGGCGAGGGAAGCGGGTTGACGACGCTCATCGGTCGGATGCTAACGGCGCAGCCGCGGCTGGCCATTCCCCTGGCGCGCGAGGTACCGCTGGCGCGGCCGCCGGTGGTGCGACAAGTGGTGCGCCGGGCCGTGGTAACGGCGACGTTGTTGGGCGCGCAGCCCATCCCGTTTCTCGACCTGCCCCTGCAGGCGGCCAACCATTTGCGCCTGGCGCTGCGGCTGGCCGCGGTGTTCGGCCAGGCCGGTATGGATACCCACAGCCGTGAGCTGCTGGCGACGCTGGGGGTCAGTCTGGGTGCGCGCTATCTGGCACAACAGGCTTTACGGCTGGTGCCGTTGCTCGGTTGGGCAGCCTCGGCGGGGCTGGCCGCGGCGGGCACATGGGCATTGGGTCAAGCGTTGGCGGCCTATTTCCAGGCCGGGCTGGATGCGCTGGACGGCCGGGCGTTGTTGGCGCGAGCGAATCCGGCTCCCCTTGTGCGGGCACAGCTGGAACGCTTGCCCCGCAGTCGTTTAGCGGCCGGCGTTGCGATTCGTCGGAAAGGCTGGTTTCGGCGACGGTCGAATACGGCGACAGAGCCGGTCGCCGGGGTCGGCTCGCTTCCGTTGACAAGCGACGCCGATGACAGCCCCCCAGAGGCGCCATAACCCCATCGTCTATCGTCCATCCTCCGATGAGCCACAAGAGACATCATGAAGTCCACGGGCCGATTTCGGGCCGTTGGTCGCTGACCAGGCTGCGGGATACGGCGCGCGAGCTGGCAGCGCGATGGCGCCGCGGGGAAGGTGAGCGGGTGCCGCCGACGACAGAGCCGGCCCCCGAGGTCGAAGCGCCGCCGACCATGCCCATGCGTTGCGGGCCGGTGCGGCCGGCACCACCGGAGGCGTTTTTCACGCCGGAGGCGATGTGGCGGGCCTGGCGGGCGGTGCGGGCCGCAGGCGGCGGCGCTGGTGTGGATGGGCAAACCCTGGCGCAGTTTGCCGAACGGGTCGAGGAGGAGCTGGCGCAGCTCCGCCGGGAGCTGATCACAGGGACTTACCGGCCGCGCGAGGTGCGCCAGGTGTTGGTGCCGAAGCGCAAGGAGGGGCTGCGACCGCTGGCGCTATGGTGTCTGCGGGACCGGATCGCCCAACGGGTGGTGTATGACATCATCGCGCCGAGTTTCGAGGCGATCTTCCTGCCCTCCAGTTTCGGTTTTCGGCCCGGTCTGAGCACGGCCGATGCCGCGGCGCAGGTGGCCGCCTACCGCGATCAGGGGTTGCAGTGGGTGGTGGATGCCGATATCGAGTCGTGTTTCGATAGCATCCCGCCGGGGCCGTTGCTGGAGCTCGTGCGACGGCGGGTGCACGACCGACATCTGCTGCGGTTGATCCGGGGCTGGCTGGATGCGCGTATCCTGAATACGGTCAGCGGTTTGCCGGCGGCGGCGGTGGTGGCGCAGGGAGGTGTGCTTTCGCCGTTGCTGGCCAATGTGTATCTGCATGAGTTCGATCGGGCGCTGGCGCGGCGCCGGCTGGCGCTGGTGCGTTACGCCGACGATTGGGTGGTGTGTTGTCGGCGACGGGTCGTGGCCGAGGCGGTGTTGGCTCTATGCGGGCAGGAGCTGGGGCGGCTGTCGTTACGGTTGAACGAACACAAGACCCGGATTGTGCATTTCGACCAGGGTTTCAAATTCGTCGGTTATTTCTTCATCGGTCGCAAGATGTACAGGTTGTAGGACGATGGACGATGGCTCGAGATGACTGATAAAAGGAGTTATCAATGACCGTTTTGTATGTTCGAGAACAAGGCGCACGTATTTGCCGAAACGGTGAAAAAGTGCGTGTGATGCAAAAAGGAAAAATTTTGTATGAAATGGCCGTGCGCGAGCTCGATCAGGTGGTGGTGTATGGAAACGTGCAGCTGACGACGCAGGCGGCGGCGTTGTTGGTGAGTCAGAACGTGGATGTCGTGTTCTATTCACAACACGGCCGTTTCCGCTATCGTCTCGTGCAAACGGGCGCGCGCTACGCGCGGTTGCATCAGGCGCAGCTGCGGATGGTCGAGGACGAGCGCCGGGCGTTGGCCGTGGCGCAGGCGGTGGTGGTAGGAAAGCTGCACAATCAGGCGGCTTTGTTGACGGCTTTGGCGGCGAAGATGGCCGCTGCCCGGTCTGTGGCCGAGGGCCTGACGCGGGCGGCGGCAGGGGTGCGGCAGATGCAGGCAAATTGTGTGCATGCGACGACGCCGGATGGGTTGCGTGGCTTCGAGGGACGGGCCGGGGCCATCTACTTCGGGGCCATGCAGACCTTGGTGCCGCCGTCCTGGGGGTTCCGGGGACGGGCCTATCACCCACCGCCGGATCCGTGGAATGCGACGTTGAGTTTCGGCTATTCGCTGTTGTTGAAAGACGTGGCCGCGGCCGTGCAGCTGGTGGGGCTGGATCCGTATGTGGGATTTTTCCATGCGTTGGAGGCGAACCGGCCTGCGCTGGTGCTCGACCTAATGGAGGAGTTCCGGCCGTTGGTGGATGCGATGTGTTTGGAGCTCTTGGCGGCGGATAAGTTGCCATTGGCCCACTATCGTCGCCAGCCCGACCCGGAGCAGCCGGTCTTGATGGGGCCGCAGCTGGTGCCGGTGCTGATTGAGGCTTGGGAGAAGCGGCTGGCGCAAACGGTGCGCTATGGGTTGAGCGG
>JAOADB010000118.1:10233-10482 GCA_026417535.1 Caldilineales bacterium
GAGCGGCGAGCAGACGAGTTTGCGGCGGTGCCTGGAGCTGCAGGCGCGGCAGATGGCGGCGGTGATTCTGGGCCAAGCCGCGAGCTATCGGCCGCAGTCGCTCGTTTTCGAGGGAGGGAAAGGCTGATGTGGCGACGAACGGTCGAAGCCTGGGTGTTTTGCGACGGCGCGCTGGCACAGATCGGGCCACGGGGACAGGTAACCGCGGCGGGTGCGGCGGCGCTGCTGCGGTCGCGCACAGGGCAGATC
>JAOADB010000119.1 GCA_026417535.1 Caldilineales bacterium
CCCCGGCATGGCTGTGGGTGGCCTGCTCGAGGAAGATAAAGGTCAGAATGGCAAAGACGAAAGCCTGCATGAAACCGACAAAGAGCTCCAATCCGTAGAAAGGCAACGGCACCAGAAACGCGATCAGGAAAGGCATGACAAACAGCAACACCTGACCGGCAAAAATGTTGCCAAAAAGACGGAAGGAGAAACTGACGATCTTGGCGATTTCGGAGACGAATTCGAGGAGGCCGACAAAGATGTCAATCGGCTTCATGCCTGTGATCACGGGGTTGAGGAAGCGACGCCAGTACTTCAACCCCAGATAACGCATGCCGGTCACCTGTGCCAGGGTCACCGAAATGAGCGCCAGGGCCAGCGGCAGGTTCAGGTCGGTGGCTGCGGCCCGCAGGAACGGCAACAGCACATAGCCGCCAGAGGCTTCCTCTTCATGGGGATGATATTCATGCCCCTCGGCTTTGGCTTTTTTGTACGCTGCCATCGCCTCCTTTTTTTGCTCATCGGTCAATTTGACCGGCTTGCTCACCAGCGAAGGCAGGCCCAGAAAAGTCCCTTTCTCGTAACCGTTGCTCACCGTGCCGTTGGAGTGCACATAGGCCACTTCCAGCGGTTCCAGATAGCCGATGCTGTCGAAACCGGGCACCAGCTCCCACCAGTTGGCCACCAGCAGGAAAAAGAGAATGGTCAGGAACAGGGGCAGCCATTGGCGGGCCTTTTCTTTCCCGGCGATGTCGGTGAGCATGCCGTCGAAGGCCTCGACGATCCACTCCACCAGATTTTGCACCCCTTCCGGCACCTCCTTGACCTTGCGCACGGCGAAATAGGTCACGACCAGGATGGTCGCATCGGCCAGGAGGGTGGCGATCAGGGTATTCGTGATGGGAAAGCCGAATAGGGTCAGGCCGGGGATTTTTTCGGCCGGCAGCAGGATCGTCGGCAGCGGCACCCGGACGAACACGGAAACGACCAGCAATGCCAGCGCGATCACGATCACGACGATGTTATCAACGATGAGTTGGCGACAGGACTTTCCACCCACTAGGACGTCTCCTTATCGGCGGAATCATCAAGAGATGGAGCAATAGCGCGATAACGTCGAAAAACGATAAAGATAACAAAACATACAGCAACGATCATACCTACGGTCATGCCTGCCAGTGTGCCCCAAGGGGCCCAGCCGGTTCGCCGGTCCAACCAAAGGCCCAACGCTAGGGTTATGGCCAGGCTGAGGACAACACCGATGCTCAGGCGCAACGCCTGGCGCCACCAGGAAAGAGGGCGATGGACAGGGACATCCGGCGGCAAGCGACCTCTCCTGTTCCCGTCTGCGCAGACGCCGCCTTCGACGTTGCGGACCGGGTGGAGACTGCGAGCGGGAGTATAGCCGATGTGCTCACATCGTGCAAAAATGAACAACCCGCGCAGAGAACCTGCCCTCAAGGGACGAAGTGGAGACGCCAACCGGCCGGGTCAACCACCGTCACGCGGTTCCAAACCCTGGTCGTGGGATAACCGGCTTTCTCCAGACGTTCGCGCAGGGCATCGAGAGCGGGCACGGCCAGAACCATCTCGGTAGCGTGGAAGGCGCCGGGGGTTTTGCAACGCCAGTTGTTGCCGCGCAGGACCAAGGGCGCGTTGGCCATCACGAGATGGACATGGCCGAAGAACGAGAGGCCCACAGACAACCCGATCAGGTCCCGATAAAAGCGGACGCTGGCCGTGATGTCCGGGGTGTATATCGTGATTTCATCCAGGGGACCCGGCTGCAACGGCCCCGGCGGGGCCGGATCCACACGACGACGCATGCGTAACAGCCGCCGCTCGGCGATGTCCCAGGTGCTGGGGTCGGTCGGCTGCGCCAACTGTACGGGGGTTCCATCGGGATCGAGAAAAACCAGCAGTTTCAAACCGGGTAAAATTTCTTCGAACACGATGGGAACTTTCCGGGCCAGCAGATAGCCACGCGCTCGGCCGAAATCGTCAATCCGAAAGGAAGGGAGCAACCCGTGCGGACCGCGCGTGCCGCACGGCTGCGCGCCCGGCAACAGACGCCAAGCAATCGGCTCCCCTTCCGGCTCATAGGCCGAACGGACGGTGAACGTCGCCGAGAGCGGACCATCGGCCTCCAACCCGAAATGCTCTCGCCAGAAGGCCTCACTGGCCAACACCGAGCGCACATACGTCTCCAGGGCAACGACGCGGGGCAGGGTATCCGGGGCGGTCATAGTCGGCGATTATGCGTCCTCGGCGGTAAAGGGGCCCAACTCGCTCTCGGGAATGAACGCATCGGCTTCGGTGACCTCTTCCGTAAACTCGACCCGCTCTTCCAGGTTCTCCGGTAGCGGCTCTTCCGGCTGGGGTTCCTCCGGTTTGACCTGCTCGTACCAGGGCCGGTCGGGCAGGACGTAGGTGCCCGGTTCGCGGCCGGCCGCCACGTCGAGGGCCATCAGCAGCCGCTCGAACTGATGGATCGGGTCTACCTCCAACAGAATGGCCAGGACCCGGTCCTCCTGGAGGACAAAAGAGACATGGGTGCGGAAGTTGCGGCCGCCCACCCGTTTGATGGGAACGCCAACCAGGGCCGAAAACACCCGCTGCTGGTCGCTGAGGACGTAGAAATCGGCGCCGATGTACTCCAGCCAGTTTGCCAGACGGGGCAGGCTCAGGCCGCTGATGACGTACAGTTTGACCCCACGTTCCCGCAACATGGCCAATCGCCGCGGCAGGTCAATCCCGCGCGGGGGAATGGGAAAGGGATTGACCGCCGCCGGGTTATAGACGCACACGGCCAGCTCGCCCTCATCCACCAGGTCGGCGGGGGTCAGTTCGACCCCGGCCAGGGAGGGCAACGGCACGCGCGGCAAAAAACTCCCCACCGACAGGTTGAGACCGGCCACCCGCGGCGGCATCAGGACATCCTGCAGCTTCAGCGACCCTGCCATTGCGGTTTACGCTTCTCGATGAACGCGGCCATCCCTTCTTTCTGGTCGGCCGAGGCGAAGAGCATTTGGAACAGGCGGCGCTCGAACGTCAGCCCTTCGCTCAGGCTCAGCTCCAGGGCCTTGCGCACCGCCTCTTTGGCCAGCCGCACGGCCAGGGGGGCCTGCGCAGCGATACGGGCCGCCAGCTTCAGCGCCTCGTCCAGGTACGTCTCCACCGGATAGACGTGGTTGACCAACCCCAGGGCCAGGGCCTCTTGAGCCGTGAGGCGGCGATCCGTCAGCACCATTTCCATCGCCAGGTACTTCCCGACAGTGCGGGTCAGACGTTGGGTGCCGCCAAAACCGGGGATGATGCCCAGGTTGATCTCCGGCTGGCCGAAGACGGCGCTTTCGCTGGCCACGATGATATCGCAGGCCATGGCCAGCTCGCAGCCCCCGCCCAGACAGAAGCCGCTGACCGCGGCGACGATGGGCTTTTGCAGATGGTTGATCGTCTCCCAGCGGGCGATCAGGTCGTTATTGAGCATGTCCACGGTAGTGGCCTGGGCCATGGCCTTGATATCGGCGCCGGCCGCAAAGGCCCGTTCGTTGCCGGTCAGCACCAGGCAACCGACGTTGGGATCGGCATCGAAGGCCATGAGGGCTTCGCCCAATTCGGCCATCAGCTCTGGGCTAAGCGCGTTCAGCGCCTTGGGCCGATTGAGTCGGATCAAACCGACCCGTTGCTCGGTGATTTCGGTGATCAGGTATTCGTATGCCACGGGTTGACCTCGTCAAAAAAGGCGTGGTTTGGGGGTTGTGTCCTTCGTGCCGGGATTCGGCCCACAAACAGGGACGAACGACGAAGGGCGGCGGACGAAGGGATTGTGTCCGTCGTCCTGAATGAGGGCCGATTGAGGAGGACGAAGCCTTTCCTCCATCCTCATATCCTCCATCGTCCATTATGCCATATTCTTACCGCCGTCCACATGCCAGGCTACGCCCGTCACATAGCTCGCGGCGTCCGAAGCCAGCCACAGGCACAGGGCCGCCACCTCCTCGGCCTCGCCCAACCGCCCCAGAGGGATTTCGCTCAGCCAACGTCGCATCTGGGCTTCATCCTGGCGGAGATGCTCCGTCATGGGTGTGATGATGACGCCGGGGCAGATGGCGTTGACGCGGATGCCATAGGCCGCCAGCTCGCGGGCTGCCTCTTTCGTAAAACCGACCTGGCCGGCCTTGCTGGCGGCATAGGCCGAACGCAGGTAGAGCGGCTGCGATTTGCCGGCGATGGAGGCGATGTTGAGGATGACCCCACGGCCTTGCGCCCGCATCCGCCGCGCCGCCTGCTGGGTGCAGAGAAAGGTGCCGGTCAGATTGACGGCCAGGGTCCGTTCCCAGGCCTCGAGGGGGTGGTCGAGAATGGAATGCACGGGTTCGATGCCGGCGTTATTGACCAGGACATCGAGCCGGGGCCAGGCGGCGTCAAGCTGGGCGAACATGGCGGCCACGGCGACGGCATCGGCCACGTCGGCAGGAAACGCTATGGCCTCGGCGCCCAAGCGCCGACAGGCAGCCGCCGTCTCCTCGGCCGTGGCGGCCTCGATGTCGTTGACGCCAACGCAGGCGCCACAGCCCGCAAAAGCCAGGGCAATGGCGCGACCGATGCCGCGCCCCGCCCCGGTGACACACACCACGTGATCACGGAAATCGTAAACAGGCGAGCGGTCCATGAGCGAAAACGGAAAAGCCCAAGCCCTGTCCCGGCTTTGGGACGTTTGTGAGACGGAAGAGGAAGGACGCAGGCGTTTTCGTCGTCCGTCCTTCGTCACGAGTTTGGGCCGATGGCCGGACGAAAAATGGAAGACACGAGGAGTCGCATTCACCCCTTCCGACCATGCTCCTGCAGCCACCGCAGGGCAACGGCCGCCAGCAAGGCCGCGCCCAAGGGAAGAGCAGCTTCGTCGAGGTCGAACGTAGGGGTATGCAGCGCGCGCGGCGGCTCGTCGGTCGGGGCCTGACACCCCAACCGCACAAACGTGCCGCGCGTCTTCTGCTGATACCAGGCAAAATCCTCGCCGCCCGTGCTCTTGGGAATATCCACGACCTGTTCGGCGCCCACCACCTGTCGCGCTACTCGCGAGACAAAACCCGTCAGCAGGCCGTCGTTGTTCACCGGCGGACTGCCGCGCAGATAGCGCAGCCGATAATCCCCGCCCAAGGCCCGCACCAGGCTTGCCACTTGTTCCAATTCGGCCTCGAGCTGGTCGCGCACGGCCGGCTCGAACGTCCGCACCGTGCCGGTGAGGACGACGCGATCGCAGATGATGTTCTCTTTGTTGCCGCCGTGGATGGTGCCAAAAGTGACAACGGCCTCTTTGTTGGCCGGGATGCGCCGCGAGACCAGGGTTTGGGCCGCTGTGACGACCTGGGCCGCCAGGACGATGGCATCCACGCCCTGGTATGGGTGAGCGCCGTGAGCTGCCTTGCCCATGATGGTCAGCTCGAAACGGTCGGCCGCGGCCATGATGGGGCCGGGCCGGATGCCTATCTGGCCCGTGGGCAGGGTGGGGTCCACATGCAGGCCGACGATGGCATCCACATCGTCGAGCACACCCTCGGCGATCATGCGCCAGGCGCCGCTGCCGCCCTCATCGGGGATGACCTCTTCGGCCGGCTGGAAGATGAACTTGACCCGGCCTGGCAGCTCGGCCTCATGCTCTTTGAGCAACCGCGCTGCGGCCAGGAGCATGGCCGTATGGGCGTCGTGGCCGCAGGCGTGCATCAGGCCGGGTCGCTCGGAACGATAGGGGACGTCGTTCTCCTCGGGAATGGGCAGGGCATCCATGTCCGCGCGCAGGGCGATGGTTGGCCCGGCAGCGGCACCGATCTGGCCGACCACACCCGTTTGGGCGACCTCGGTCTCGTGAGGGATGCCCCACTCGTGCAGGCGGGCCGCCACCAGCGCAGCCGTGCGATGTTCCGTAAAGGCTAGCTCGGGCCAGCGATGGAGGGTGCGACGCCATTCGACGATCTGGGGCGCCAGCGCATGGGCGGCGGCGAGCAAGGATTCGAGTTCCATAAGCGGTGTTACCGGTCCGGGAGCAAGGCCGCGCTGGCCTCGATGACGGGCAGGTTCTCGTCGGCAAAGCGCGGCTGAAAACGACGCACGGCCTCGGACAGGGCGGCAATGGGAAACAGGTCGAGATGGCGCAGCGCCGCGGCCGTCACGATCAGCGAGCGGTTCGTGCGGGTGATCCGCACCGAACCGACCTGAGGATTGAGGATGAGCTTGCGCGCCCGGGTCGGCACGTCGGCAAATTCCGGTGTGGTCACGAGCACATCCTCCGGTGTCATGGCTGCCAGGTGATGCCGCACCTTGCCCAAACCATCCTCCGAGAGCAGCACAAGGGCATCGGGTTTGCTGATACCCGTGTAGCGGATCTCCTCTGGGCTGAAGATCAGCTCGCTGACGCTGTGGCCGGATTTGACCGTGGTCGGGTAATCATCGGCTTGGGTGACCCACAGACCCGATAGCACGCCCGCATAGCCAGTCGCCTGGGCGGCCGAACGCACCTTGGCGCCGGCCGAACCGGCGATGATGAGGTGGAATTTGCGGTCGAGCCGGGCCGGGAAGAGCGGTTCGATGGGCCGCAGGGGCAAAGTAGGCTGGCCGAAAACCTGGGCGCCCTGCGCTCGCAGGCCGCGGGCGTATTCGCGCACCTCGCGTTTCTGAATGAGACCGGCCTGCATGCCGATGGTCTCGAGGGTAGCCATCAGCTCTTTGCGACCAAAGTCGTTGTTGACGACGAAATAGGCCGTGCACAGCTCCCAGATGTCGAGCAGGGCGAAACCCTCGTAGGCGATGGCCTCGGCGATGCGGTCGGGCAGGTCCCTATCGAACGACGTGCCCCGATAGACATAGCCGGCGCCGTTGACGGCCACCGTGGCGCAGATGTCGAGGGGATTCTCCAGGTTGCCTGCCCGCGTGCTGGCCGTGATCATGCCCATCGGCGTGGTGACGGAATGCTCGCCGCCGGTCATGCCGAAGTTGAAGTTGTTGAAGACGAGGACGGTGATGCCAATGTTGCGCCGGGCGGCGTTCAAAATGTGGGTGCCGCCGATGCCCAGGCCGCCGTCGCCCATCATGACGATGACCTTCAGATCGGGATTGGCCAGTTTGATGCCCGTAGCGTAGGCCACGCTGCGACCATGGAGGCCGTGGAAGGCGTTCGTGACGAAGTACTGGTCGCTCAGCCCCACGCAACCGATGTCGGTGACAAGCACCACCTGCCGCGGGTCGAGCTGCAGTTTGGTCAGGGCCGCATCGAGATGGTTGAGGATGAAGGTATGACCGCAACCGGGGCAAAACGGGTCGGGTCGTTCGTTCTTGTAAGTTGTTAGCGGCTTGAGGGCCGGTTCTAAAGCAATAGCCATAACGACCTCTTTTTGTCAGAAGTTGCCGATCTCGGCCAGAAATTGTTCAGGTGTGATCAAGTTACCATCAACGCGCTGGATCGAGACAATTTCCGGCGGCTTCAGACCGTTCTGCGCGGCATGGCGATAGAGCACCCGTTCCAGCTCAAGGGCATACTGGCCGTGGTTCAGCTCGCCGATGACCACGCGGCGCTGGCCGGCGGTGGCCTCCAGGATGAGCCGTTCGGGCACGGGCCAGAGGGTGTGCAGGGTCAGGTCGCTGACGGGCAGACCGGCCTTGCGGGCCCGGTCGCCGGCCTCACGCATGGCCCGCGCCGTGGTGCCGTAACCGACGAAAAGCACACCCGTCGCCGCCGCGCGGTTGAGCAGGCCGAACTCGAGCTCGTGGCGATGGTTCTCGATTTTGGCCCGCAGGTGTTCGTTGAGTCGCCCGACCTTGACCGGATCCTTGGTCAGAAAGCCGTGCTCATCGTGGCTGGAGCCGGTGAAACGGGTGATGTGAGGCCCACCGAAGGGACTCGTCGGCGGCACGGCGTCAATCGGGTCGAAATCGTAGGGCAGATAGGTCTCCTCCGGCCGCAGCCGCGGGTCGGGTCGCCCGGTCACGGCGTTGATACGGCCGTTTTGGGCGCCGTTACCGGCCGGTACGGGCGGGACGAGGGGCCGTTGGCCAACGGGCACGTCCACGTACTCGGCGATGTCCACCGTGGACATGGACATGATGAGTTCCTTGTCGGGCAGGAGGAAGACCGGCGAGCGGAAACGCTCGGCCAGGTCGAAGGCCCGTTGCACCAGGGTATAGCATTCGGGCACAGAGGACGGCGCCAGGGCGATGATGGGATAGCCGCCGCTGGTGCCCCAACGCACGAACTGCACATCGCCCTGAGCGATGGTGGTCGCTCCGCCCGTGGCCGGCCCCATGCGCATGACATCCACGATGACCAGCGGGACTTCACCCATGATGGCCAGACCCAGGTTTTCGGAATAGAGCGAGATGCCCGGGCCTGACGTGGCCGTCATGGCGCGGGCGCCGGTCATAGCCGCGCCGATGCACATGCTGATGGCCGCGATCTCGTCTTCGGCTTGAATGCCCACGCCGCCCACCTTGGGCAGCTCGCGCAGCATGTGCAGGAGGATGGGCGTGGCCGGACTGATGGGATACCCGGCGAAGAAGGTACAGCCGGCACGTAAAGCGCCACGGGCAACAGCCGTGGCGCCATCAACGTATTCGCGAGGCATAGCACACTGCTCCGTTGCAGAGGATTAGAACGTTCTCACGTTTTTGGATGGGTCTTCCGTTCCCGCCATCGGCCGAAAGGACAAGACGAGGGACGAAAGACGAAGATGTCAAGGCATCGGCCTGAACGAATGACGGAAAAGGGTTGTCTTGATCATATCCGAAACGAGGTTCCCTGGCTAGAATGAGGATATCCATTTGTATGCCATCCTTCCCTCCCACTACCCCACCGAGGTGACCCATGAGCGCCAACCACACCCTCAACATGGAACTTTCCCCGGCCGAGCGGGAGATGATCGAGCTGTTGAAAGAGGCCTTGGGCCTTGACAGCGACGAGGCCGTGATGAAGCTGCTGATGCGCCAGGCCATCCAGCGCATCGCCATCACCTGCCCCACCTGCGGGCACTATGCCCGGCTCAGCGAAGAAGACCGCGCGATTTGCCGGTCGTGTCTCTCGGTGATCACCCTCAGCGAGGGCATCTGGGAGGCCGGCCAGGTGCCGCTCGTACCGCCGGGGTCGTCGGGCTAAAGCACGAGCTCGGCCATGAGCCGCACGGTCTCCAGGTCGAAGGTCGTGATGTTAAGCGTGGTCACCGGGCTTTGGCGCCACAGCTCCAGCCGTTCGGCGATGCGCGGCCTGGGTCCGACCAGGGCAATGTCGTCAATCAGCGCCGTGGGCACGGCGGCCATGGCCGCGCCCTTGTCGCCGGCCAGATAGGCATCCTGGATCTTGACCGCGGCCTCCTCATAGCCCAGCCGACAGGCCAGGTCGAAATAGAAGTTCTTGCCGCGCGCACCCATGCCGCCGACATAGAGGGCCACGAACGGCCGCACCTGGTTGTAACAGGCTTCCAGATCGTCACCGACGACCACCGGCACCGTGGCGGCGATGTCGAATTGGGCCGGATCCTTTTTGCCCTTGGCAAAGCCGGCCTCGAGATGGGGCCGAAATACATCGGCATGCCGTGGGGAGAAAAAGACCGGCAGCCAGCCGTCGGCGATCTCGGCGGCCAGCTCGACATTCTTCGGCCCGATGGCGGCCAGGTAGATGGGTAGGTCAGGCCGGCCGTGGAGGATGCTCTTCAGGGGCTTACCCAAGCCGGTGGCGTCGGGGCCTTTGTAGGGGATCCGATAGTACTCCCCCTCGAAGACGAGAGGCTCCTCCCGGCGGAAAATGGCGCGCACGATGCTAACGTACTCGCGAGTGCGCACGAGGGGTTTGCCGTAGGGCAAGCCGTGCCAGCCTTCCACGACCTGGGGGCCCGATAACCCCAGGCCGAGGAGCATCCGACCGCCCGACAGCTGGTCCAGGGTCATGGCCGTCATGGCTGTATTGGCCGGCGTGCGCGCCGGCATCTGCATGATGGCCGTGCCCAAGCGGATGGTCGAGGTCAGGGCGCCGATCCAGGCCAAGGGTGTGACGGCATCGGAGCCGTAGGATTCGGCCGTCCACACGGCGTAGTAGCCCAGCCGTTCCGCTTCGCGGATGAGCGCGATGGGCAATTGGATGCGAGCGCCCGAATAGCCGAGGTTGAGACCGAGACGAAGGGGCATGGTGGGAGATGGGAATGGGTGACTGGGTACTGGGAACTGGCATATCGCCGTTCGGCCCTCATCCTGGGTTAGGGCCGAGGGCGAAAGACGCACAACGAAGGCCGGAAGGCTTTCGCCCTTCGTCTCTGGAACGGCAAAGCAGCCGGGCTGCGCAGGGCGGGTTATTCGTCCGCGGGCTGACCGTTGCCCCCAACCGTCAGGAACGTGACGAAGGTCTCCAGGTCGGGCGCCAAGGCAGCCTGGCCCAGAAGCTCGTTCAGGCGCGTCAGATCCTCTTCGCGTTCCACCGCCTCTCGCACCGCAGCCGGCAGCTGTCTCTTATACACATCT
>JAOADB010000120.1 GCA_026417535.1 Caldilineales bacterium
GTCGTGCGTCCCTCCATGAGGCGTTCCAGCGCGGCCTGGATCTGCCGTTCGGTGCGGGTGTCCACGCTGCTGGTGGCTTCGTCGAGGATGAGGATGCGCGGGTTGGCCAGGGCGGCGCGGGCGATGGCCAAGAGCTGACGTTGCCCATTGCTCAGACCCGTCCCGCGTTCACCGAGAACGGTGTGGTAGCCATCGGGAAGGGCGCGGATGAATTCATCGGCATGGGCCAGGCGGGCCGCAGCGATGACCTCCTCGTCGGTAGCGTCGGGCCGACCGTAACGGATGTTGTTCATAACCGTGTCGCCGAAGAGGAAGGTATCCTGCAGGACCATGCCGATCTGCGAGCGCAGGCTGCTTAGGGTCACGTCGCGCACGTCAATGCCGTCAATGGTGACAGCGCCAGCGCTGACGTCGTAGAAACGCGGGATCAGATTGATGAGGGTGGTCTTGCCGGCGCCGGTGGGGCCGACGATGGCCACGGTCTGACCCGGTTCGGCTGTCAGACTCACATCGCGCAGAACGGGTTCACCGGGGTTGTATTCACAGCTCACATGGTCGAAGACCACCCGGCCCACGATGGGCGGCATAGGCCGGGCGTTCGGCTTTTCGACGATGTCGGGCGCTTCGTCCAAAAAGCTGAAAATGCGTTCGGCGCCGGCAATGGCGCTCTGCACGTTCGTCCACAGCACGGCTACCTGTTGGATGGGCTGATTGAACCGTTGGGCATAGCCCAGGAAGGTCACGATCAGGCCCAGAGAGACCATCTGGCCGCCGAGGGATTGGCCGCGCAGCAAGAAGAGGCCGCCCACCCCGACGACGATGGCCACGGCAAGATAGCCCAATGCCTCCAGGGTCGGCGCCAAGGCGCTCGTGTAGGCCACGGCCCGGATGTTGGCATCCCGATTGGCCGCGTTCCGCTCGCGGAAGCTCTCGATGTTGGCCTCCTCGCGGCCAAAAGCCTGCACCTCGCGCACGCCAGCGATGCTCTCCTGCAGGTTGGCGTTGACATTGCCGATCTCGATGCGAGTGCGTCGGAACGCCTGCCGCGCCCGTCCGCTGAACCATACCGTGGCCACCGCCATGAGCGGCAGGACGACCATGCTCAACAGGCCATAGGCCCAGTTCAAGGTCAGCATCTTGTACACAATCCAACCCAACAGCAAGACACCGCCGAGGACCTGGACCAGGGCGAAACTGATGGCCTGTTGCAACGTATCCGTGTCGTTGGTGATACGGCTCATGATGTCGCCGGCCTCGTTGCGGGTGTAGTAGCTCAGCGACAGGCGATGGATATGGGCAAAGATGGCCTCGCGCAGGGTGCGCAGCACCTGCTGGCCGGCCCAGCTCATGCTGAAGAACTGCAAGCCCGAAGCCAGCGAGACGAGTACGAAGAGTCCGACGATGACCAGGGTCAACCGTCCCAAACCGGAGACGAGCTCGGCCGTCGTGGTCGTCGGCGAGACCGTGGCGTACCAGCAATGGGTTTGGGCGATGTTGCCCATGCTTCCCGTCGCCGGCGCGCCGGGAAAGGACGTCGAAGCACCCTGGAAGTTGGCCATGACCGCCGGGACGATATAGCAATCTACGGCCTGGCCGATCAGTTCGGGTGCGCGTACCTGCGCCCACGTGCTGAGCACAATCAGAACGGCGGTGATGAGCAAGGCAAAGCTATAGCGCCGAAAATAGCCGGCCAGACGGGCCAGCGTGGCAACGGTGCGTTGGGGTTTACGGGCTTCCTGTTCCAACGCCCTGTGGGGTCCACCCATCATAGGTCAATGCTCCGAGAAAGGAGGGTAAGAAGGGTTCAGGGGAGTTTTGGGGAGCTCGAGGGAGCTCAGGGGAACTGTAACTTCGGATGCCATCCGGAGAAACGCAACGAAAAAGAAGTCGTAAGGAGCTCAGGGGGAGCTGTAGCTTCGGATGCTATCCGGAGGAAGGCAACGAAAAAGAAGTCGTAAGGAGCTCGGGGGTTGAGGGAGCTTGGGGCTTCGTCCTGACCATCGGTCTGAAGCCGGGACAGGGGCTGTTGTCACGAGGGTTCCTCATCGGGTCGTGGGACTGAAGGCCATTTCGGCTTCGGCGGCCTGTTCGGGCGGCGCGGCATCTTCCACCAGCTGGCTGTTATAGATCTCGGCGTAAATCGGATTCGTCTCCAACAGCTCGGCATGGGTACCCATGCCCACAATCCGCCCCTTATCCAGGACGATGATCCGGTCGGCATGGCGCACGGTGCTGATGCGTTGGGCAATGACGAAGCTCGTGCGGCCTTTCATCAGGTTGTCCAAAGCCTTCTGGATTTGGTACTCGGTCGCCATGTCTACGTTGCTGGTCGAGTCGTCGAGGATGAGAATGCGCGGATTGAGCAGCAGGGCGCGGGCAATGGCGATGCGTTGCTTTTGGCCGCCGCTCAGGGTTGCGCCACGCTCGCCCACCAGCGTATCGTAGCCGTCGGGGAAGCTCATGATGAAATCGTGGGCAGCCGCCGCTTTGGCCGCAGCGATGATCTCCGCCTCGGTGGCATCGGGCCGGCCAAAGGCGATGTTGTCGCGGATGGTGCCACTGAACAGGTTCGTATCCTGCAGCACGATGCCGATCTGGCGGCGCAACGACTCCAGGGTCACATCCCGCACATCGTAGCCGTCAATCAACACCCGCCCGGCGCTCACATCGTAAAAGCGCGGGATCAGATTGATAAAGGGCGACTTGCCGCTGCCGGTGGCGCCGAGAATGGCCACGGTCTGGCCCGGCTCGACCCGGAAGCTGACGTTGTCGAGGACGGGTTCGCTGCTGGCGAAGTAGCGGAAGGTCACGTTCTCGAAGACCACCTCGCCGCGGATGGGCGGTAACGGCACCGCGCCGGGCTTATCGGCGACCTCGTTGCGGGTATCGAGGATCTCGAAGATACGGTCGGCGCTGGCTGCGGCCTGGCTCATCTGGCTGATGATGAAGCCCAGCTGGCCCAACGGGAAGAAGACATAGACCAGATAGAGGCTGAACTTCTGCCATTCGCCGATGGTGAGGGTGCCACCGATGATCTGGCGGCCGCCGAAGTAGATGATGGCGGCCTGACCCAGGTTGGCGATCAAGAAAATCAGCGGGAAGAGAAAGCTGAAAGTACGCGAGATCGTGATGGATTGGGCCATGAGGTCCTGGGCCGCCTGATGGAAGCGCTCCCGCTCCTGCGGCTCGCGGGCAAAGGCCTTGACCACCTTGATCCCGGCCAGGTTTTCCTGGAGGATGGTGTTGAGCCGCGACAGCCGTCGCTGCGATTCGGCGAAGAGCGGCTGGCTGATGGCGCCAAAGCCCATGAAGAGCAGCAACGCCACGGGCAACACGGGCAGGATGATCAGCGTCAGCCGCACGTTCGTGAACAACAGGATGATGAGCGTGGCCGTCAAGAGCAAAAAGGCCTGGGCAGCCAGGACGAGACCCTGGCCGATAAAAAGCCGGGTCTTTTCCACGTCATCCGTCGCGCGGATCATGAGCTGACCCGTGCGGTTGCGGTCGTGGTAGCTGAAGGAGAGCCGCTGGATTTTGGCGAACAGCTCGTTGCGGAAATCGAAGGCCACACTTTGCCCGGCTTTTTCGGAGAGATAGGTCTGGCTAAAGGCGAAGGTCCCGCGGATGATCGCCAGCAGCAGCATGAAGCCGATGGCCCAGAAGATGGCCCGCTCTGGATGGGTGGCATACGTCTCGAATTGTGCCTGGGTCCAGCCGACTCGCTCCAGCGCGAGCGGCAACATGGCCGACGGGACCTTGGCCAGCTGTTGGGCGATCAGGCCGTTGGTGGTCTCGTCAATGATGTTCTGCACGACCTGAGGCACGGCCAGCTGGGCGGCCACGCCGATCACCAGAAAGGCATAGGCGCCTAGGGCCAGACGACGATAACGGCCCAAATAGCGGATGGCCCGCAGCAGCCCTTTGAATCCGGGCCCGCCGCGGCGCGAAGATGAACGATGTGGATTGGCAAACGCTTGCAAGGTCATGTCTCCTGGTGTACAGGAACGGGTGTGGGTTGGCCGACTTTCTCCGTTTCTCCTAGCCCGTAGCGCGCCGGCAGGTGGCCGCGACGGGCGAGCGAAGCATGGAGTTTCTCGAGGAGGGTCTGAAGCCGGCCGATCTCGTCGGGTTCGAGGTCGGCGACGAGCTCATTCAAATAGCGCACGTGACGGGGGGTAGAGCGACTGATCAGCTCGCGGCCGGCCGCCGAAAGGCGAATGCGGAACTGGCGGCGGTCTTCCGGGTCGAGCTCTCGCTCGATCAGCCCATCCTCCTCCAGCGAACGCAGCAGGGCGCTGATCGTGTTTTTGCTGACGTTCTGGAAATGACTGAGTTGGGTGGGCGAAACGGCACCTTCGCCGCTCAGTTCGGCCGCATACAGGTGCATGAGCAGGCGCCAACGGGGGATGGAGAGGTTCTCATCCCGCATCTGGGCTTCCAAGAGCACGTCATAGGCATTGGCCAGCATCCGGATCAACCGCATCAGGTCCACGCCGTGGGTGGCGGTGATGCCGTGATCGGTCAGGAGTTGACGAAAGGCTTGATGGAGGGGATGGGTCATGAACGGACCAAGGGAACGGAAAACCATACGATCACAAATCGAATTATACAATATCGAACAATTCGATCTGTGATGACCATTCCCCTTTCCGACCGGAGAGTACTACTCAGACCACTGCCTTCCTTTCCGGATGGGTTTTCCCTTCCCGTCAGCGGTCGCTCGCCAAGGCGACGGACGAAAGACGTAGAGCAAGATGCCATCTTGCGCTACTTTCGTCTGCCTGCGGAAGATGCTCAGCCCATGGCTTTCATCGGCCGGTTGCCCCTTTCGTTCTCGCCGTTTACCGCCATTGGCCAAAGGACAAAACGACGGACGAACGACAGAAGACGAAGCCTGTCATCTTCTGCGGTTCGCCTCTCGTCTCGCTCAATGGCCGCGAGCAGCCATGCCGAACGGAAGCTGCTGGGGAGTTATTCGTCCGCGGGCTGACCGTTGCCCCCAACCGTCAGGAACTTGATGAAGCTCTCCAGGTCGGTTGCTTGGGTGACCTGACGCAGGAGCTCATTCAGCCGGGTCAGGTCTTTCTCGCGTTCCAAGGCCTCCCGCACCGGAGCCGGCAGCACGCCAAAACGCGACTCCGCAAAAACCAATAAGGCGTGCACCAACCCTTGCTGCAGGCCCTGCTGCAGACCTTGCTGCAGGCCCTGCTGCAGGCCCTGCTGCAGGCCTTCCTCAAGGCCCTGCTGTCGGCCCTTCTCCAGGCCTTCCTCGATGCCTTGCTGCTTCCAAGCGGTCGTCCATTCTATCACACGCTCGCTCAACATGTGCTCAACCTCCTGTAAATCGGTAACTTCCGGCAACGCCACCCCAGGCAGCCGCGCCGGCAACACCACCCGCCGCAACCACACCGCAAACGCCCGGCGCAACTCCGCCTGCTCCGGCGCCGCCAACCATTCCTTCACCATCACCACCGCCCGCCGCATGTCCTCCGGCGTCCGACTCCACTCCAACCGGAACAACGCCGCCACCAGGTTCCGCGTCGCCGGCAACGTCGTCTCGTCGAACGCCCCCTCGTCAATGAGGACGTAGCGCAACTGCGGCCGGTAGGCCTCCAGCCCCTGCGGGCCCGGCCAGACCAAGTCGGCCACCTCCACCGCCGCCCGCCAGCGGGTACCCCCGTTGTATAGCACGATCGGCACCACCGGCGGCAGCCGCCGGTCGGCGGTGAGCTCCCCCCGGCGGATGAGGTCTTGGTAGAGCAGGCCCACGTAGGTCAGGATGCGTACGGCCATGTAGGGGTCCACGCTCGACTGGAATTCGAGGAGAATGTACACGTAGACCCACTCTCCGCGGAAGCGCAGACGCCAGACCAGGTCGTTCTCACGGGTGCGCAGGTCGTCGCTGACGTAGCTGGCCTTGACCGGTTCGAGGGAGGCGAAGTCGAGGTCGGCCACCCAGTTTCCGGTGACGAAGCCGCGGATGAGGTCGGCGACCATGACGGCGAACGAGAAAAGGTATCGGTAACCGGCGTCGTGTTCCATGGGCGGGGCCTGTAAGGGGTAGCAAGTGTATCTTATCCCAGAGAGCGACGATGCACAAAGCGACCGCGACCGGCCTTGCCTGTGCACATGCCATCGGCCACAATGACCTCGCCCCGGCTGAGCACCGTTTCCGGCCACCCTACGAGTTCCAGTCCCTCGTAAGGCGTCCAGTCCACGTTTTCGTGGAGAAACGCCGTGGACAGGGTGACGTGGCGATGCGGGTCGAAGATGACCAGGTCCGCATCCATGCCGATGGCGATGTCCCCTTTGCCCTCCAGGCCCATCAGACGGGCAGGCGCCGTGCAGCACAGTTCGACCCAACGATTGGCCGAGAATAGGCCGCGCACGACCCCCTGATACACCGCCGCCAGCCGCATCTCGATGGAGGGCACGCCGCCGGGGGTCTTGCTGAAATCGCCCAGCCCGCGACTTTTCGTAGCCCGGTCGAAGGGACAATGGTCCGTGGTCACGAGTTGAAGGTCCCCGGCAGCCAGGGCCTGCCACAGGGCCTGTTGTTCGGCCACAGGTCGCAACGGCGGCGCGCAGATGGGCAGGAGGCCCTCTACACCGGGGGCCTCGTAGGCGGCATCGCTCAGGAACAGGTACTGCGGACAGGTTTCGCCCGTGATGGGCAGGCCGCGCGCTCGCGCCGCCCGAATCCGTTCGACCACGGCGCCGCAGGAGACGTGAAAGATGTGCAGGGGCACGCCTACGAACTCGGCGATGGCGATGGCGCGGCCGGCGGCTTCGCCCTCCAACAGCTCCGGGCGGCTGCGCGGGTGCCAGCGGGGTTCGGTGCGTCCTGCAGCCAGATGACGACGGATCAGAGTGCAGATGATATCCCAGTTTTCGCAATGGATGACGGGCCGGCCGCCCACATCCCGCACGGCTTCCAGGGCCTGAAGGAGCTGGCCATCGTCCAGGCGCAGCCCATAGGCCATGTAGAGTTTGAAACTGGTACAACCAGCTGCGGCCACGGCTGGCACCTCGTCCAACTTGGCGATATCGCGCGGGCCGATGGTCATGTGCAGGGCGTAGTCAATCACGACCTGCGGATCGGCTTCGGCCCGTCGGGCGGCCAGGGCCGCCAGCAGCGATTCCTCGCCTTTAGCCTCGACGAAGTCCACGATGGTGGTCGTACCGCCCAAGGCCGCCGCCCGTGTGCCCGTGGAGAACGTGTCCGCCGAGATGACATCGGGAGCCAGGGGCATCTGCATGTGGACGTGGATGTCTACGCCGCCGGGGATGACGAGCCTATCGGTGGCATCAAGGACGCGTTGTCCATTCAGGTTCTCGCCGATGGCGGCGATGCGTTCCCCGCGGATACCGATATCGGCCCGAAACGTGTTCGCAGCGGTGACGATGGTGCCGTTGGTGATGACAAGGTCGTAGGTCATGGCCGTTGCCTGGGGTTGAAAATGCCTGGGAAGACGCCGTCCCAGCCATTATAACCGCCCTGGTCAGGAGGCCGCAACGGTTTTTGTCACAGGATGGCGGCAAGACAAACGCGTCGGCCTTGGTGTGGTGCCGCGTTTGGCACGAGCGTGCAACCGGCATGACCGTTTGCGACAACTGGGTTGCCGAACGCTTTCTCACAGGGGTTCTAGAGCCAGGCCTGCCAGAGGAAAATAGCCTCCATGAACAAGCCCAACAGGAAACGGACCGCGGCGGAAACGAGATAACCCAGGACGGCGCCTACACCGGCACGGGTGGCCCGCCCCCAATCGCCCCCATGACGCCGCGCTTCCCAAAGCAGCAAGGCCGCCAGCCCGCCGACCACCGCGCCGATGAACTGAAAGACGAAAAAGCCGACGACCGCGCCCAGGGCGCCGAGGAGCAATCCCTGCCAGGACGCGCCTCCACGACGGGCACCAAAGGCGGTAAGGAGGGCATCCACGGCCAGCGAGAGGAGCACGAACAGGAACAAGACGAGCAGGGTGGGCCAGCCCACGCGCTGAAAGCCATCGGCCCAGGCCCAGAGCAAGGCCCCCAGCCAGATCAGTCCGGCGCCGGGCACAAGGGGCGCAAAGGTCCCCACCAGCCCTATCGCCATCAAGAGGTAGGACAAAATCTGCAACCAGTCTGTCATCGTTGTCATCGTTTTGGAGTCACTGCTCGGGCCGACGACGATGATGGCTCGGGTTCCGACAGGGTTCCATCGCAGGCAGACGAAAGACGAAGCTGTAGCACAACTGCTAGCAGTTGTGCTACATTTGGTCGGGACGAACGACGCCTTACACGAACCTCACCACGGCGCTCTGAGCAAACATCGGCGGCACGGCCAAGTTCAGGCTTTCGTAAAGGACTGCGGGGACGCCGATATCGGCGAGATAGCGTTCGCCAACGACGGCCGCCGGCGCGCGCATCAGACCGGTGGTGGGCAGGGCCAAGGCCAGGGTGGCGGCCGCCCGCAGATGGGGTTCGCCGACGGCCCCGGTCTTGCCGTCCACCCCGGAGGGGATCTCGAGGGCCAGCACCGGAGCCGGATGGGCTTGGGCCAGGCGCAAAAGCGCGCCTGCGGCGCCGGATGGAGTCCGCCGTGGGCCGTAACCGACGAGGGCATCGAGGACCAGGTCGGCGCCGGGCAGGTCCCAACCCGGCTCGGCCTCGGTGACCGAAACGCCCATACGCCAAAGGACGCGCAACTGACGGGCAGACAGGCCGGTGAACGATTCGACAGGCTGGGCGATGACGACCTGGACTTCGGCCCCGCGGTTGGCCAGATGGCGGGCGGCCGCCAGGCCCCCACCGCCGCGCCGGCCCCCGGCCAGAACGAGCACGCTCCGTCCTGCCGCGCAACCTCCCAGCCAGGCCGTGGCCAGATCGGCCAGGTTACGCCCGACGGCTTCCAGGATCTGCGCCGGGTGGATGCCGTAGTCCCTGACCATCCGCCTCTCGAGCCGGCGCAGTTCAACCGGGGTCAGCGCCGGCAAAGCGGCCGACGCCACGTCAGGAAAGACGGAACCCATGCGCGCAATTGTCCTACCAACATCCTACCAACCGAAACGCTCTTCTCGCCAGGGGTCGCCTTCCATGTGATACCCGTTCATCTCCCAGAAACCGGGACGATCGCCGGCCATGAATTCGACCCCGCGGATCCACTTGGCGCTCTTCCAGAAATACCGTTTCGGCACCAGGGCGCGCAGCGGCCCACCGTGTTCGGGTTCGAGGGGTTTGCCCTCATAACTCCAAGCGAACATGGTGTCGTCGTCGTCCAGGACCTCCAACGCCAGATTCGTCGTGTAACCCTGTTCGCAGTGGAACATGACATGGGTCGCCGCGGGCAGGGGCCGGATATCGAGGACGCGCAGGAAATCGCGCCACAACACGCCTGACCAGGTTGTGTCGAGCTTGCTCCAACGGGTGACACAGTGGATGTCGCAGGTGATGGTCGTTTCGGGCAGGCTGCGGAAGGTGGGCCAATCGAGACGAAGGGGTTTTTCCACCAGGCCGAAGACGCGAAAATCCCAGGTCGCCAGGTCAATCCGGGGCACGGAACCGTAATGCAGCACAGGAAAACGATCGGTGACGAACTGACCGGGCGGCACCCGGGCGCCTGTCGTCTCCGGGCGACGGGTGACCCGCTTCAGACGTTCGACGCGCTTGAGGGGGTTTTCGTAAGGCATGGTTTACCTCGGTGGGGGGATGAGTAATCGGGGACGGGAGACTGGAGACTAGGGACTGGAGATTGGAGACTGGGGACTGGAGACTGGTTTGGGCCGATGGCGGGGAGGAGGGAGAGGAGACGGAGGACGAAGGGCGGAAAACGGAGGAAAGAGGACGGAGTACGAAGAAAAGTCATCCTTCGTCTTTCGTCTGCACGCGATGAAATCCTATCGGAACCCAGGCCATCGTCAGCGGCCTCAAAAGTTCCACGCGTTCAGTATCATACAAAAAGGCCAGCCGATTCGGTAGGGCCGGCCCCAGAAAAACGACAAGGAGCGGTTGAGCCTTCTCCCATCCCCTCTCCGGCCGCTGGCCCGTGGGAGCGCAAGACCGAGAGGATGAAAGGCACGATGCAACCGGCCGTGTCTGGATTTCTGGCATGGGTCTATCCGCCCCCATGCCCAATGTCGCATACCCCACGCCCCGACGCGGACTTGACCGCCAGCCCGCCGGGCCGTATAATGAAGAACGAAAGAGGCCACCCTAGCTCAGCCGGTAGAGCAACGCACTCGTAATGCGTCGGTCATCGGTTCGAATCCGATGGGTGGCTCCTTAGGACCCCGGCCCTTTCAGGCTGGGGTTTTTTGTGATGCGCCTGCACCTGACCCCGGCAGGCGCCCCTTTTCCGTCTCGCGTTGGCCCCTCGTGTCTGCCCTGTCATCTCGTTTTGGACGTCCGGCGTTGCGGCCTGCGGTGCTGTGGATGCGCATCTGGGCAGGATTGGTGCATCCCTTGTGGTTGGTGC
>JAOADB010000121.1 GCA_026417535.1 Caldilineales bacterium
AGATGTGTATAAGAGACAGAGAGGGTGCTGGCCATCAGGCCAACACGAAAGAGCCGCCGTCTCACGCGCATGGCGTTCGTCCTCTCAGCGGTAAAGGACTACGTTCACCTCGTGGGGCGAAGGAAGGTCCGGGGGGACGTACACGCCGTCCTCGTAGATGGGGTGGTAACCCTCGGCGCCGACAATGACGCTGTAGCTTTGCCCGCGCTGCAGCGGTTTGGGCAGGCGGTAGTTGCCGTTGTTGTCGGTCTCGGCCATCGTGTAGATGTCCGCTTCGCTGGTGACATCGCGCACCAGGACACCCGGCTGCAGCACGATGAAGAGCCCCTTGCGGACGCCCCGACCGGTGTGGCCGTCGGTGATGCGGCCGTAGATGACCACGCCCTCCCCGGCGCTCGGCGCCGGCGCGGGCCCCGGGGGAGCGCCTGGCCCAGGAACAGGGGCGGGCGCCGGAGGAGGAAGGGGTGCCGTCGTAGGGGCCGGCTCCTGGCGTCGCGGCGGGGGTTGGGGCGTCGCCGTCGGCGTCCGGCGTTGCGGGCGTGGGGTCGCCGTTGGCTGCTGCCGTCGGGGCCGCGGGGTGGCCGTCGGCTCGGGCGCCGCGCCGTAGCCCGCAGCCCAGAGCAAGGCCTCGGCCAGGTTGACCGGCCGCGCCGTGACGATGGCACCGCCGGTGGTTGTGCAGGCGTCGTCCAGGTCCAGGATGCCGTCGCCGCCGGTGTCGCCGGTATAGCGACAATGGGCCACGTCTCCGGCGTTCTCGGCGGATCCCACGGCCACCACGCCTACCAACTCCCCGGCGGCGTTGAGCACCGGTCCGCCGCTGAAGCCTCCCTCCACCTCCGTGTCCAATTCGATCCACCCCGGCTGCCGGTCGCGCGGCAGGCGGACGACCGTGGCCTCCACGACGGCCACCGTTTCACCTGCGCCGCCCGGATAGCCGACGACCTGGAGGCTGTCGCCGACCCGCAGGTGCTCCGGCCTCCCCAGGGGTTGCACCGGCAGGTCGAGGTTGGCCGGCAGCGCGCGGCCGTCCAGCATGGCGCTCACTTGCACCACCGCTAGGTCGAGGGCTGCATTGCATTGGATGACCTCGGCCAGGTAGAGCGGTCGGGGCGCGGCGTTGCGGCGCACGGTGAGGGCCACGACCAGCAGGTCGTAGTCGAACTCGCGCGCCTCCCAGATGGCCCGCGGCAGCGCCACGTGACAGCTGGTCAAGATCAACCCGTCGGCCGAGACGATAACCCCGGAGCCGGCCCACCGGGGAACCAGTCGTCCGCCCCGCCCTTCGCGCATGGCGATCAGTTGTATCACCGGACTTCCGGGCTGCGCAGGGCCCTGCGCCATCCCCTCGAAGGTCGGCAAAAACAGGATCAAAGCCAGACCGAGGAGGAAAACCACCCGCTTCATAGCCTCACCTCCGGCGATGGACGGTCCACCGGTTGCCGAGCACCGCGTCTTCCCAGACCATGGTGTTCTCGTCCACCACGGTGTAGAACACGGTCCAGCTCATGGGCCGGGAGAGCTCGGTTCCCTTGTAGGTCGTAGGCCCGTAGTTCTGCAGCGAGAAGTGGATGTAGCTCGGCCCCACCTCGTAGAAACCGGT
This sequence comes from Caldilineales bacterium, assembly GCA_026417535.1. Lineage (GTDB taxonomy): Bacteria > Chloroflexota > Anaerolineae > J102 > J102 > SSF26. The sequence goes on from JAOADB010000121.1 coordinate 1,604, forward strand.
CTCCCAGGTCATCAGGTCGCCCAGGACGACCTGGTAGGAGTAGCTGCCGTTGGGTTGCAGGATCATCTGGCTGAACACGACCCCGTATTCGGTTGGGGTCTGAGCCTCCCAGATGCCGACGAGATGGATGGCGGCAGGCGCGGCCTGTTGCGGCCATGCCGGCTGAGCCTGGGGCTGTTGCGGTGGAGCCGGCTGAGCCTGCGGCGCCATCGGGGCCTGGGGCTGCGGCGGCTGCGGCGCCGCCGGTTGCGCAGGGGCCGGTCGGGACCCGCAAGCCAGAAGCCCCAAGCTCAAGCAGACCACAACGAGCACAAGTTCCATCGGTCGTGATCGGTTGGAGAGAACCATCGGCCTACCTCCTCGAAGGCCATGCCGGGCGTCGTGACAGGACGCCCGGCATGGCTTCTTCCTCAGCGCGCCCGCCGGAGCTCGATCGTCAGCTCCAGCGGCGATTGCAGATCCTCGCTGATGTACACGTCGTCCTCGGCGATGGGCCGGTAGCCTTCGGCGGCCACGATCATGCTGTACGTCTCTCCGCGAACCAGGGGGTCGGCCAGCCGGAAGTTGCCCTGGCGATCGGTCTTGGCCATGGTGTACACCTGATCCTCGCGGCCCTCGAACTCGCGCACGGTCACGCCCGGCTTCAGCACCACGTAATACGCCTCGGGAATGCCGCGGCCGGTGTCCGCGTCCACGATAACGCCGTACACCTCCACGCCTTCACGTCCGGTCGGCCGTTTGGGCGCGGGGCTTGGCCGCGTCGGCGCCCGGCCGCCGATGGTGCACGTCCCGCTTTGCACCAGCTCGCCTTTCAGGTAGAGGTCGAGCTGATACTCGCCGTCGGGCAGGCTGCCCCGGCTGGTGTAGATCTGGATGGTGTTGATGCCGCTTTCGCCGTCCTCCCAGGTGCGCGTTCGCAGGGGCAGCAACTCGCCGTTCACCGTCCACTGCCAGCCCCACTCCCAGCCATCCTGCATGCCCTGATAGGCGAAGATGCCGTAGAGCTTGTTGAGTCCGCTGTCAAAGGTCGTGCCCGGCTGCACCGGGTTGCCATTCCGGTCTATGTCCTCAGCGAAGACGATGGGCCCGAAGAACTCGCCGCCAGCGGCGCCTGCTTCGCCCACCAGGCAGTCGGCCGTGGCCGCCAGGCGGTCCTCGATGTACAGCTCCAGGCGATAGACCCCCGGCTCCAAGGCCGTCTCGCTGCTCAAGGGCAGGGTGGCGGTGCCGGACGCGCGCGTGAAGGGCCGGCCCTCTTCCCGAGCGATCTCCTCGCCCTCGTAGTAGCCGATGTAGGACCAGCGGGTGGTGCGGGTCATGTTGGCGTACTCGAAGGTGGCTTCGATCGCGGTGATGCCGCCCGGCAGGAGATAGCCCTCCTCGCCGCCGGCCGCGAAGACGATGTAGGCAAAGGAGGGACGCTTCTCCGCCCGGCCGCCGACCTCGATGGTGGCCGAGCCAAGCTGAACGCCCTCATAGGTGATGGTGAACTCGTAGGCGCCGTCGGGCAGCGCTTCGCCGTCTCCCTCCAGGCTGATGTAGGCGGTGCCGCGGGCGCCGCCGTCCCATTGGGCGGCCGGCCAGAAGTCCTCCTGAGGCTCGCCGTCAATGGCCAGCAAGGGTTGCCAGGTGGCGCCGTCCTCGAAGTTGGCGAAATCGAAGAACAGGTGGATGGCCTCGGCGCCGGACGGCAGCGACTCGACCACGGTAGCCGGCTGGTCGTAGTCGTCGAGCGCGGGCGCGAAGATGAGCCGGCTCACGGCGGCTTTGACCGTCGGCGCCTTGCGCGTCGGCTTAGGCGGCGGCGCTGGCGTCGGCTCTGGGGCCACCGCGCCGGCCGCGGCCGTGATCAGCGGTTGAGCCAGGTTCACCGGCCGCAGCGTGCCGACCGTCCCGCCGACGGCCGTGCAGGCGTCGTTCGGGTCTATCCGGCCGTCGCGGTTGGTATCCCGCTCATAGCGGCACTGCACCACCTCATCGGCGCTTCCGGCCGCGCCGGCCGCCACCACGCCCACCACCTCACCCGCCTCGTTCAGGGCAGGGCCGCCGCTGAAACCGCCCTCCACCTCGGCGTCGGTGCGGATCCAGGCCCGCCCCCTGCTGCCCCGACCGCTGGAGAAACCGGCGATGGCAGCCGACACCGTCTCCAACGGCTCGCCGGTCGAGCCGGGATAGCCGAGAATCTCCAGCGTGTCGCCGGCCCCCAGCTCGTCGGAGTTGCCCAGGGACAAGGCCGGCAGCTTGAGCTTGCGGGCGTCCACCGGCCCGCCGTCCAGGGTTGCGGTGATGCGCACGAGGGCCAGGTCAAGGCCGGCGTCGTACTGCACGACCTCGGCCAGATAGGTGGCCGCAGGCGGCCTGCCCACCCGGGTGGCCACGGCCACGATCAACAGGTCGTAGTCGAAGGCGGGATCGTCCCAGATCAGCCGCGGCATGGCCACATGGCAGTTGGTCAGGATCAGGCCGTCGGCCGCGATCAGCACGCCGCTGCCGCTCCACTTGGGGGTGAGCCGGCCTCCGCGGCCCTCATCGGCGGCGATGATCTGGACCACCGCCAGGTCGGGCGCTGCGGCGGCCGGCGGCGCCGCGGCCTGCGCCTGCCACCAGGCCGAAAACAGGAGCACGCCTAGGACCAGGATGCTCCCGAAGAAAAGGCATCGTGTTTTCATGCGGATCCTCCTGCACAACAAGCGGTGCTCAGGCCCGGCTCAGCGCGGCAACGAGCGGATCACCGGGTCCAAGGCCCGCCGGGCGCGGTCGTAATAGGCCTCGGCCGCGGTCAGGGTCACGACATAGACCTGGTCCCCAACCGGGATCAGGTAGTCCTCGCCGTACATGACCACGGGCATGGTCTGCAGGAAGGGGTTGGGGTCGGTCTCGACATAGGCAAAGGCGGTCCGCTGCGCCGTGCGGCCGGCAATGGCCACGTTCTCCTTCGTCTCCAGGGTGCGATAGGCCATCCGACCGCGCGCCCGCTCCAGGGCCAGCGCCTGCTCCACGGCAGCCAGGGGGTTGTCCACCGCCGGCAAAGGCCGCCGCTGCACGGTGATGACGCTGCGCGCGGGGCCCAGCCACTCCTCGACCTGCAGCAGCACGGGCGGCTCGACCTCTGTCTTGAGCCAGCCGGCCGGATAACGAATGGATAGGCCCTCGACCTCGGCGACCGTTGTGCGGCCCTCGGCCGCGGTCTTGACGCCCCATCCGAGAAGCAGCGCCACCACGAGCAGGGCGACGACGAGCACGTCCACCAGACGGTCGCGGCGTCGGGCTTGTAGTTTGAGTTCGGCAATCATCGTCTCGTCTCCTTGGTTCTGGCTTCAAGGGCTGACGGCCGCGAGCCGACGCCGCAGCCGGCTCAGCAGATAGAACAGGACGCCGAAGGTGACCCCGGCCACCACCGCGGCCAGGATCAGCCCCGGCCAGGGGTTGTAACCGCCCCCTTGCAGGCCCACAGCCGTGGTCGTCACTTCGCCCCGCAGGTAGATGAACAGGCCGTTCAGCGCGGCGGCCAGGGCCAGGCCCGCCGGCATCCACCAGAGCGGCTCGTCCTCGAACTTGCAGCGGCCTAGGAAGTAGCCCAGCAGACCGCCGAAGCTGGCCAGAGCCAGGGCCGTGACGGCGATGCGAACCGTTCCGGCCACCAGGTCAACGCCGCCGCTCTCCACGACAAAAGCCACGTTCAACACGGTGGCATAGCCCAGGGCCGCGGCCGTGCCGTAAATGACGCCGTCCACCCGCTCGTCGAACTCCGGCAGGCCGTACACGCTGAAGCGCACGGCCGCGTAGACCAGGAACATCTCGGTGAAGCCGACGATGAGGATGGCGGCCAGGATGTGGGACAACGGGCCGGCGGTGGCCATCCACCGCGAGACGGCGAACAGGCCCTCGTTCACCGGTCGGCCGACGGCCTGGGCCAGCAACGCGCCCAGCAGGAACACGCCCAACACCAGGGGCTTGGGCTCCGGCTCGCGCACGTCCTGGACGTAGAAAATGGCCAGCCAGATGGCTGCCGGCACCAAGGCCAGGATGAGGCTCACCGTCAACAGCGCTCCGCCCTCCAGGTGGGGTCGGGCTAGGCCGGCGACGAGGGCGACCACCAGCACGAATAGCACCAACACGCCAGCGCCGACCAGGCTGGCCCACCACATCCCTCGGCGATCGGCCGTCACCCTGGCGTAGCAGGGGGCGCAGTAGGGCCTACCGCCCAGGCGCAGCACCTCACCGGCGATGGGCTTCTCGCAGACACAACAGATGGTTTGGCTCATGGCAACATCCTCCCTTGACAGAGGCCGTGGTCATACCTCCGGCGGGTGCGACCAGACCGAACGGGACAGGCAGCGGCGCACCCCCGCCGGGGTTGATCCGGTTGGAATGAGGTTTCACCCTCCTGTATCGCGCAGGCGACTGCCAGATGACTGCCGGAGGGCGGTGGGCTGAAAACCCATGGCCACCGAACGGCGCATCGTCAACGGGGCTTGCGCCGATAGCATAGCCCAAGCCGGAAAAAGGTCTCCACCCACCTCAACCGACGCGCCCCATAGGACCTTGGACGTTTTGTGATATACTCTTAATCGTTCTCTTCGTCCGTTTCCGATAGCGCCATGTTCACCGAAATGGGGGGAATCACGCTTCTGGCTTCTTATACCAAGAGCAGCGTTTACACCCACACGACGAGGGAGCGCCGCCCCTGTTATCCGACCCCATGACAGCCAAATCGGTTATGGCCGCTCATTCCGTCCCTTCTTGGCACTTCGCTCAGCGGTTGGAGCTGTTGCGCTCGGCCAATCTGGCCCTGGCCCAATCCCTCGACCTGGATATCGTTCTGGAAACCCTGCTGGAGTACCTGCAACAGCTCATCGCTTTCGATTACGCCGGCCTTCTCTTGGCCGAGACGAACGGCGTGGTTGTGGTGCGAGCGGCAAAGGGCCGGTTGCTGACGGCGTTACCCGGTTTGCAACCGGGTTCCTCGATAGATCCGGCGACGCTGCCTTTTCTCGATATCCTGCGTCGCACCCTGCGTAGCCGTTTGGGTCACAGCCTTGGCATGACCCCCCAGGACGGGTACGCGGAGAAGTCTCTCGAAAGTTGGATCGGCATTCCCTTGCTGGTGGCCGGGGAGTGGATCGGATTTTGTCTGGTGGGCAAGGAAGAGCGAGAGTTCTACACCGACGACGATGTGCGAATGCTTGAGTCGCTGTTGTTTCAGGTCGGTGTCACCATTGCCAATGCCCGCATGTACGATGAGCTCCGCCAGCGCGTGCGCGAGCTGGAGGCCGTCCAGGAAGTCTCGCAGGCGTTGCGCCACGCCGCCAACATCGAAATGCTGGCGCCCATTTTGGTCGGTGAAATCAGTCGGCTCTTGGATGGGCGCCAAACCACCCTGGCGTTGTTGGAAGCCGATGAACGGACACTGGTCGTGTCGGCTGCGCATCCGACTCATCAAGAGGCTGTGGGCAAACGCCGAGTCGTTGATGCCCCTGTCCTGAACCGTTTGCAGCAGGGTGTCCACTGGGAGCATACGAACGGTCTTACGGACACCATGACACGTGTGCTGTGGACACCTCTCGTCTTCGAGAACCGCGTCTTGGGCCTCATTGAGCTGGAGCTGGAGAACCACAAACCCCTTAAGACGGTCGAAACCCGCCTGTTACAGACCCTCACCGAGATGGGCGCCGTGGCGCTGACCCGGCTGCAATTGCGCGAGACCCTCGAACAGGAGGTGGAAAAGCGCACCCACGAATTGCGTCGCCGCCAGATGGTGGCCGAAGGGCTGCGCTATATCCTGACCATCCTCAATTCGAATCGGCCTCTGCAGGAGGTGCTGGAATACATCGCCTGCCAGGCTTGCTGGCTGCTCGATACGACGACGGGGGTGTTCTACCGCTGGTGGGAAGATGAAGACGCCCTGGAGCTGCAGGCAGCTTGTGGCTTACCGATGGCATCGGGACATGGGCTGCGTGTGCCTTGCGCCGAGATCGTCGAGAGCCAGGTGTTGCGCCAGCGGCAGCCGCTCGTCCTGTACGGACCCGGCGAGGCGCAGACGAAATCGGCGTTGAACTCCCTGCCGCTCTCGTTTCCCATGCGTTGCCAGGCCCTGTTGGCCGTGCCTCTGGTGGTGGAGCAACAGACCCACGGCGTGCTGGCGCTCTATTTCCCCGAACCGTGCGTCCTCGGCGATGAGGATGTCGTGCTCGTCGAGATGTTTGCCGATCAGGCAGCCCTGGCCATCGCCAATGCCGAGCTACGCCTGCGCGCCGAGCAAACGGCCGTGGCCGCCGAACGCAACCGGCTGGCCCGCGAGTTGCACGATGCCGTGACGCAGACCCTGTTCTCGGCCGGGATGATCGCCGATGTGTTGCCCGATATCTGGCAACGGGACCCGGTCGAAGGGCGCCGGCTATTGGACGAGCTGCGGAATCTGACCCGAGGGGCGTTGGCCGAACTGCGGGCGCTGTTGTTCGAGCTGCGCCCGCGCGGCCTGACCGAGGTGAGCCTGCCCATTCTCTTGGAACAGTTGGCCCAGGCCATGTCCAATCGGGCTCGGATCCCCATCCGGGTCGTCGTGGAAGGAACCTGCTCGCTTCCGCCCGAAGTGCAGGTGGGCCTCTATCGGATCGCTCAGGAGGCCCTGAACAACATCGTCAAACATGCCGGCGCCACCCAGGCCATCGTCAGGCTGCGCTGTGAGTGGCAGGAGAACGGACAACGCCTGGAAATGACCATTGAGGACGACGGCTGCGGTTTCGATACGACGGCGATCTCACCCCACAGTTTGGGCCTGACCATCATGCGCGAGCGGGCCGAAACGATCAAGGCCGTCCTCAGTATCCACAGCCAACCGCGCACGCCGGAACACCGCGGCGGCACGCGCGTTCATGTGAGCTGGTCCGGTTGACATGGGTCACTCATTACCACCATGCATTCCAAAGGAGGCGTTCCATGGCCGAGCCGACCATCCGTGTTCTCATCGTGGATGACCACGCCGTGGTGCGGAGTGGATTGCGAGCCTTTTTATCGGCATTTGACGACCTGGTCCTGGTCGGAGAGGCGCGCAACGGCGCTGAAGCCGTGGCCTTGTGTCAAACCCACAAACCCGATGTCGTGCTGATGGACCTGGTGATGCCCGGAATAGACGGCGCCACAGCCACCCGCCAAATTCTCGAACGCTGGCCCCACATCCGGGTTATCGCCCTCACCAGCTTCTACGACGAGGCCCTGGTCAAATCGGCTTTCCAGGCCGGCGCTATCAGCTATCTCCTCAAGAACGTCTCGGCCCAGGAGCTGGCTGCGGCCATACGCGCCGCCTACGTCGGCCGCCCCACCTTGGCCCCCGAGGCCACCCAGGTGCTCATCAGCGCCACCGCCCAACGCCAGGCCCCGCTCTTTGACCTGACCGAGCGCGAACGCGAAGTTTTGGCCTTGATGGTGCAGGGCTATTCCAACCCGGAAATCGCGCGGCGTCTGGTCGTGAGCCGCTCGACGGTCAAATTCCATGTCAGCAACATCCTCTCCAAGCTGAACGCCGGCAGTCGCACCGAAGCGGTTTCGATTGCCCTGCAACACCACCTGGTCAGTTGACCAGGCCATCATTACCCCTCCTGGAGAGAGCAAGGTCTCCCCGGCTGCCGGGCGCAGTCGGGGAGACTTTCTTTTTTAATGGCCTACGATTGCTCTATCTGCGCGCATCGAGGCTCCTTGGTCTATGCATCGCACCCTGCGTTGGACTCTTTTCTTCCTCGCCCTTATGGCAGCCTTGCTCCGGACGGAGTGGGAGGCTGCACCGATCCAGGCCGATCCGGTGCCGACAGGGTCGAGCGGTTGGGCATCGGAACGTTGGGTGATCGGTTATCACGAAGGCGCCGACCTCAACGACATCCTGGCTTCGGCCACGGCACGGGGCGCCCGTGTCCTCCGCCACGATCCGGTGTTGCGCATGGTCGTCTTGGCGGTTCCGGCCGAGGCCACCGGACTGCCGGCGACGTTACGCCAGCAGGAAGGGGTGCGCTATGTCGAAAAGGATGCCCTCGTCTTCGCTGCCTTTACGCCCAACGACCCGGCCTACAACAACCCCTCGCTGGTCTACGGCCCGCAATACATCAACGCTCCCACGGCCTGGGATTACACTTTGGGCAGTCCTGACATCATCATCGCCGTGGTGGATACGGGCGTGGATGGCACCCATCAGGAGTTCGTGGGCCGCATGGTGCCGGGCTGGGATTTTGTCAACAACGACCCCGATCCCTCCGATGACCACGGGCACGGCACCCATGTGGCCGGCATTGCCGCGGCCGGAACGAACAACGGCGTCGGCATCGCCGGCATTGCCGGGCAATCTCGACTGATGTCCGTCAAGGTGCTCAACGCCAGCGGTGTCGGCTTTTTGAGCGATGTCGGCGCCGGCATCCGTTGGGCCGTGGACCACGGCGCTCGCGTCATCAACCTCAGCTTGGGCGGCTCCATAGACGGCACGGTCATGCGCGATGCCGTGGCCTATGCCGTGGCGCAAGGGGCCGTTGTCGTGGCCGCCGCTGGCAACGAGGGTACTGCTGAACCCCGTTATCCTTCCTCTTACGACAATGTCATCGCCGTCGGTGCCATCACCTATCAGTGGCAGCGATGGTCCATTTCCAATTACGGGGTCAACGTGGACTTCATGGCGCCGGGCAGCACCGTGTACAGCACCTACTGGCAGTCCGGCCAAACGAACTCGTATCGGTTCATGAACGGCACCTCGATGGCCGCGCCTCACGTCAGCGGCCTGGTGGCGCTCATGCTCAGCCTAAACCCGAACCTGACCCTGGCCCAGGTGCGAAGC
>JAOADB010000122.1 GCA_026417535.1 Caldilineales bacterium
ATAGAGCACCGGGATATCGAACTGCTGTTGCAGATGGGCCACCAGCAGATAGCCCGTCTCGGCGAACTGGGTGTAAATCAGCGCTCGGTCGCCCACGGCCAGCACCTCCTCCAGCATCTCCACCAGGCGGTCGAGCTTGCCGCTGCGCCGGGCCAGGGGCTCATCGGGGATGTGGTTGGCGTCAATGGGCGTTTTCGCCAGGTACTGGACGGGGTGATTGAGCACCTGTTTGAGACGGGTGAGCAGATTGAAGATGTGGATGCGCCGCGCCCGGCCGTGCAAATCCCGCACGCGGGGGAGGGCTTCTTCCACAATGGCCCGGTACAGCTCGGCCTGTTCATCGGTGAGGGTGCAATACACCTTCATCTCCAGCCGTTCCGGCAGGTCCTGGATGACATTCGGGTCGCTCTTCAGGCGGCGGAGGATGAACGGCCGCACCATGCGCTGCAACCGGGCCGTGGTCACGGGGTCATGATAGCGTTCGATGGGGTAGGCGAACTGCTTGCGGAAGGTCATCTGGCTGCCCAGATAGCCCCGGTTGAGGAAGTTGAAGATGGACCACAGCTCCTCGAGCTGATTTTCGATGGGTGTGCCGGTCAGGGCCAGGCGAAAATCGGCCGGGATACGGTTGACGGCTTGGGTGACCTGGATTTCGGGGTTTTTGATCTTCTGGGCTTCGTCGAGGATGAGGCCGCCCCAGGCGACGCTCGTGAAGAGGTGATGGTCGCGGCGGGCCAGGGTGTAACTCGTCACGACCACGTCGTAGCGGGCGACCGTGGCGGCAAAGGTGTCCTCCCGCGGGCGGTCGGCGCCGTAGTGGACGAACACCCGCAGCGAGGGCGCAAAGCGTTCCAGCTCGCGGCGCCAGTTGCCCAGCAGCGAGGTCGGGCAGATGAGGAGCGTGGGCTTGGGCGAAGGCGGCATCGAACCGTTGCCGCCGGTTGGGCGCTCGGCCTCGGCCTTCTCCCGCAAGAGCAGGGCAATGGCCTGGATGGACTTGCCCAATCCCATGTCGTCGGCCAGACAGGCCCCCAAGCCGAGATGGCGATGTTCGTGGAGCCAGGCATAGCCGAAGCGTTGGTAGGGGCGCAGGGTGCCGTTGAGCGTCGGCGGTTGCACGGCTTGGCGCAGGCTCTCGTCGCCTTCGGTCAGGCGTTTGATCAGGGCCGGCAGCCAGCCTTCGATGGTTTTCTGGACGACGGGCAGGCCGGCGATCAGGCTGTGCTCGTCGAGACTCAGGGCCGCCCGCAGGGCCTGGCGCAGGTCAATCCGGCCCTCGAAGCTCTGACGCTCCCAGAAGTGCTCGGCAGCCTCGATTTGCTCCGGGTCGAGGCGCAACCAGCGGCCGTCTTTCTGCACGAGCGGCGAGCGCAGGGCCACCAGCTCGGCAAAGGCGCTGCGGGTCAGGGGCGTATGGCCCAAGACGAGCTCCCAGCGATAGGCGATGGGCCGTTCGGCTCCGGCCGGGTCGCGCACGATATCGGGCGGATGCGGCGTCAACGGGGTCAGGTAATAGCTCAGGCCCAGGCGGGCGCCTGCCTCTTCCCACCAGCCCGGCAGAAGCAGGCTGAAACCGCTCTGTTCGAGCAACGGCGCTGCCTCGCGCAGAAAGGTATAGACCTCGCGGGTGCTCAGCTCGACGCCCGTGGGCGCCGGCGCCTTCAGGCTGCGGGCAATGGGCGGATAAATCTGGGCAGCTCGTCCCAAACCAGCCAGGAGCTGCTCTTGGGGCCGGTCGAAACGACGCTGGCGGTAGATGAGGCTCTCGCCCGGCCCCAGCCAGACCTCGACCGCCGGCACCAGGATATCGGGGTCATCGCGGGCCTGGAGGAGGTACTCGAGCCGCCAGCCGCCTTCGGGAACGTAAAAACCCTCGCCTTTGCCGTCGGGCGAAGGTTGCAAGGGCGGCGGCAGGAGCCGCAGGGCGATGACATAGGCCGCGTCGCCGATGGGCGCCAGGTTGCGCTGCCAGGCCCGCAGGTCCTCGGCAAAGCGGGCAAAGGCGCTGTCCACCTCGCGGATAGTCGGATCGGACGAGAGCAACGTCTTGAGCCAGAGGGAGGCCGGCAGACGGCTGTGCAGATACCCTATCCGATGCGGGGCTTGTAGGCCCCAGGTGCGCACCAGGTGATCGCAACAGACGGCGATGAAACTCCGCACGAGCTCCAGGGGGTGGGGTTCCTGTCCGGCAGCGGCGCCGTCGGCCTCGGCCCGACAAACCGGCGGCATGGCGCAGGCCAGGGCGTTCATATCCCGCTCGAAGGCGCTTCCCTCCAGCACGGGTTGCCAAACGGCCCGATAGGAAAACCCGGCGCCGCTCTCGCAGGCCACCAACGAGGGGATGTAGTGCTGTCGCGCCAGGATGGCCAGGACCAGGTTGAACACCGTATGCCAGAAGCGCACATCGGTACCCAGGGCCAGATGGTCGGGGCAGGGATGGACGCCCAAACGGCCCAGCAGGCGCACGGCCGTGTCCGAGGGCAGGCGCAGACCCGTGATGATCCAGGGCATAAGCTCAGGCGTCGAGCGGTCGAGTTCCCAGCTATGGACGAGTTCGGGACTGGGCAGCGGTCCGGTGCGGGTGGAGGGCATGAAGAGGACGAAGCTTTCGACCCCTCCGCTGATGGCCGTCGGGTCGAAGGCCTGGAGATAGCGCCGCAGCTCGGCGCCATCGGTCACAGCGAAGGGATGAGGCCGGGGACGAGGCCGCTCCGGCGGCCGCCCGCGACCACGCGCGAGCGGCGACCCTTGTCGGGTTTCGGCCCACAGCAAAAAGGTCGGTTCGCCTCCGGCATCGGCGGGGGGGCGCCAATGCAGATGCAAGACCAGGTGCATAAAGCGCAGAGGGAGTGGTACTCGGATTCGTATTCCCGGCCCAACCGAACTCAAGACCGGGAGGTCGCCTTTGTGGGATACCGCTGCTCAACCGCTGAGCAATGGCCACATGTCACGGCGTGTACGCGTCACCGGCTTCTGACAGACTGCCCTCGTCGCCCCGAAGGGTGGTCCTGCTCGACACCACCGGCGCCGATTCGACACGCTGTGCCAGCACCGCCTTCTATTATAGGGGGAATCGAACCAAAATGCACAAATCCGCCCAGGGGCCTTGTGGCACAACACCGCGGGGGTGGTGCTACGCCGAGGCCATCAGGCTGGCCAGGATGAAAACGCCGAAAACGGCCACGAGGACGCCGACAACGAGGAAGAGCACATAGGGCAACAGAACCGCCGCCACGGCGCGGCCCGAGCTCAGGTTCTGTGTCGTTTCCACGGCCTTGTACTGGATGACCAGGCCCCAGATGCTGCCCACGGCCGTAAGCAGGTCACCCAGGCAGGGGATAGGGCCGAAGGCCGCCAGGAGATGGGGGATGACCGACAGGGACGAGGCGGCCAGATAGGGCAACAGGCCGCCGCGACCGCCCAGCAAACGGGCGAAGAGGAGGATCCAGATGGAGATGCCCAGCCATTTCGCCAGCAAGGCAAAGGGCTGCGAGAGCCAGTCGCCCAACCACCCGGAGAAGCGGCCGACGAACGAGGGCAGCGGCGCCGGAACGGCCACCAACCGCAGGAAATAGGGCCGGAAAGCCTCGATGCTCTGGTCGAGCAGGTCGAAAATGGCCGCCAGCTCCGGCGTCATTTGGTCGGCCATGCCGGTTCGGGCCGAGTCGAGTCCCTCGCGGAAGCCGGCCAGGGCCGCTTCCACCTCGGCGGCGGGGTCGCGAACCAGGCCGGGCAACGCCACCAGAGCCTGTACCAGCCCCAGCAGCAGACCGACGGCCAGGACGATGGCCACGGCCCGGCGCAACGACGGTTCCGCGGCCAGGCGCCGATAGGGTTCCGGCTTCAGGGTGAGGGCATCCAGCGCCAAGCGCAGTCCGGCGCGCAGCGGAGAAGAGGGAACGGCAGGAGCGGCGTTCATGCGAACAGACCTCCGAGGAGACCGGCCAGGAAGGGGAGCGAGAGCAGAGCCCCGATAAGGGCAAGCAAGACGGGGATGATCGTCGGGATCAGCACGGCGGTCAGGACCTGGGGCCAGGTGAGGTTTTCATGCACCCGACGCACGGCCACATAACGGGCCAGCAGGGTCCACGTTCCTACTCCGGCCACGGCCAGACCCGGCACCAGGCCCAGGACCAGGAGCAGCTGCGGAGCCGCCGCCAGCGCCGTCGCGCCCATGGTCTGGCCGACGGTGCCGTTGCCGCCCAACAGCCGGGCCACCCCATGGGCCACCAGGCCGAACCACAGCCAGCTCACCAGCAGCCGCAACGGCGTCAACAGGAGCATGAGAAAGGCCTGGCCAGGGTCGGGCGCGAAGAACTCGCCGATCCGCCAGCCGAGTTCGTAGTTCTGCTCGAATCGGCGCACGAACTCCGGTTCGACGCGCATGGCGTCGTACCAGGCCGTGCTGCGCAGCCCTTCCAGGAGGATGGCCTTGACCTGGGCCAGATCGGGCGTGGTAGCCCAGGCCAGCAGCCCGCCGATGAGGAGTCCCAACCCGGCGACGATGCCGATGATGACGACCAGGAACACGCCTTCGACGAACGGATTGTCGTCGGCAGCCGCTTCATCGTAGGCTGCGGGTTCCAGGAACAACCCGCGCCATACCAATCGGATGGTTTCGCGTAGTTTTTTGTTCATAGAGATTGGTAACGGGTGACGGGGATGAGTCTGTCTGCGTGGTTGGCTCCGGGCAGACGGAGGACGAATGAGCGATGAGGACTGGTCTTCGTCTTCCGTCGTCTCGGCGAGCGGCCAAGGCCGGGAACGGAAGACCCAACCGGGGCGTCAAGGCAGTGGCGAACGGTTACGGTAACCCGGCCTTCGGCCTGCCGTCATCGTTCCGGGACGCCGGCAGCCAGGAGCTCGCGCGCCAGGGCTTCTTCCTCGGCCAGGGTGCGGACGCGTCCGTCAATCCGGGCCGCACGGACGGCCTTCAGGATTCGCCGGAAGTGGGGGCCGGGCGTGGCGCCCAGGGCCTTCAGCCGTTCGCCGTTCAGCTCGATGCGGAGCGGCCGCAGTTCCCGGCAATAGCGTTCGATGCGCTCCCGCAGGAGCGGATCGTCGGCATCCACCACGGCCAGCAACAGGGCCGCCTCGCTGAAGGGTTCGAGCAGGGCGTCCAGCCGGGAGAGGGGCAGGTCCGGTTGGAGCAGCTCGGCCTCGCGGGCGACCAGGGTGATCCCCTCCTCGATCAGGTTGCGGGTGCGGGCATTGACCCGCAGCCGGTCGAGCATGAAGCGCTGAACATCGGGCGTCTGCCGGCGCAGCCAAAGCCCGAAGTAGAGCTGCTCGATGGCCGCCGGCCAGGGCTGGCGTTCGGCCAGCCGTTGGCGCAGGGCCTCGAATTTGGGCGCCAGGGCCTCGTCGTAGGTCAGGTCGGGATGCAGGACCGTGAGCACGCCCAGTTCGCGCAGACGGCGCAGGATGGCTTCGGGAAAGCGTTCCTGGAAGATGAGGTCGAACTCGTGGCGCAGACGGGCGCCGCTCACGCGCGCCAGCAGGTCCACGGCCTCGGCGATGAGCTCGGCGCTGCGCGGCTCGATGCGGAAGCCGAAGCGCTGCTCGAAACGGGCCGCCCGCAGGATACGGGTGGGGTCCTCGATAAAGCTTAGCGAGTGGAGGACGCGGATGATGCCTTCCTCCAGGTCGCGACGGCCGCCGTAGAAATCGAGGAGTTCGCCCCAATGGGGACCGTCCAGGCGGACGGCCAGGGTGTTGATGGTGAAGTCGCGACGGTGGAGGTCGAGTTTGATGTTCGAGCGCTCGACCACGGGCAACGCGGTCGGCTCTTCGTAGTACTCGATCCGGGCCGTGGCGAAATCGAGGCTGGCGGGGGTGTTGTCGGGCAGCGGTTGGCCGGCCGCGAAAGCCGCGTCGTCGCGAATCCACTTGGCCGTGCGAAAGCGGCTGTGGGTGCGTACCCGACCGCCATAGGTGGCCGCCAGCTTGCGGGCCAGGGTGGCCGCCTCGCCCTCGACGACCAGGTCCACATCGAGATTGGGCTGGCCCAACAGCAGGTCACGGACAAAGCCGCCAACGGCGTAGAGAGGATAGCCCAGTTGCGAAGCGACCTCACCGACCTGACGGAGCAGGTTCAGCAAGCCGGTCGGCAACGTCTGGGCCATGGAGTCGGCAATCGAAGGCGGCATGCGTTCCTCGCGAGGGGTGGCCCACAGCTTGAGCAGATCGGTACGGGTGACGATGCCCACCATGCGGCCTTGTTCGTCCACGACCGGGATCTGACCCCAGCCCGTCTCCATCATTCGCTTTTGCAGGGTCTGCACCGAATCGTCAGGACGGACCGTGTGCTCGCCCGCACGCATGACGCGGCGAATGGGGGCCTTGTCCAGGTGATGACGTTGGGCGCGGTCGAGGTCGCGACGGGTGACCAGGCCCAACAGCCGGCCGTTTTCGACGACAGGGAAGCCTTCGTGGCCCAGCAGGTTCATGCGCTGCACGGCTTCCTGCACCGTCATCTCGGGCGAGAGGGTGTTGACGCCCCACGACATGATCTCCCGCACGGTGATGGGCGGCCGAATGCGCTCGGCCAGGATGTCCAACAGTCGTCGGCAGACCTCGTCGGCGCTCATCCCGCGGATGAGCGCGGCCGCAGCCCGGGCGTGGCCGCCGCCGCCGAACTGCTCGGCGACGGCGCCGACGTGGATATGGTCGGTGGTCGAGCGGGCCACAAGCTGGATGCGGTCCCCGAAATCCACCACCAGGAAAAGGCCGTCGGGGTCGAAAACGTCCCGTAATTTGTGGGCCAAGGTGCTGATTTCCTCGACGGGTTCCTCCGCCCGGGCGCGAGCGATGATGACGGTGTGACCGGCGATCTCATGGCTTTCGGCGTTGTTCTGGAGCTGTTTGAGCAAACGCAATTGGGCCGGCGTGAGAGGATGGTGGAGGAAGTCGTTGACGACTTCGAGATTGGCGCCATTTTCGAGCAGCCAGGCCGCGCAGCGGATGTCGCGCGGGGTCGTGTTGATGTAGGTCAGGCTGCCGGTGTCCTCGTAGATGCCCAGGAAGAGCAGGGTCGCCTCGATGGGTTTGAGGGGGATGCCTCGCTTGATGATTTGCTCCAGCAGAAGCGTCGTCGTGGCGCCGACGGGTTCGCCCCAGTAGTGGTAATTGGGCGGCAGGGGACGCTCGCAAGGGTGATGGTCAATGATGCGGACGCGGGTTTCGTGGGTCATGCCGCGCACGGCCTGGACCTGTTGCGCGTCTACGAAAATGGCCAGCTCGACCGGCCGCCGGGGCAGCTCGTCGGCGCGACGGAAGGGCAAACTGCTGCGATACAGGGTGAGGAAATCGCGCAGGTTGCGGTTCATGGTATGCGGCAGCACGGGAATGGCTTCGGGGAACAGTTTACTGGCTGCCAGCAGGCTGGCCAGCGCGTCGAAGTCGGCATTCTCGTGCGTAAGGATGACTTCCATGCCGTCTGCGGTCAGGAGATGGTGCCCGTTATCACCACGGCTTGGGCGCCCGGCAGCGGAACGGACGCAAAAGACGAGGACATACTGGCAGCGGCAAGGCTGAATGGCCTCGGTGGGGTGCCCTGCTGTACGATCGGTGGCTCACCTTTACCGGGTGATTATACTCCCAACGCGCCAAAAGGCCGAATGGGAAGGCAGGGCCGTGGGGTATGAAAAACGTCGTCTTCCGTCGTTCGGCGTCCCGCCTTTGCGTAGGGTGCGCCGAGGGGTGAGAACGTAAGGTTCCTAACGTTCTGATCTGGGTCATACCGACGGGGGAGGGCAACTGATATATTAGATCGGCGCGGAGCAGCATCCGTGGTAACGAGCCAGGGTAGGACGATGGACGACCGTCTCTCGTCCGTGGCCTGGACGGTTGCCTTCTCTGTTTCTCTCAACGACGAGGAAAGCCTCTATGAGCACAAAACAACAACTCATTGACGCCATCGCCGACATGCGGGAAGACGAGGCTCTCCAGCTGGCGCAGCAGCTGCTGGAGGCCGGCACCGCTCCCATGGAGATTCTGGAGGCTTGCCGCGATGCGATGGCCATCGTGGGTCAGCGCTACGAGCAAGGCGAGTACTTCCTGCCCGAGCTGGTGATCGCCGGCGATATGCTGACCGCCATCGGCGAACGGATCAAACCCCTGCTGCAAGCCCAGGCCGTCAGTACGGCCAAAAAGGGGAAGGTGGTGATCGGGACGGTTCAGGGCGACATTCACGACATCGGCAAAGACATCGTGGCCTTCATGCTCGATGTCAGCGGTTACGAGGTCATTGACCTGGGCGTGGATGTGCCGGCCAGCGCGTTTGTGGACAAACTCCAGGAATCGCAGGCCGGGATCCTGGCCCTGAGCGGTTTCCTGACCCTGGCCTTCGATCAGATGAAGCACACGGTGGAGGCTGTGCGTGAGGCCGGCCTGCGCGACCGAGTCAAAATCATGATCGGCGGCGCTATCATGGACGATTCCGTCCGCCATTACATCGGCGCCGACGCCTATGGCCCCGACGCCACGGCAGCCGTGCGGCTGGCGAACCTGTGGACAGGAGGATAAAAATGGCGAACTCGATGGACAAATCACCGCAGGAGCTGTACCAGGAGCGCGTTCAGCGCATCAAGGACGCGGTGGCCCTGAAGACGCCGGATCGGGTGCCGGTGTTCGGGCCGTATCAGCTGTTTCCCTATCTGTACGCCGGCGTCACCCTGCGCGAAGCCATGAATGACTACGCCGCTGCCCGCCGCGCCTGTCACAAGTTCCTGGACGATTTCCAGCCCGATTGCGATTTCGGACCCATCCTGGCCTATCCGGCCAAACCCATGGAGACCCTGGGGTTGAAGTGGTTCAAATGGCCCGGACACGGGCTGGGCGACAACACCATCTACCAGTACGTCGAAGGTGAGTACATGACGGCCGACGAGTACGACGAGTTCATCTTCGACCCGTCGGACTTCATGCTCACGAAATGGGTGCCGCGCTCGTTCGAGGGCCTGAAAGGTTTTGCCCACTTCCCCACCCAACGCCGCATGATGTGGTCGGGCTGGATGGGATTGGGTGCCTTCGCCAGCGGGGAGATGCAAGAAAGCTTTCGCGTGGCGGTCGAGGCCGGCAAGCAGATCAACGAATGGTGGGCGTCCATCGCCCAATACAACAGCGAAGCCATGGCCAAGGGCTTCCCCATCGCCTACGCTGCGTTTGATTGGCCGCCCTTCGACATCATCGGCGACACCCTGCGCGGCACGCGCGGCATCCTGGGCGACATCCGCCGGCGGCCCGATAAGCTGCTCCAGGCCCTGGAAATCGCCACTCGCATTTTCATCGAATACGGGTCGGGCGCGGCCGGCGCCGAGCTGCCGTTGTGCTGGGTGTGGGTGCACAAGGGCACGCGCAACTTCATGTCGGACGAACAGTTCAAGACCTTCTACTGGCCCTTCCTGCGTCGCGGCCTGTTGGCGCTGATCGAGAAGGGCATCATCCCGGTGGTCTACTGGGAAGCCGACATCGAGAACCGACTCGAGCACATCGTAGACATTCCGCCGGGGAAAGCCATCTACCACATCGCCCAAACGGATATCGCCAAGGCCAAGGCCGTGCTAGGCGGCACGGTGTGCATCATGGGCAACGTGCCCAACGCCCTGCTCCTGGCCGGCACGCCCGACGACGTGAAGGCCTACTGCAAGATGGCCATTGACGTGGCCGGCAAGGACGGCGGCTATATCATGGACACGGCCGTGATGCTGGACGAGGCCAAACCGGAGAACGTCAAGGCGATGTTCGAGTTCACGCGCGAGTACGGTGTCTATCGCTAACCACGCAGGGGAAGGGGGACCCGGAAGTTCCCCTTCCCCTGGCCTGCCCTCACGCCGTCGTCCATGACCGAGTACCGTCTCGACTTTGAGCCGGTGGGACGCCGGGGCGCGTTTCCGGCCGGACAGACGTTGCTCGATGCGGCGCGGGAACTGGGCGTGCCGTTGACCAGCGATTGTGGGGGTCAGGGGATTTGTGGGCAGTGCCGGGTGCAGGTGGCCGCTGGAGTGCTTTCGGCCATTACCGATGTCGAGCGCCAGCTGCTGACGGAAGCCGAGCTGGCCGCAGGCTATCGGCTGGCTTGCATGGCCTATCCCCGGAGCGATTGCAAACTCGTCATCCCGCCGGAAGCGCTGGCCGTGCCCATGCGCATCCAGGTGGAGGGCGTGGATAGCCCGATCACGCCGGCGCCGGCTGTGCAGGCCTATGCGGTGCAACTGCAACCGCCCGACCTGCACCATCCCGTTGCCGATGCCGCCAACCTGCTGGCGCGTTTGCAGACGGTCTACGGCATCCCCGTGCGGCGCTGCGACCTGAACCTCTGTCTCTTATACACATCT
>JAOADB010000012.1 GCA_026417535.1 Caldilineales bacterium
GGGCTACACCGCGCTGATCCTGGGGTCGGTTGGCCTCATGACCGTGGCGATCAACACCAGCAGCTACCGCGAGGCGCGCATCCTGCGGCGCTTCCGTGCCACCCCGCTGCAGCCGCTGGCCTACATCGCCGCCGATGTCACCGCCGGCATGATGCTCGTGCTCAACCACCGCACCGCGCCCGACCTGCCCGTCGTGTGGGCCACGCGGATGTCCATGAGCGTGCCATTGCTCTGGGAGGAGGTGGTCTGGCGGCCGGAATGGGGCCGATATCGAGGCCGCGAGCTGGCCGGACACGCCATCGTGGACGGTGGCCTGTTGTCGAACTTCCCCATCGAGCTGTTCCTGTCCTCGGCGCCGCAGGTGACGGCCGTCATGGGCGATGGGCAGGGGCATGAGGTCTTGGGCTTTTTGATTGACGAGAACCTGCCGGTGCCCGGCGCGCCGCCGCTGGCCGTCAAGAACGAGGGCGGATTGTCCTTGGAAGAGTTGACCACAGTGCAGCGATTGAAACACCTCGTGGACACGGCCATCCAGGCCCACGATAAGGCCGTCATCGAGGCCTTCGAGCATCTCGTCGTGCGTCTGCCCGCGCGCGGTTACGGCACGACCGAGTTCGCCATGAGCCCGGAACGTCGCGATGCCCTCATCGCGGCCGGCCGCGAGGTCACCCACCGCTATCTGGACCGTCGCCTGGCTCCGGCCGACATCGCCACTACCCCTGCGCCCTTCGATCCGGAAACGTTGGCCACGCAACGGGCGTTGCGCTTATTGGGAGAATGAGCGAAAACGAGCGGATTTTGATAGGAGTAGAGCATCCCGTAGCGCACGATGGCATCTTGCGCTACATTTGTCTTGCAAATAGTTTGATTCTCTCTTCGGCTAATTTTACATAAGCGGGATCAATATCATAGCCGATATATTTTCTTCCAGATTTGAGTGCAGCTATGGCAGTTGTGCCACTACCCATGAAGGGATCCAAAACAATATCATTCGTATAGGTATATAATTGAATCAACCTGTAGGGGAGTTCAACGGGAAATGGAGCGGGATGGCCGACTTTTTTGGCGGATTCTGGATTCATAATCCATACTGATTTTGTCCATTCCATGAATTGTTCTCTTGTGATTGTATCTTCCTTTTCTGCGGGCTTTTTGCGTGTAAAGGAACCTTTGGAAAATACAAGAATGTATTCATGTGTATCTCGTAACACCGGATTAGCAGCGGATTGCCAACTTCCCCAGGCCATAGATACACCGGCCGCCGCTCCTTTATACCAAATAATTTCCCCACGCATGAGATAACCTATTTCCAACATGATCATGGAAATATAGTCGGATAATGGTATATAGGGTTTTCTCCCAAGATTGGCTACGTTTATACAAGCTCTTCCGCCATATACAAGAACACGATATGTCTCGGTAAATACATTCTTAAGAAGATTCAAATATTCAGATAATGTCAAATCTTTATCATATTCCTTAGTTACATTATAAGGTGGCGAAGTTACCATCAAATGAACAGAATTATCCGGTATCTCTTTCATAAATTCAGAACTGCCGAGTATTATGGTGTTTTCATACTCGGAAGGAAATGAATTTTCTTGGACATAATCGAGATCATTTTCGACTTGAATTTCGGAATATAATCTTGAATTGTAATATTGTGCGGAATTATGATTAATTCGAGCTATAGTGCCAAATTTACTGGTTTTTGAACCTCTTTTCATTTGCTTCATCCCTTCTTCAAAAAGAAAAACCTATCAATACTCTCAATTTATACTTTGTGTCACAATTTGTCAATGTTTTTCATGTTTGTCGCCCCTTCCCAACCAAGCAGAGGTTATCCCTCCGCATAGGCCCGCCGGACTTCCTCGGCGATGATATGGATGCCAGCGGCCACCGTGCTGTCGTCTTGGGCGTAGCTCACGCGCAGGCACTCGTGCTTGTGGCGCCATTCCTCCTGCAATCCGGGGAAGAAGTAGTGACCCGGTACGACGATGACCCGCCGTCGTTTGAGCCGCTCGTACAGCTCGGCCGCCGTGATGGGCAGCTCGGGGAACCATAGCCAGAGGAAAAAGGCGCCTTCGGGCTTATGGATGTGACAGGGAACGGCCTCACGGCCGGTTCCCATCGCCTGCCGCACCTGCGCAACAGCATGGCGGGCCTTCTCGGCGTAAAAAGGCCGGATCACGTCTTCACTCAGGCGGATGATCGCGCCGGATCGCACCCATTCCAGCGCCAACGCTGCGCCGGTGTTGCCCGGCGCCAAACTGAAAATGGCATTCAGCGAGGCAATGGCCTGGATGATGTCGGGCCGGGCGATGACGATGCCCGTGCGGGCTCCGGGCAAACCCAGCTTGGACAGGCTCATGCAGAGGACGATGTGCTCATCCCACACCGGCCGGATGGCGCCGAAGAGGATGGCCGGAAACGGCGCGCCGTAGGCGTTGTCCATGATAAAAGGCACACCCGCCTCCCGCGCCAGTGCGCTCAGGTGCTCGATTTCCTCATCGGTGAGGACGTTGCCGGTGGGATTCGTGGGCCGCGAGACGCAGATGGCGCCGATGTCGGGGCCGACGGTCAGACCGTCGAAATGGACACGGTACTTGAACAGGCGGTCGTCGAGGTGTTCGATGTCGGGCCGATGGGCGACGAACAGGTCCTCTTCCATTCCCACGTCGGCATAGCCGATGTACTCCGGCGCCAGCGGCAGCAAAATCCGGCGGCGGGTGCCATCGGGGTACTCGCCGCCGAACAGGTTGAACAGGTAGAAAAAGGCCGTCTGACTGCCGTTCGTGAGAGCGATATGTTCGGGGCCGATGGGCCAACCGTACTCACGGCGCAGGAGCGCGGCCAGCTCACGGATGAAAACGACATCGCCCTGCGGGGGGCTGTAGTTGCCCACCATGCGCTCGAAGCTCTCCTCATCGTCGAGCATGGCCAGCATCTGCTGCCGCAACGCCACCTGCACGGCGGGGATAGCCGCCGGATTGCCGCCGCCGAGCATGATCGTCGGCTCATCGCCGGCCAGGGCGCGGCCAAGGTCCTCCATGAGCTGCAAAATGCCGGTCGGCGTGGTGAATTTTTGACCAAAACGGGAGAACATCATGGGTGGTCTCGCAAGTATATGGTTGGTTCGCTCGAACGGTTTAGAACGGATACGTGATGCAGTATACCATATCCGGTGGTTTTGGCCACTACCAGCGTATTCCCCGGACATCCCCTCGTCCTGTCCGCCTGCCTTTGGCCATTCGATCCTGATTTGTGTCATGGTCGCCGACAGTGTAAGGGGCTATACTGTCAGAAATCGCACAGGACGAAAGGGGGACAAGCAACGAACAAAGACGCAAGATGTTCCCCGGCGTCCCTCATTCTCTCGACCCTCACGACATCCCCAAACTTTGTGCTATCCCGAATGAAGCCATGAAACGAGTCCTAGTCATCCATCTGAATCAAGAAGACGAAACCACGGTGGTTCGTTTTCTGGGACAGGAAATCGAGCTGATCCGCCGTGGCAGCGGCGGCGATCCGGCCCGCATCGAAGCCCTCATCGCTGAATACGACGGCCGAGTGGATGCCATCGGCCTGGAAGGCATCCCCGCCGTGCTGCAGCTCGGCCCCGCCCAGGTCGAGCACGAAATCGGCGCCCGTCTGCGCCGTGTGGCCCAGGTCACGCCTGTGGTGGACGGCAGCGGCATTCGCGCCGGCCTCGAACGCTGGGGTGTCATCCTGGCCGACCGGGCGCAACCGGGCATTTTCGCCCAGAAACGGGTGCTGATGACGCCCGGCCTCAACCATCCTGGCCTGGCCCAGGCCCTGCAACGCCGCGGCTCGGCCATCCGCTACGCCGACCCGGTGGTTTACTTTGCCCTGCCCGATTTTCCCGGCGTCGGCGCCAAGATGACGCTGGAACAGGCGGCCGGGCCTACTCTCGAACAGCTGAAAGACGCGCCCTTCCGGCGGATTTATCCGCAACCGGGGAAACCCGGTCAGCCGCGTTCCCCTGACCCCTTCCGTTGGGCCGACCTGATCGCTGGCGACATCGGCGCCATCCGTCGCTATGCGCCGGCCGATCTCAAGCACAAAACGGTGGTGGTCGAAGCGGCCACCGAGGCCGACCTGGAGGACCTGCGCCAGCGCGGGGTGACCATTGCCGTGACGATGATGCCCTCCCTCGATGGCCCCGACGGCCTGGGACGCTGGTCGGCCGCAACCATCGAGGCCGTGCTGGTGGCTTTGCGTCGCGATGTGCAGGCGCCGCTGACCGAAGACACCTATCTCGACCTGATGGCCGATATCCACTGGACGCCGGCCATTCGCTATCTGCAACCCGAAGAGGCGGGCATCAACAAATTTGCCTTTGTCATTCACCCGCTCAGCGTCGAGTTCATCCACAAGCACAAGTGGTTCCGTTGGACGAAGTATCTGCCTGATGAGCTCGTCGAGCGCGTGGCGGCCTATATGCCACCCATCTACCTCTCTCGCATCACCGGCGCCCAATCGCCAACCACCGGGCAAAAGGTTGAGGGCTATCTCATCAGCCTGGGCGCGACCCCACGCATGATGATGAGCCACGATGAGCGTTTCACCTACAAGCGGCTCAATCAGGCGGCCAAGATGGCCGAACGCCTGGGCGCCCGGATCATGGGCTTGGGCGCCTTTACCAGCGTCGTCGGCGATGCCGGGATCACGGTGGCGCATGAGGCGGACATCGCCATCACCAGCGGCAACAGCCTAACGGTGGCGATGACCCTGGAGGCGGCCAAACATGCCGTCAGGCTGATGGGCGCCACCGACCTGACGAAGGGCAAGGTCATGATCGTGGGCGCCACGGGTTCCATCGCTTCGGTGTGCTCGCGGTTGGTGGCCCAGGCCATCGGCAATGTCGTGCTGGTGTCCATCGAGCCGGAAAAGCTCATCGAGCTGAAACGGACGATCCAGCGCGAGACGCCCGGCTGTCAGGTGACCATTGCCACCCGCGCCGGTGACCTCATTTCCGATTGCGACCTGATCATCACGGCCACGTCGGCCTTCGGTCAGCGGGTGATTGACATCACGAAGTGCAAGCCAGGCGCGGTCATCTGCGATGTGGCCCGGCCGCCCGATGTCAACCCGGCCGAGGCGGCGCTGCGGCCCGATGTCCTGGTGGTGGAAAGCGGTGAGGTGATCATCCCCGGCGATGTGGATTTCGGCTACGATATCGGCCTGCCGCCGAAGACCTCCTACGCCTGTCTGGCCGAGACGGCGCTGCTGGCCATGGAGGGCCGGTTCGAGGACTACACCCTTGGCCGCAACATCACCATGGAACGGGTCAAGGAAATCTACAAGCTGGCCCAGAAGCACGGCTTTCAGCTGGCCGGTTTGCGTTCCTTCGGCAAGTACATCACCGATGAGGACATCATGGCCAAACGTGCTCTGGCCGAACAGCTGCGCAATGACCCGGAA
Organism: Caldilineales bacterium; assembly: GCA_026417535.1. Taxonomy (GTDB): domain Bacteria; phylum Chloroflexota; class Anaerolineae; order J102; family J102; genus SSF26. Next base: position 5,446 of record JAOADB010000012.1, read on the forward strand.
CTGTTCGCACGGGTCAAGGCCGAGGCGGCCGCCAAACTGGCTACCATGCCGGCCATGGCAAAGGGTGTCAAGGCCAATCAGCGGAACACGAAGCCGCTGTGGGTGGGTGCAGCCGTGGTCGGCGCCGGCGCCTTAGCCGGCTGGCTGGCGCGGCGACGATAGGACGATCGTCGTCCTGGATTTTGGCCGATTGCCGGGACGAAAGACGAAGGACGAACGACGAAAACACCTTCGTCCTCCGTCTTTCGTCCGTCGTCCTGGATTTTGGCCGAGCAAGGGGACGAAGGACGGACGACGAAGGACAAAAACACCTTCGTCCTCCGTCTTTCGTCCGTCGTCCGACAATTCGCCAAAAATCGCCTGGAAATTACCAGTTACCAGTTACCAGTTACCAGTTACCAGTCACCAGTTACCAGTCACCAGTCACCATCTACCACCACCCCACCGACAACGGTCTTTTCCACGCGCCATTCGGACGACCACAACACGAGATCGGCCCGATAGCCGACGGCCAGGCGGCCGCGCTCGTGTCCCAGGCCCAACAGGTCGGCCGGCGTGGTTGTCAGCGCAGCCAACGCCTCCTCCGGTCGGCATCCGGTCATCGCCATGAGGTTGCGCAGCGCGACATCGGCCGAAAGGATGCTGCCGGCCAGGGTGCCATCGGCCAGACGACAGCTGCGGTCGTCCACCCATACGTCGAAATCGCCCAGGCGATGGCGGCCCGGCGGCATGCCCAAGGCGGCAATGGCATCGGTCACCAGGTTGAGCCGCCCGCCGAGCAGCCGCTGCGCCAGGCGCACCATGGCCGGATGCGTGTGCACGCCGTCGGCAATGAGGCCGACCACCGGTCGCTCGTCGGTCAGGAGGGCGCCGGGCAGACCCGGCTCGCGATGCCCCAGGGCCGACATGGCATTGAACAGGTGGGTGCCGTAGCGGATGCCGGCCTCGAAACCGGCCTGAGCCTCGGCAAAGGTCGCAGCCGAATGCCCGGCTGCCACCACGACCCCACGCGCGACCAGTGCCGTCACCAGGTCCAGCGCGCCCGGCAGTTCCGGCGCCAGCGTCACCAGGCGCACCCCCTGGGCCGGCGACCAATCCGCGATCTCGGCCGGGTTCGGTCGCCGCAGGTAGGTCGGATTGTGCGCGCCCTTTTTCTGCGGGTTGAGATAGGGACCCTCCAGATGCCAACCGAGCGCCGCCGCGCCCACGAAACCGGCCGGCGGCCCCTGGTCGAGCACCTCCTGGGCCATGACGATCCGTTCGAGGGGACAGGTGATGATGGTGGGGAGGAACGCGGTGACGCCGTAGCGGGGCAGCCGGGCCGCCACCTCCCAAATGCCGGTCGGATCGGCGGTGAAGTCGTAGCCGAAAGCGCCGTTGACCTGCAAGTCAATCAAACCAGGCGTGACGATGAGACCGGTCGCATCGAGGACGGTCGCATCGGATGGGCAGACCAGTTCGGCGGTCGGCCCCAACGCGGCGATGCGGTCGCCTGCGATCAGCAACGCCGCATCGTCCAACCGTTGGTCAGGGGTGAAAACGGTAGCGTGGCTGATGCAAAGCATAGGGTTCTTTGGGATACGGAGTTGGTCTGGTCCTTCATCCCGGCAATCGGCCCAAAGCCAGGACGAATGACGGTGGACGAGACCTTTTCGTCTTCCGTCGTTCGTCCTTTGTCCCATCAAGGAATGACGGGTCGTCCTGGTGGTAGACCGGCTGCGGCCACGGCCTGGCCTAGGCGCCGACTCTTCTCGTCGGGTAAATGCAGGGTGATACGTTCGGCCCGATCGGGAAATTCGGCCGCCAACACCTGCTGGGCCTGGGTGCGGATGATCTCGCCGCCCGTCCCCGACGTGACCCGGCCCAGGATGAGCACGTGTTCGAGGGCGTAGAAATCGGCGTAGTGAGCGATGGTGTAGCCCAAAAAGACGCCGATGCTCTCCCAAATCTGCCGCGCGCCCTCGTGCCCGCGCTCGAGCAGGTCTTGCACGAATCGCAACCGTTCGGCATCGGGGACCCCGGTGGGCAAGGTAATTCCGGCCCGCGGGGCCAGGCGGAACACGCATTGCTGCGAGAAGTACTGGCTGCCCACGCCCACATCCTGCGACCATTCATCCCGCGGGCCATCCGGCCGATAATCCACCGGCGCAAAAGCCAGCTCGTTGAGCCAATCCGTTAGGGCGCCCTCCGGCGTGACATAGCCGGCCGCTTCGCTGGACCCCATCGCCACCCCCAGCAGGGCCTTCACCCCCAGGATAAGAGCGCCGACCAGCGCCGTCACCTCGCCATCGTTGATCACGCGCACCGGCGCGCCGAACTCACGGCCCAACCGCAGGAATAGGTTGCGCACCTCGTCGTAGCGCTCCGGCGGCACAGCGCGGAACAACGACGCCACCTTGGGTTGGTTATCGAGGATAATGCCGGCCGAGCTGCCGCCGATGGCATCCACCCGCGGCAGATGGGCCGCGGCCATCCGCAGGGCCTCGCGGATGCGAGTGTAGTGATAGTCGGGATCGGCCTGTTGGCGCGGCTCCCAGACGATTTCGGTCGTGAAGACGACCTCGCCGTTGGCGACGGCCGCCACTTTCAGGTCCGAAGCGCCCAGGTCGAAGCCCAGGCGATAACCGTCGGTGTACCCGCCCACGGTTTGGACAGGCTCATGGGCCGGGGGCACCTCGTCGGGCGCGCACACCACCACGGTAAAGGGCCGGCCATAGACCGTCTCGCCCATGAACTCGGCATCGAATTGCCGGGCGCCGCCGGGGGCATAGGTCCGTCGGATGTGTTCACCGATGGCCGGCGGTCCGCCGATGGAGACCTTCCAGCCCCCGCGCTGCCAGAGCAGAAACTTGACCAGCCGCTCGACGTAGAAGCCGTTGGCCGCGCTGTCGGGATGGTCGGGGTCGAAAACCACGGTCTCGTAGCGCGAGCGGGCGCCGTTGTTCCGTTCCAGACCGATGACGAGGGGAACGGCAGCGCCGGCGGCCAGCGCCGCTTCGCGAAAGGCCCGGTTGGCGAGGGCCGCCGGTCGGAAATCGGGATCGAGAGGGGGGAGAAACCGGGGAACAGGGAGAAACATGGGCCGATACGTTTCGATGTTTGGCCGATGGCACGAACGCAAGGCTCATCCGGAACGGGAAAGCAGCGGACAGAGCCGTTACCCCGGATTATCCACACCCGGATTGAGAAAAGCCAAACCCATACCGGTACGAAGGGGTTCCGTCCTCCATCGTTCGTCCTTTGCCCCCGCCTTGGGAACACGGCGGGCCGGACAGATAAGCCCCAAAAAACAACGCCCAGGAATGACTCCTGGGCGTTGTTCAGGGAAAGACGAGGGGACTCAGTGGGCGTGTCCGCCGGTGTGAGGATGCCCGTGTTCGAGTTCCTCGCGGGTAGCCGGACGGACATCGAGGACTTCGATCTGGAAGTGCAGGGTTTCGCCGGCAAGCGGATGGTTGAAATCGAGCAGGACGCCCTCATCGCTGATCTGGGCGACGTAAGCCTCGTAAATTTCGTCCATCTCGTCGTCGTGGATCTCGAGGGCCATGCCCGGTTCGAGCTCGAGGTCGGGCGGGAACTCGCTCAGGGGAACGAGCTCCCAGGCGTCCTCGTCTAGCTCGCCGTAGGCCTCGTGGGGCGCGAGGGTGATGGCCTTGCGCTGGCCGGCCTTGAGACCGTAGAGAGCATCTTCCAGGCCGGGCAGGAGGGCGCCTTCACCGTGCAGATAGGTGATGGTCTCCGGACCTGCGGCACCGGCCACGATTTCGCCGTCATCGAGGCTCATCGTGTAGCGGAAGGTGACGACCATGCCGTCGGTGATAGACAAAGCCGATGGGTTCATGATGACTGCTCAGATACGGGTGACGTTGACGGCGGCGAGGCCCTTCTTGCCCTGCTCGACCGTGAATTCGACGCGCTGGCCTTCCTTCAGGGTCTTGAAACCGGTGCCTTCGATGGCCGAGAAGTGGACGAAAACGTCCTCGCCGGTCTCGCGGGCGATGAAGCCGTAGCCCTTGGCATCGCTAAACCACTTCACGACGCCGCGCTCGCGCTTGTTGGGGGTACTCATGGGATACATCTCCTGGGGAAACAAATGGGGTTAGGTTGATACGGCGTTGGACGTCTAACCGTCCCCCAAACGAAAAAAGCACCGCCGACGTTCAGGCCTGGCGGTGCTTTGTTGCGTACTCCGGAACAGCGTGAAAACGTCCAACAGTTGAATTATACACAGGCCGGGCGGATTGGCAAAATTGCAACCCAACTCCTGTGCAGTTGGGCTACAGCCCCAGGGCCTGCAACCGAGCGGGGGTGGGCGCGCCGGTGGCCGGATCCCAGCCGCGGGCCTCGTAGTACTCCGCCAGCATGGCCGTCAAATCGGGGACATTGCCCGCAGCGCCGCCGTCAGGCCGGGGTTCGTGCAGGAAACGGGATGGCAGGGTGTCGTCGGCTGCCGTGATGCCGTAGCGCAGGTTGATCAGACGCTTCAGGTTGAAAATCCGCTCGCCGGTCTCGAAGACCGTGGCCGGGGTCCACCCCCAGCCCAGGGCCGTGTTCACCAGGTCGGCCACCATCTGCGGACCGGCCAGGCCCTTGACGATGAAGCGGCACAGCCCCAACGGGTTATAGACGCCTTGGTAGTTCTGATAGTGGGCCGCCATACGCCCGCCCTCGCGGCTGTTCAGCCGGTCGGTGAAATGGTCCACGCCGGGATGGAAGACCAGCCCCGGCACCTCGACGCCGTAACCCTCCCAATAGGTGATGGCCTCCATGTGGCAGGCCCCGCGATTGGCCGTGGCGTAGTTGGCCGCCATGCTGACAAACGCGCGCGGGTCGTGATAGGGCACCTCCAGCCCCTTGACATGTAGCGCCAGCGGCGCCGCCTCCGGTCCCAAGGCCGCGGCCATCGCCCGCACGCCTTGGGCCAGAAAGTCGCCGATGCCCTCCCGCCGGGCGATGCGATGGACGCAGGCGACGATGGCCGGCGCCCGGCCCCAGGTCAGCTCGTGGCCGTCGAGGACGATGGGCGCCAGCAGGCCGCGCTCGACCGCCTCGATGGCGAAGGCGATGCAGGCCGAGGTCGAGATGGTGTCCAAGCCGTAGTCGTTGCAGAGCATGTTGATATGGGCGATGCTCTCCAGGTCGTTGTTGAGGAGCATCCCGCCAAAGCCGGCCAGGGTCTCGTATTCGGGGCCGTGGCCGCGGGTGCCGGCGTAGGGGCCTTCCTCGACCAGGACGGTCTTGCCGCAGCCGATGGGGCAGGCAAAACAGAAGGTGTGGCGCTGGAAGATGGTCTCGGCGATGCGCTGGCCGGAGATGCGCGCGGCGTCGGGCCAGGTGCCGTCCCGCCAGTTGCGCAGAGGCAGGTCGCCGTACTTCTCGCTGTTGATGACGCCGCCGGCCGTGCCCAACATGCTCATCCCGAACGAGTTGTCCTTGATGACAGCGTTGGCCGCCTTCACCGTCTCGCGAAAGGCCTTGGCATCGTGATAGGCCGGTTTTTCCCGCCCGCGCACGACGATGGCCTTCAGCCGCTTGTGGCCCAGCGCGGCGCCGATACCGGTGCGACCGGCTGTGCGGGCGTGTTCGATGCCGCCGGTCATCACGCCGGCATAGCGCACCGCGTTCTCACCGGCCAGGCCGATACAGGCCACCTGGGCCTTGGCATCGGTCTCGGCCTGGAGCATGGCCGCCACCTCGTAGTGGTTGCGCCCCCACAGATGGCCGGCCGGCCGCAAGGCCACCTCGCCGTTCACGCCGTCAATCCAGAGATAGACCGGTTCGGGGCTGCGACCGGTGATGACCACGCCATCGTAACCGGCGAAACGCAGCTCGGCCCCCCAATGGCCGCCCACGTTGCTCTCACCCCAAATGCCGGTCAGGGGCGAACGCGTGCACCACGAACTGCGGCACCCAGTGGGGGCAAAAGTGCCGCTGAGCAAACCGTTGAACACATAGACCGGCATGGCCGGATCATCCCAGGCCAGGGCCGGATCCACTTCGCGATAGAAAAGCCAGGCCGCGTAGCCGCTGCCCAGAAGAAAGCGGCGAACATCGTCCTCGGCGATAGGGTGCTCGGTCACAGCGCCGTTATCGAGATGAACCCGGAGGTACTTACCGGCATAAACGAGGGGCATGATGCAGCTCCTAAATGGACGATGGACGATGGATGATAGACGATGAACGATGGAAGGATGGATTCCGTCTTTGGTGCTTCGTCTCGCTAGGAGACCGATGGCGGGGACGCCATCGCAAACCAAGTCTAGCAGACCGGTGTTGACAATTCAAACTGCCCGGTCAGAGCGAAAGAAAATCCCCGCGGTAACTGCTCAGCGTGCTGTCCTTCCTGGCCGGCCTTGGTTCCCGCCATCGGCCCCTCGCCAAGACGAGGGACGAAAGGGTTAGCGCAAGATGGCATCTTGCGCTAACCCTTTCGTCTGCCAGGAATGAAACCATGTCGGAACCGGAGCCATCACCCGCATCGGCCTGAGTCGTTACATCCCGCGTTCGCTTGGGCCGGGTTTGCCAAAGGTGCCATCGGTGGCGCACAATGGCCGCAGGAGAATGCCCATGACGTCCGAGACCAGCGAATCCCTCACGTTAGCGGTGCCGGAACCGCCGGCGCCCGGCCTGCCCCTGGCCGGCAACCGCATCGCCGTCCACGTTCCCGACCGCCATAACCCCATCCTGCAGCGGATCATGGCGGCGGTGAATGCCGATGATGAACTCTACACCCTGTGGTATTGCCAGAACGTCAACGCCGTGGACCGCCTGGGCATGACCGATCACGGGCCGGTGCACGTGCAGATCGTGGCCAATATCGCCCTGCGCCTGCTGCGCCTGCTCCTGGCCAAAGGCATCCGGCCCAACGTGGTGCGCGACCACGGCCTAACCAACGAGGATGCCGAGGTCGTCGTCGTCCTGGCTGCGCTCATGCACGACTTGGGCATGAGCATCCACCGCATCGCCCACGAGGAGTACAGCCTGTTCGTCGCCCAGCAAAAACTGGCCGACATCCTGCCGGCGGCCTATCCCGACCCGGTCGTGCGCACGGTCATCCGCTCTGAAATCCTCCATGCCATCATCGCCCATCGCCGTGAGGGCCGTCCCCTGACCCTGGAAGCCGGCATCGTGCGCGTGGCCGATGCCCTCGATATGGCCCAGGGCCGCTCACGCATCCCCTTCGAACGGGGCGAACTGAACATCCACTCCGTCTCGGCCATGGCCATCGAAAAGGTCACCCTCGAACCGGGGGACACCAAACCCGTGCGCGCCCGCATCCTCATGCGCAATTCGGCCGGCATCTTCCAGATTGACGAGCTGCTCAAGGAAAAACTGCGCGGCTCTGGCCTGGAGGATTACATCGAGGTCATCGCCACCATCGAACGAGAGACAGAAGCGCCGCTGGTGCAGATCTTTCGCTTGTGACGAGAAGATGGACAGTGGGAATTGTCCATCGTCCATCGTCTATCGTCCATCCCCATCAGGAACCCAAGCGTGGCTACGGACCCTTTTCTCGATGACGAACGCGACGAGGCCCCTGCCGAGCAGGAAGAGGCCGAGACACCCACGAAGACGGTATGGGTGGCATGGCCTGCAGGCCCGGAACAGCCCCTGGTCACCTATGCCATGATGGGCATCAGCCTGGCGGCCTTTGCCCTGCAGATGCTGAGCCGGTTCCTGCTGGGCTGGGACCTGCCGGGGCAGCTGGGGATGAAGGCGGCCGATGCCATCCTGGCCGGGCAATGGTGGCGGTTACTGACGCCGATTTGGCTGCACGGCGGTATCCTCCACCTCGCCTTCAACATGTACGCCCTCTACGCGTTAGGCCCTCAGCTCGAACGCGCCTACGGCCACATCCGCTTTTTGGCCCTGTATCTGCTGGCGGGCTTTGCCGGCAATGTCGTCTCCCTGATCATGAGTCCGGCCCGGTCGTTGGGGTCCTCCACGGCCATTTTCGGCCTGTTGGCGGCCTACGGTGTGTTCCTCTACCGCAATCGCGCCTTTTTCGGCGAACGCGCCCGGCCGGCGCTGGTCAACATCCTCACGATTGCCGCCATCAACTTCATCATCGGCCTCTCGCCGGGGATTGACAACTGGGGTCATCTCGGCGGCTTTCTCGGCGGGTTGGGCTTTGCCTGGCTGGCCGGCCCCCTGTTTCACATCGAAGCTCGCGCCGCAGACCACTACGTGATGCGCGATAGCGTGGGCAGCGCTCGGGTGTTGGTGGCCGGCGCGTTGGTCTTCCTGGTCACGCTAGCGGCGGCATGGTTGTGGGTGGCGAGTCGGTAGACCCCTCGGTGCGGCCGGTGCGCAGCCAGCGCCAGAACCGCTGCGGTTGATAGAGCCGGTGATGACGGATATACCAGGCCGCAGCCAACAAGCCGCCCAGCTCCCAGCCCCATAGCTCCGGCCGCCGGGTAAAGGCGAACCAATAGGCCAGCCGGATATCGCTCTGTTCGCTGCCCCGCTTTTGCCAGACGTGAAAACGCCAGCCCCGGAACGGCCAGTAGAACGTATCGGGGAAGAACCAGATGCGGTCGAGCACGAGATGGCCGATGAAGGCCAGGCCATAGGGCCACCCACGCGGCCGCCGTCGCCACAAGTAGAGGGCCAACCCCAGGTTGACGACCAGCGTGTGGGCGAAGAGCAACGCCGCCTTGTAACGCCGATAGAAGTAGAGCGCAGCCAGGGGTTTA
>JAOADB010000123.1 GCA_026417535.1 Caldilineales bacterium
GGCCGCCCCTATCGCCGCGCCTACGGCCGACCCCCACTCCGCAGCGCCTGGCTTCGCCGGCACCCCTTTCGGTCATTACGGCCCCAACCCGCCAACACCTGCCACGCCCGCGCGGCAGGGCCGGCACCGGCGCCGCACAACGCCGGAAACGTTCCACCCTGCCAACCTGCCGGCTTTCATTAGGACGCTCATGACCGAACGCAGTACAATGCGGCGCGACAGGACGTGAGGTATCTTCCCATCATCGGCCTGTCCCTTGCGAACGACAACGACCCTTTCTCCGCCAACAAAGGAGCACCCTCTATGGCCAGGTACACCTTGGGACTCGATTTCGGCACCGAATCGGTGCGGGCACTGCTGGTGGATGTGGCCACCGGCGAGACGGTTGCCACCGCAGTCGAACCCTATCCCGACGGCGTCATTGACGAACGTCTGCCCGGCAGCCACACACCGCTGCCGCCCGATTGGGCCTTACAGAACCCTTCCGATTGGGTGAGCACGATGGAAAAGACGGTGACGACGGTCCTGCGCGCGGGCGGCGTTGCTCCGCAGGATGTCATCGGCATCGGTCTCGACTTCACTGCCTGCACCGTTTTGCCCACCACGGCCGACGGCACCCCCTTGCACACCCTGCCCGCCTATCGGGCGCGGCCCCATGCCTGGGCCAAGCTTTGGAAACACCACGCCGCCCAGCCGCAGGCCGACCGGGTCAACGCGCTGGCCGCTGCCCGCGGGGATGCCTGGCCGCGACGCTACGGCGGCAAAATCTCCTCGGAATGGCTGATCCCCAAGGCCTTGCAGATGCTGGAAGAAGACCCGGAACTCTACGAAACGGCCGCCCGCATCGTCGAGGGCGCCGATTGGATCGTCTGGCAGCTGACCGGGGTCCTGGCCCGCAATGCCTGCGCGGCCGGTTACAAAGGCACCTGGCACAAGGTCGAGGGCTATCTCCCGGCCGATTTCCTGGCGGCGCTCCATCCGGGGCTGGCCCGGCTCTACGAAGACAAAATCGCCGGGCCGGTGGTGGCGCCGGGTACTCGGGTGGGCGGCCTGCTGCCGGAATGGGCGGCGCGGTTGGGACTGGCGCCGGGCACGCCCGTGGCCGCCGGGATTATTGACGCCCATGCCGCGGCGCCGGGCGGCGGCGTTACCCAACCCGGAGTGATGTTCATGATCATGGGCACCTCCACCTGCCACATGCTCATGGCCGAACGCGAGGTCCTGGTAGAGGGCATCGCCGGCGTCGTCGAGGACGGCATTGTGCCGGGACTTTTCGGCTATGAGGCCGGACAAGCCGGCGCCGGCGACATTTTCGCCTGGTTTGTCGAACAGGCCGTGCCTCCGCCCTATCATGAAGAGGCGTCGCAACGAGGGGTCTCGCTGCACGATGTCCTGGCCGAGCGTGCCGCCACTCAGCGCCCCGGCCAACATGGCCTGTTGGCGCTCGATTGGTGGAACGGCAATCGCTCCGTGTTGGTGGATGCCGAGCTGAGCGGCCTGCTCATCGGCGCTACCCTGGCCACCAAGCCGGAGGACATCTACCGGGCCTTGATCGAAGCCACGGCGTTCGGCACGCGTCTGATCATCGAGGCCTTTACCGACCAGGGTCTGGCTGTGGACAGCATCGTGGCCGGCGGTGGGCTGGCCAAAAATCCCATGCTCATGCAGATTTATGCCGACATCACCGGTCGCGAGTTGGCCGTGGCCGGTTCGCCGCAGCCCTCGGCCCTCGGCGCAGCCATGCTGGGGGCGGTGGCCGCAGGTCCCGAAGCCGGCGGCTATGCGACCCTGGCCGAGGCGGCCGCCCATATGGCCCCACCCCCGTCGCGCGTCTATCGGCCCATAGCCGAGCATCGGCCCGTGTACGACTTGCTCTATGCCGAGTACCGGCGCCTGCACGACACCTTCGGCCGCGGCCAGAACAACGTCATGAAGGTCCTGCGCCGCCTCCGCCGCGAACAGACCGTCGCCTGAAAGCCCGCATTTCCTCGACCAGGTCGGCAACACGTAGAGGCCCGGACGAAGGACGAAGATGGAGGACGAAAAACCTTCGTCATCCGTCGTTCGTCCTTCGTCCTCTCTCACGGCAGCACCACATCCACCGGCATCCCCGGCTTCAGGCTGAGGTCGGGATTGGGCAGACGCAGGCGCACGGCAAAGACCATATCGCCCCGATCCTGGGGATCGAGGACGTTGCCGGGGCGGAAGCGCGCCTCGGTGGCGATGAAGGTGACGACGGCCGTCAACCGCGGCCCGCCGGGCACGGCCACCTCGACCGGCAGTTCCTGGCCGAGGTGAACACGGGGCAAATCGGCCACGGCCACGAAAACGCTGACCTCCAGGTCACGCGGGTCCATGAGGATGAAAAGGGGTTCACCGGCCGCGACCGTTTCCCCGACCGCGCGCAGGCGTTTCGCGATCCGGCCTGCCATCGGCGCCGTGACCGTCAGCTTCTCCTGTTCCCATTCGATCCGTCGCCGCGCCGCGATGGCCGCCTGCACCCGCGCGGCGGCCACGGCCACCGCCTCAGGTTGAGGGGACGCCGACGCCTGAGCGGCCTCGGCTCGGGCCAGCGCCAGTTCGGCTTCGGCCAAAAGCACCTCCTGTTCGGCGGCATGGAGCTGAGCTTCCAACAGGAGCGGTTCGCGGCGCTGTTCCAGGAGCAGGGCCAGACGACGTTGTAGCCCTTCCAGCCGAGCCTGAGCGGCCTCGACCTGGGCCTCTGCGGCCTGGTGTTGCAAGCTGAGGATACGCTGCTGATACTGGCCTTCGCGCGAACCGTCTTCCTGCGCTTTGGCCAGCAGGACCTCCAGCCGGGCGACATCGGCACGGGCGCGCTCGACTGCGGCCTGGGCGGCGGGGATGGCCTCCCGCGTCGTGGCGATCTCGCCCTCCAGGGCCAGCGGCTCGTCTCGGCGACGGCGGGCCTGTTCCAGGCTGCGCCGGGCGGCCTCTAGGCGGGTCTCGGCCGCGGTGACCCGGGCGGCGGCCAGGGCCAGAGTCGTTGCCTGGGGTGGCGCAGCGGCGGCCGTTTCGGCGGCCTGCGCCGCGGCAACGGCGGCTTGCGCTGCGGTCAAACGGGCCGCCGTCTCGCTCCCATCCAGGCGCAGCAACGGCTGGCCGGCCTCGACCCAATCGCCTTCATCGGCCCACACCTCGGCGATGCGGCCGGAAAGCTCGCTCATGACGTAGGTCTCGGTCGCTTCGAGCACGCCGTAGAGACGGATGCCCCCCGGTTCTGTGACCGGCGCGCGTCCGAGCGCCGTCTCGATGCGCTCAAACCAGGTCGGCGGCAGGCCGAGCCGTTCCCATACCGTCGCCAACGCGTCTGGAACAAGGACAAAGGCTAGGACGAGGGCAAGGATGCCGGTTATGAGCAGCGTCAGAAAAAGCGTGCGCAAGTGGGACATAGGGTGGGTGACTGGTAATGTGTAACACAACTGCTCGCAGTTGTGTTACAGAAACTGCGCGCTCTCGTCATCGGTCATCCATTACCACCACGGCCGGCATACCGGGACGGAGGAGGGGATCGGCTTCGAGGAGACGCAAGGTGACGGCGTAGGTGGTCTCCCCGCGCTCGGCTACGTTTTGCGCCTGGCGCAGGGTGAACTCGGGCCGGTCGGCAATGCGCAACACCTCGGCCGGAAAACGGCGGTTGCCGATGGCCTCTACCTCCACCGGGAGCTGTTGCCCCGGTTGCAGGGTCGGCAACAGCCAGGCCGGCGCATAGACCGTCAACTCCAGCGCGTTGGGCTGGCTTACGGTCAACAGGCGTTGGCGAGGGCCGATGACCTCGCCCGCACGGCGATAGAGGGCGATGACGATGCCGTCCACGGGCGCCTTGAGGACAAAGCGCTCGCGTTGGGCTTTCAGGGCGGCAACGGCAGCCTGAGCCTGAACCACGGCGGCCTCGGCTGCGGCCATCTGTTCGGGGGAAGGCCCCGCCACCAGGGCCTCGTAGGCTTTTTCGGCCTGTTCGAGACGGGCGGCAGCCTCGTCGCGGGCATTTTGCGCGGCCACTACCCGGTCGGTGGCTTCCTGGGCGGCCGCCCGTTGACGCCGGGCCTCGACCAACGCCGTGCGCGCCTGAGCCACGGCGGCATCGGCAGCGGCGCTTTCCTGCCAGGCAGCCCAGGCCTCCTGGCTGCTCAGGTTCCACTGCTGTTGGGCATAGGCCGCTTTGTCTGGCCAGCTCAGATGCTGGGTGCCGCCGCCCGGCAGGGGAATGTCCACCCCTTTGGCCAGATCGGCGGCAAGGACACCCCACATCTCGGCCTTGTGATCGGCAGCCTGCGCGACCAGCCGGGCCGCCCGGGCGCGGGCTTCGGCTTCGGCCAGGGCGCTCTCGGCCACAGCCACGGCCAGATCGGCCTGCTGGGGTCGGTCGCGCAACCGTTCGGCGTCGGCCAGGGCCACTTCAGCGGCAGCGAGGGCCGCGCGGGCGTAGGCCACCTGCGCCGCGGCGACATCCCGATCCACCGGGCGCGCGCCCGCCCGCACCAGCGCCAGCCGGGCCTCGGCTTCGGCCACGGCCGCCTCGGCCTGAGCGATCTCCAGCTGCAGCAGCGTATCGTCGAGCCGGGCCAGGACCTGACCGGCCGTGACCGCATCGCCCTCGGCCACGGTCACGGTCAACAGACGCCCGCCGCTTTCGGGCGCCATGTCCACCGTGGCGGTCGTCAGAAAGCCGGTCAGCCGCGCCCCCTCGGCGCCGTTTGGGCCCTGACAGGCCACCAACAGCACGATGAGCAGCAAAAACAGACTAACGGGTGCTTGTTTGGGCAATGAAGACATCTTCCAGTGAAGGGGGAATGACACGCAGAGCGATGACGCCGGCCCCGGCGGCCTCCAGTCGGGCCCTCAGCTCGTCGAGGCGGTGCTCCAGGTTGGGACCGGCGATGTGGATGCGCTCGCCGTAAAGGGCGACCTCAGCCAGATCGGCCGCCCGCAGGACCGGCAAGGCCACCCGCGGCCGCGCGCAGAGGACCTCGACCACCTGTCCGGGCATGTGGGTCTGCTTGATCACATCCGGCGCGCCCACGGCCAGCAAGACGCCGTTGTGAATGAGGGCCAGCCGATGGCACTGTTCGGCTTCGTCCATGTAGTGGGTGGTGACGAACACGGTGACGCCTTCCCCGGCCAACCCGTACAACAATCGCCAGAACTCGCGACGGTTGATGGGGTCCACGCCGGCGGTGGGTTCGTCGAGCACGAGCAGTTCGGGCCGATGGAGCAGCGCCGTCGCCAGGGCCAGTTTCTGCTTCCAGCCCCCGGCCAAAGCGGCCGTGAGCCGCCGACGTTGGGCCTCCAACCCGATCAGCGCCAGGACCTCGTCCTGACGCCGGGCCAACGCACGGCCGCGCAGGCCATAGGTGCGACCGTAAAAGCGCAGGTTTTCCTCCACCGTCAGGTCGGGATAGAGGCTGAACTTCTGGCTCATGTAGCCCACCCGACGGGCGATGCGTTCGGGATGGCGCACCACGTCCACATCGAGCACCCGGGCCTGTCCGCTGGTGGGCGGCAAAAGCCCCAGCAACATGCGGATGGTCGTTGTCTTGCCAGAGCCGTTCGGCCCTAGGAACCCGAAAATCTCCCCCCGGGCCACGGTGAAGCTGATGTCGTTGACGGCCACGAAGCGGCCGAACCGTTTGGTCAAATGCTCGACAACGACGGCGTTCATAGCTCAACGCTCGGCAAACGTGCCCCGGCCCGGATGCTCTCGTCCTCCCGATGGGCGATCAGGTGGATGAACGCCTCTTCGAGGCGAGGCGTATCGCTCAGAATCTGCCGGAACGAGAGACCGCAAGCCCGAAGGTGCTCGGCCAGAGCGGCCTCCGGATCGGTCAGGTCGGGAGCCACGAACACATGCAGCCGGTCGCCGTAGGTATGGTGATCCAGATGGCCGGGAAAGGAAGCCACGGCTGCGGCTATGGCAGCCAGATCCCCGGCGTAGACCGCCAGCATCCGGCCTGGGACCCATGTCTGCAAGGCCGAGGGTGTATCTTGCCGCAGGATGCGGCCCTCATGCATCAGGCCCACCCGCTGACAACGCTCGGCCTCGTCCATGTAGGGCGTCGTCACCAGGATGGTCACGCCCTCCAGGTGCAGGTCGGCCAAGATGTCCCAGAACTCGCGGCGACTGATGGGGTCCACGCCGTTGGTGGGTTCGTCGAGGAGGAGCACGCGGGGGCGGTGGATGAGGGCGCAGGCCAGGGCAAGCTTTTTCTTCATGCCGCCGGACAGCTGACCAGCGGGCCGGTCGCGGAAGTCCTCCAGGCGGGCGAAGGCGAGCAGGCGCTCGATCCGCTGGCGGCGTTCGGCCCCGCGCACGCCGAAGATGTCGGCGTAGAAGAGGAGGTTTTCGAGCACGCCCAGGTCGGCATAGAGGCTGAAGCGCTGCGGCATATAGCCCAACAACGACCGCACCCGTTCCGGCTGCCGCACCACGTCCACGCCGGCCATGCGAATGGTGCCGGCATCGGGCTTGAGTACCCCGGCCAGCATGCGCAACAGCGTCGTTTTGCCGGCGCCGTCAGGCCCGATGAGGCCGTACATCTCGCCGGCGGCGATATCGAGATCCACCCCGGCCACGGCCACGGTCTTGCCGAAACGCCGCTGCAGGTTTCGACAAAAGAGGGTGCTCATGGCTCACAACGAACGGGTGAAGGTGCGCCAGGCCACGGCGTAGCCCACGACGGCAAAGGCTGCCAGGGCCAGAACATGGCCGCCGATCATCGGCAGTGTGGCCCCGCGCAGGATGATGGCGCGCACCAGCGTCATGTGGTGTTGCAAAGCCGAGACCTGGGCCAGCCCGCGCATGACCAAGGGCATGTTCTCCACCGGCAAGAGATAGCCGCTCAGGGTGACTTCGAGGATGGCCATCAGGAACACGATGAGCACGGCCTGCTGCTGGGTGTGGGTCAGGACGGAGACCAGGGTGCCCTGGGCCACCACGGCCAGGACGAAAAGCAGGGATGTCCCTACCAACAGCGCGAACGCACCGCGCATGGGCACGCCGTAGCCCAGACGAATGACCGCGTAGAGCACGAGAAAGTTGAAAAAGGCCACCACGACCGCCGGCAGGGCTTTGCCGATGATCAGCTCCGGCCGCCGCAACGGCGTGACGATAAGCTGCTCCAGCGTGCCTAGCTCTTTTTCCCGCACGAAGCCGGTCGCCGCTACCACCAACGCCACCTGATAGGTGATGAACACCAGCATCGAAGGCAGCGTGAACCAGCGATAATCGAAGGCCGGGTTGAACGCCGCCGTCGTGACGACCTCCACCCCGCCCAAGTCGAGCGCCTCCGCGGCCGGACCGAGATGGTCGGCGATGAACCGTTGCACAACGCCTTCGAGGACGCGGCCGCCGTTGCTGCCCACCAGCAGGTTGCTGCCGTCGAGGATGGCCTGAAGCTGCGCCGGTTGCGGCCCCAACCGATAGAAGTCGCGGGTAAACGAGGGCGGGATCACCAATCCCACCTGGGCCAGGCCGTCGGCGATGAGCTGCTCCAGGTCCTGCCGATGGCGGGGATGGTAAAGGACGCGCATCTCGCGGGTGTTATCCACCATCGCCACCAACTCGCGGCTGAGGTTGCTCTGATCGAGGTCGAGGACGGCCACGGTCAGGTCGCGCACTCCCCGCGCCGCGTTGTGCGAAAGCAGCACGAGCTGCAGAGTCGGCGCTACGATCAAAAAAAGCATCAAAAATCGGTCTCTTCTGAGCTGTATCAGCTCTTTCCAGGTAAGATTCAAAATTTGGATAAACATTTGTTTGTGACTAGTAACTGGTTACTAGTAACTGGTTACTAGTTACTAGTAACCAGTTACTAGTAACCAATAACCAGTAATCAATTCCTAACCAACGCGTTTGCGCAGGGTGAGGATGCTGAACGTGATGCTGAGGAGGGCCATCATGGCCAGGATGAAGAGGGGTCGGCCCAGGGCTTGCCAGCTCTGGCCCTTGAGAAAAAGCCCGCGGGCGATGACGACGAAATGGGTGGCCGGGAGCGACTCGGCCGTGAGCCGGGTCTGCGGGTCTACCGGCAACAGAATGCCGCTGAGGAAGACGCTGGGCACCAGGAACAGCAACAACACCGCGCGCAAGGCCGTGCTTTGGGTGGCCATGAAGCCGGCGACAAAGGTGATGACGCCCAACGTGGCCAGCAGATAGAAGAGGGTCATGCCGGCCAGATCGAGGGGCGACCCGCGCAACGGGACGCGGAACCAGAACAAGGCCACGGCCACAGCCCCGGCCGCGCCGACGAGGCCGTAGACGAGATAGGGGATGAGCTTGCCCAGGATGTACTCGGCCGGCCGCACGGGTGTGGCAGCCAGACTCTCGAAGCTCCCCAGCTCCTTCTCGCGGGTGAGGGCCAGGGCCACGGCCATGCCCGGCAGGATGAGCACGATGGCCAGCAAGGCCGGCACCATGCTGTGACTCGAACGCAAGAAGGGGTTGAACCACACGAGCGCGCGCACGTCAATGGGCGGCGTCGGGTTCAACCGCCGATAGGCCTGTCCCCATTCGCCGATCATCCCCGTCAGCCGCGCCATTTGCACGGCCGCCGTGATCGGGTCGCTGCCGTCGCCCAGAAGCTGCACCGTCGTCGTGCGACCCGCCACGAGATCGGCCCCAAAACCAGGTGGGATGACCAGTCCCAACCGGATGCGACCGGCCTGCATAGCCGCCCGCAGGTCGTCATAACTGGCCACCTCGCCCACGAAGCGCAGCTCGCGGTCGGTCGCCAGAGCCATCAACAACTGCCGCGATTCGGCCGAGCGGTCGCGGTCGTAATAGGCAAAAGGAATGCGCGCCGTGTCGAAAGAGAAGAGGTAGGCAAAAGCCACCAGCATGATGGCGGGCGACACGGTGACCAGAAAGAACAGGCGCCGATCCCGCCGGATATGGCGAAATTCCTTGCGGATGATAGCCCCCAACCGCCGGATGGACATGGCAAGCCATATCGAATCCCGTCGTTCGCCCTTCGTCCTGTCCATCGTGACGGAGGACGAACGACGGTACCTCTCGGTTCGTTCAACGAAACCGTCGCGCCAGCTCGGCCTCGACCTGGTCCCAGCTCAGGTCGCGGGCGGCCAGCAGGACGAGCAGGTGGTAGATCAGATCGGCCGCTTCGGAGATCACCCGGTCGTTGCCTTCGCCTTTGGCTGCGATGAGCACTTCGATGGCCTCTTCACCGAGCTTTTTGAGAATCTCGTTTTCCCCGCGGCGGAACAGCGCAGCCGTATAGCTGCCTTCGGGCAGGGTCTCCCGCCGCTCCAGGATGGTCTGCCAGAGCTGGGCGATAACGAGTTCGGTCGTCATCAGACACGCTCCACTTTGCCGCTCACCTCGATCAGACCGCGTTCGCGTGCCCGGCGGCGCAAGGCCTCGGCCACATGCGGCGGACACATGCCGCTGATATCGCCGCCGAGCAGCGCCACTTCTTTGAGGATGCTGGCCGACAGGAAGGCATGCTCCAGGCTCGTCATCAGGGCGCAGAACTCGATGTCCGGCGCCAGCTCCTTGTTCGTCAAGGCGATCTGGAACTCGTATTCGAAATCGGAAATGGCGCGCAACCCGCGCACCATGACCCGAGCGCCCACCTGGCGGGCAAATTCGACGGTGAGACCGCTGTAGGTGACGACCTCCACGTTGGGGATGTCGCGCACGGCTTCGGCGAAGAGGGCCACGCGTTCGGCCGCATCGAACAGGAGTTTCTTGTTGGGGCGGTCGTACACGGCGACGATCAGGCGGTCCCACAACCGGGCCGAGCGCCGGGCAATGTCAATATGGCCGTTATGGACGGGATCAAAGGTGCCGGGGTAGAGAGCAGTGATCATGGTGACTGGTGACTGGTTCGTTGGGCGTGGTTTGGAAGGTGTTGGGGGTTTTGGCCGATGGCCAAGACAAAGGACGAATGACGGAGGACGAAAGGGGGTTTCCGTCTTTCGTCCTGGGTCTTTCGTCCTGAAACCCGGCCGAAAGCGGGGACGAAGGACGGACGTTATGAGCGATCGATCTCCCGCGTCCAGAAGTCGGCGACGCGGTGGGCCAGGAGACGATGTTCAGGACGGGTGAGGTCGGGGTCGGCGGCCAGCAGCTTCTCGGCCTCGCTGCGGGCCAGCTCCAACAACCGGGTGTCGCTCAACCGCGCCAGCTTCAGGTCGGGCAGACCCGATTGCCGGGTGCCAAAGAACTCGCCCGGCCCCCGCAAGCGCAGGTCAATCTCGGCCAACAGGAAACCGTCCTGGGTCTGCTCCATGGCCCGCATCCGTTCGGTGCTCTCGTCGCTGGTGGGTTCGCTGATCAGGATGCAATAGGACGGATGCGGCCCCCGACCGACGCGACCGCGGAACTGGTGGAGC
>JAOADB010000124.1 GCA_026417535.1 Caldilineales bacterium
GCCTACAACCATCCGGGGCCAGCGCACCTCTCCATCGGCCAGGAAGCCGCGGCCGTAGGCATGGCCTATCACCTGACCGTGGATGACCTCATTTTCGGCTCCCATCGCAGCCACGGCGAAATCCTGGCCAAAAGCTTTTCGGCCATCGCCAAGTTGGATGACGATGCCCTCATGCGTATCATGGAGACCTACCTCGACGGCGCCGTGCTGCGCGGGGTCGAGCGCTTCTCGTCGAACGGGAACGTCAAAGACCTGGCCTTCAACTACGTGCTCTTCGGCACCCTGGCCGAGATTTTTGGCCGGGCCAACGGCTTCAACCGTGGGTTGGGCGGCTCGATGCATGCCTTTTTCCCGCCCTTCGGGGTCATGCCCAACAACGCCATCGTCGGCGGCTCGGCCGACATCGCCGTGGGCGCCGCCCTGTTCAAACGGGTCAACCGTCGGCCTGGCATCGTCATCGTCAATATCGGCGACGCCTCGATGGGCTGCGGCCCCGTGTGGGAGGCCATGATGTTCGCCGCCATGGACCAGTACCGCACCCTCTGGCCCAAGGAAATCGGCGGCGCGCCACCCATCCTCTTCAACTTCATCAACAACTTCTACGGCATGGGCGGCCAGACGAAAGGCGAGACCATGGGCTTCGGCATCCTGGCTCGCGTGGGCTTGGGGGTCAACCCCGAAGCCATGCACGCCGAGCGGGTGGACGGCTACAATCCCTTGGCCGTCGCCGATGCCATCGCTCGCAAGCGGGTCATCCTTGAAGAAGGCCGGGGACCGGTGCTGCTCGACACGGTCACGTATCGTCTGTCCGGGCATTCGCCCTCCGACGCCGGGTCCTATCGGACGAAAGAGGAAATCGAGCTCTGGCGCAGCCAGGATGCGCTGCTGGCCTTCCGCGAGTACCTGATCGCCAACGGCCACGCCACGGCCGATCAGCTCGACGCCATCCAGGCCGACATAGACGAGCGGCTCTATCACGTGGCCCGCACGGCGACGTCGTTGGAACTGTCGCCCCGTCTAACTGACCCCGAGGTCATCGGCGGCTATATGTTCTCGAACCAGTTCAAGGATCGCATGGCCGACGGCGTGCCCGAAGTGCTCCTGCCCAAGGAGGAAACCCGGCTGCGCCAGACCACGGCCAAATACCGCTTCGGCCTCGACGAGAACGGTAAGCCGTTGCCCAAGCCGAAATGCCTGACCTACGCCGAGGCGCTGTTCGAGGCGATGATCCATCGCTTTTACGAAGACCCGACGATGATCGCCTACGGCGAGGAAAACCGGGACTGGGGTGGCGCTTTTGGCGTCTATCGGGGCCTGACCGAGGCCCTGCCCTACCATCGGTTGTTCAATGCGCCCATTTCCGAGGCGGCCATTGCCGGCACGGCCGTGGGCTACGCCATCTCCGGCGGTCGGGTCGTGGCCGAAATCATGTACTGCGACTTTCTGGGCCGCGCCGGCGACGAAGTCTTCAATCAGATGGCCAAATGGCAGGCCATGTCGGCCGGCGTTCTCCAGATGCCCCTCGTCCTGCGGGTCTCGGTGGGGTCGAAATACGGCGCGCAGCATTCCCAGGATTGGACATCCCTCGTGGCCCACATTCCCGGCCTAAAGGTCATGTTCCCAGCCACGCCCTACGACGCCAAGGGCATGCTTAATCTGGCCCTGCGCGGCACCGACCCGGTCATTTTCTTCGAGAGCCAGCGGCTCTACAACGAACCCGAAATCTTGGTGCCCGGCGGCGTGCCGGTCGAGTACTACGAAGTGCCTATGGGCGAGCCGGCCCTCCGCCGCGAGGGTCGCGATGTCACCATCGTCACCATCGGCGCCACCCTTTACCGGGCGCTGGACGCCGCAGCCGAACTCGAAGCCCGCTACGGCGTCTCGGCCGAGGTCATTGATGCCCGTTTTATCAACCCCCTCAACTACGAGCCCATCGTTGAGTCCATCAAGAAGACCGGCCGGGCCATTCTGGCCTCCGATGCCTGCGAGCGCGGCTCTTTTCTGCACACGATGGCCTCCAACCTCAGCCAGCTGGCCTTCGATTACCTCGATGGCCCCATCGCCGTGGTCGGTTCGCGCAACTGGATCACGCCGGCCGCCGAGCTCGAGGACATCTTCTTCCCGCAGAAGGAGTGGATCATCGACACCTTGCACGAGCGGGTGTTGCCGCTGCCGGGCCATCGTCCTACCACCTGCCAGGCGACCTCCGAAATCCTGCGGCGCAATCGCCTGGGCATTTGACCCTCCTCCCTTCTCCTCCTTTCGGTTGTGGGTGAAGAGACGCCCTCCGTCATCATGGCGGAGGGCGTCTCGCGTGGAGCATGCATGGAACACAGCTCCTGCGGAGTTGTGTTCCAGTTAGTTCACGATCGTAAGATCGGCCGGTTGGGTGGCATGGATCCAGATGGCGTCACCGGGCTGGAAGACGGTCAGGGTGCTTGCGGGGTCGTTCGGCCGGAATTCGCGCCAGAGCTGTTGGGCGTTATCCCAGACGCGCACGCGATCGTAGCGGCCGGCAATGGCGGCCAGGGTCATCTCCACCCGTTGCGGCGTCAGGGCCGGGAAGCCGATCTGGTTCCAGCCCGGCTCCAGGTGGATGACGGTGGTAGTAGGCCGCGCGCCGGTCACCCGCAGCAGACCGGGCTGATTCATCTCGATCCAGACTCCGATCAGCTCGGGAATGGCGATGAGGTCGCTGGCGGGGTCGCCCGGCCGATAGCTACGCCAGCGCGGGGGCGTGACCGTGTTATCCCACCAACGTACTACCGTGTAGCGGCCCTCGATGCTGCTCAGCACCGTGGGCAAAAGCGGGTTGGGCGGAACAACGGGGATGGAGAAGGCATTCCAGCCCGTCACCAGGGCCTTCTCGAAGGTGGCCTGACCGGTTTGGCCGGAGGGGGTGGGCGTAACCGGCGGGGTGGGGGTGGGGGTCGCCGTGGCCAGCACGGTGCCCGTGTTCAGGGTGATGCGTAGCTCCGGCCGCAGCGCCGGGTTGGGGTGCTCGTTGCTGGCCAGGTTGATGATGAGGTCGCCGCCATCGCTCAGCTTGAGCAACCAGCCGAAGTTGGGCTCACCGAAGAGGATGTCCTGGATATCGCGGGTCACATCGAAGACGAGGGCATCGCCGGCGTCGAGAGGCGCCACACCGCCGGGCAGGGTGCGATGGTCAATCCCAACCGCGCCTGCGCCCGGCTGCGCCCAAGCGCTCGTCTCGGTGGCCAGCCGCCAGTTCGCGACCGGCGGATACCAGGTGCGCAGCAGGCGATGGAGCAGGAGCGAACGGCCGATGGCTGGATCGCTGCGATAGGTCACGTATAGACGCAGTTCGGCGCTGCGGACGATGGCGCCGTCGGGGATGGTGCGCAGGTCGAAGATGAGCAAGGGGCGCTGTTGGTGGCCCGGCAGCTCCCGTGCTACCAACAACGGCGCCCGCACGTAGTTGACATGGGGGTCGAGCGCGGCCAGGTAGGTGTCCTCACTGCCCAGGTAGCCGGCTATGCCGTTGCGCAGGCTGATCGTGAAACGGTCGGGTGTGGCCGTGGGCGTGGGTGTGGGCGTAGCCGTCGGCGTCGGGGTGGGGGTCGGCGTCTCGGTGGGTGTGGGCGTGTCGGTCGGCGTGGGCGTGACCGTCGGTGTTTCGGTGGGCGTGGGCGTGTCGGTCGGTGTTGGCGTGATGGTTGGGGTGGGGGTAACGGTGGGCGTGGGCGTGACCGTCGGCGTTTCCGTGGGCGTGGGGGTATTCGTCGGCGTTGGGGTGATGGTCGGCGTCGGCGTGATCGTGGGCGTGGGTGTGTTCGTTGGGGTGACGGTGGGGGTGGGCGTGGGGAGGGTGCCCGCCGGCGGCAGGGTGTAGCGGATATCGAGCTTGGGCCGCAGAGTCGGATCGGCGTATTCCACCGCCGCCACCAGGAAGCGGGAAAAGGCGCCGGCCATCTCCACCAGCCAGCCCTGATTGGCGGCCGTGCCGTTGACGAAGGCGGCGACATCGGCCGTGACATCGAAACCGATCCAGCCCAGGCCGGTCATCGGCCGCATGTCGGTAGGCGCCGCGGCGCGGTCAGAGGCGCCACGGGCGCCGGCCGTTTGCCAGGGCGTGCCGGTTGCGGCCTGCTGCCAGGTGGCCGTATTCACATTCCAGGCCCGCGTCACCCGGTAAATCCGGGCCGTGAGGTCCTGGCCGCCGTCGAGAGTGGCGTAGTAGGAGAGGGTGGCCTGTTGGATGATGACGTTCGGCGGCAGGGTGCTCAGGTCGAAGCGGACGAGACCGCTCTTGGCCGGGTCGTTGCCTGCGGCCCGCCATTCCAAGGTCGTCTCGGTCGCGTGGTTCGAGGTCGGCGTCCAGGAGTTGAGATAGGTATCCACGGCGCCGGTGTAGCCGTTGCTGCCCGGTTGTAGGGTCAGACTGTAGGCCTGCAGGCGGATCCGTCCCAGGTCGGCGAAAATGCCGCCGGGACTGGCGCCCTGCCAGACGAGCCAGCTCTCGGCGCGGGCGTCGTCGGCGTCGTCATCTTCCAGGCCGACGTTGAAACCGAAGGCGCGGTTGTGGGCCAGGGTGCCGCCCAACATGCTTTGGGGCACGGCCACCTCGACCTGATAGCCGTTGGCGACGGCCGTCACATAGGCCAGGGCCAGGTAACCGTTCTCGACACTGCCGTCGGCGCCGATGCGGATACGCCAGTCGGTCGGCCCGCTGTGGCGGCCGTCGGCGTTGCCGTCAAAGGCGAGATGGACGGCATCGCCGGGGCGCACGTTGTCATCCCGCACGCGGATGCCGACGAAGACGTAGTTCGGCCACCAGCGCGCCCGCACCTCGGCGCTCAGATCGGCCTCGGTCACGGCTGCGCCCTGTTGGGTATCGGCCGTGGCGGCGGTCAGGTTGAGGATGTGCTCGTTGCTCCACTCGGCCAGGCTGCCGTCCATGGTCATGGCCCCGACCGGGACGGCCATGAGGGTGGCCGTATCGCCGCCGAAGGGCTGCAGGGTGAGCGTACCGAACCGTTCGGGCTGAGCGGTCATGCTCGTCCCGGCCCAGAGGAGACGGCTCTGTTCGCCGCCGCCGTCGTCAAAGAGGCCGATCTGCAGGCCCAAAGTGCGGCCGGCGGCAAAGTTCCCGCCCAAGGCCGCCGCCGGGATGCCGATTTCGAGACGGTAGCCACCGGCGACTGGCCGTACAACGGCGGTCACAGGAACGCTCCCCGTGTTCAGGCGGCCATCGTGATAAAAGACGAAGTGGCGGTCATCGCTGCCGCCGCCGAGGTCGTCGTTCAGACCGTCGAGCGCAATCTCGACCCGGTCATCGCCGGTAACCTGGTCGTCGGTGACCTCGATGGCGAAGAAGAGTCGGTCTTCCCACCAGCGGGCCCGCACGGTGGCGGATAGGTCGGTTGCCGTGGGCGGCGGATCGCTGACCGTGTCGGCGTTGGCGGCGTCCACCACGGCAGCGCCGGCCATCGTCCAGTCGTTCAGCTCGCCGTCGAAGGCGATGTTCTGCTGGGGCGCCGCGGCCAGGCTCCGGCTCGAACCGGCCAGGTAGCGCAGGATGACGTTCTCCTCGCCGGCGACATAGACCAGACCGGGATGGGCCACGGCCACATCGTGGAGATGTTTATCGGCCGGGACGGGGATGCGGGTCCAGGTGGCGCCGCCGTCGGTGGTGACGGCCAGGGCGCCGTTTTCGCCGGCCACCCAGCCCGTGTTGGCGTCGGCCATCTGCAGCGCCAGGACTTTGCTGAAGCTGGGGTCGAAGACGGTGTCGGCCCAGGTGTTACCGCCGTCGCTCGACCGCAGCACCGCCGCCGATTGACAGGGCGTTTCGTGCACCCAGGTGCCGGGGGCGCGGGCGCAACCGGCCAGCCAGACGCGGTCGAGGCGGCCGTCGTTGTTCGTGTCAATGGCTTCGGCGGCCTCGAAGAACCAGGAACCGTAGGCCGCGGGCAGGCTCTTGTTGGCCCAGTTCACCCCGCCGTCCGTGGTGTACTTGAGGAAGGGTTTGAGGATGGACATGGCGCCCGTGGTCTCGGAGATCATCTCCAGGTCAATGCCGGGCGTGTTGCCGCCGTTGTTAGCAGCCTCGACCCAGTTGTTGCCGCCGTTGGTCGTATGGAAGTAGCGCCAGGTGCCGACGACCAGCCCCCGGGTAGGCGAGGGGCGTTGGACATCGTAGAGATAGCCCCCGTAGCCGGGAGTGTACTCGCGGCGCCAGGTTTGGCCGCCGTCGGTCGTGTGGAGGACGAGGGCCCAACGGCCCACGGCGTGACAATCGTCGGCCGAGGCGCAGTCTATCCCCAGCAAAAAGGAGCCGATGTTGTCGGCGGTGGGCGGTGTGGCCGGGTCGGAACGCATCTGCCGGTACAGCTCGCGCCAGGTCTGGCCGCCGTCGGTCGTTTTCAACGCCTGCACATGGTCGCCGACGGCGTAGGCGGTGCGGTCGTCCGGCGCGACGATGGCGAGAAAGCGGGGCAGATGGCCGCCCATCACGTGGGACCAGGCAGTGCCGTTCGTGGTCCGCCAGATGAACCAGCTCTGATAGCGCTTGACTTGGCCGTTGTCCCAGTTGCCGTCGTTGACGGCCAGGACGCTCCCTCCGGCCCAGGCGCGGGTCGTGCTGGCGGCCGCCAAGGCAAACAGATCGCGGCCGGTTCTGCTGTCGCCGTCCACGGTGGTGACGTTCGTCCAGCTGGCGCCGCCGTTGGTCGTGCGAGCGATACTACCCTCACGGCCGGCCACCCAACCGACCTGGTTCTGGCCGGGGGCAAAGGCAACGGCGTAGAGGTGGTTGCCCGTGGCGACGGTGCGGGCGCTCCAGGTGACCCCGCGGTCGTTGCTGTAACGCAGGGTGTCGCTGTCGCCGACGATCCAGGCTTCGTTGCCTTCGATGTGGATGTCCCGCAGATGGATGCTCGCAGCGACGATGCCCGCACGGATGGTCCAGGTGGCGCCGCCGTTGGTTGTCGTCAGGAGGGTACCGGCGTCGCCGACGATGAGACCGTACTGGCCGTCGGCGAAGAAACGCACCCGGCGCAGGGCCGTGGTGACGCCGCTCGTTTGGGCGCTCCAGGTCAAGCCGCCGTCGGTGCTGCGGGCAACGAAACCGCCTGCGCCCACAACCCAGCCCCGCTGGCCGTCGAGGAAGTGGACGCCGTACAGAGTGGTCGTCAGCGCGCCGCGAGCCTGCCAGGAGACGCCGCCGTCGTTGCTGAAGAGGACGGTCCCGTCTTGACCTACGGCCCAAGCCTGTTGCCCAACCAGACTGAGGTCGAAAAGGTCCCTATCGGGCCGCGGGGCCTGGTAGTTCCAGGTCTCGCCGCCGTCGGTGCTGCGGAGGAGCATGCCTTCGCTGCCCACACCCAGCACAATCTGGGCATCGCGGGCGGCCAGGGCATAGACATAGCCATCGCCCTTCCACACCCGCTGGAAACCGCCCCCACCCGCAGCTACGACAACGCGCTCGGGCGCGCGATCCCGGGTCGAGCCGGCCAAGAGCAAGACGGACACAAGCCACAGCGCCAGAAAACGGGAAAAGCGCGGATAAGCGACAAACATAGGAGGGGCCTCGTGAAAGGTGGTAGCTGGTGACTGATAACTGGTAACCAGTCACCAATTTACCAGTTACCGAAACGGGTCAACAGCGCGCTGACGATTCCACCAATGACGACGTTTTCACCATACCACCCCCGTATGCCCCCGTCAAGAGGGTATGGCGGATCATGAGAAAACTGTCATCTGTCTCCCGACAAGCCCCTCCCCATATGACAAAACCGTCATGGTTCCCCGGCCATCCGGCCAGGTAGGGGGTAGCCGAAGGGGTGGCCTTCGGCTACCCGTGGTCATGGCCCAACCTTTTCAGGCCGCCTGCCGCCGGCGCATGAGAGCCGTAGCCGGCGTCGGCTCGGCCGGCAGCGTGTCGTTGTTCTTGCCGGCGATGAAGTCCTCCACGAGACGACGAGCCACGTCGTCGGTGTATTGGACGGGCGGCGATTTCTTGAAATAGGCGCTGGGCGCCACCAGCGCGCCGCTCAGCCCTCGGTCCAGGGCCAGCTTGGCGCAACGCACGGCGTCAATGATGACCCCGGCGCTGTTGGGGCTGTCCCACACCTCCAGTTTGACCTCCATGTTGATGGGCACATCGCCGAAGGTGGTGCCTTCGATACGGATGTAGCACCACTTGCGGTCGTCCAGCCAGGGGATGTAGTCGCTGGGACCGATGTGGATGTTGCGGCCGTCGAGCCGATGGGTCGTCAGCTGGCTGGTGACAGCGTTCGTCTTCGATTCCTTCTTGCTCTGCAGGCGAGAGCGTTCGAGCATGTTCAGGAAGTCGGTGTTGCCGCCGAAATTGAGCTGATAGGTGCGGTCAATACGCACCCCGCGCTCCTCAAACAGCCGCGTGAGCACCCGATGGGTGATGGTGGCGCCCACTTGGCTTTTGATATCGTCGCCGATGACGGGCAGCCCGGCGCGTTTGAAACGGGCCTGCCAATACGGTTCACGGGCGATGAAGACGGGGATGGCGTTGACAAAGGCGCAGCCGGCTTCGAGGACCTGCTCGACGTACCAGCGGGTGGCCACCTCGCTGCCCACCGGCAGGTAGTTGATAACGACGTCGGTCTTCGTGTCGCGCAGGATGTCCACGATGGGAGCCACTGGGCCGGGCGCTTCTTCGATGACCTGGCCGAGATAGTGGCCTAGGCCGTCGTGGGTCATGCCTCGGTACACCGGCACGCCCAGATAGGGCGGTTCGGCAAAGCGAACGGTGTTGTTCTGGCCGCGGAAGATGGCCTCGGACAGATCGTAACCCACCTTGTCGGCATCCACGTCGAAGGCGGCGGTGAACTCGATGTCGCGGACGTGATAGCCGCCCAGGTTGACGTGCATGAGGCCGGGGACGAAGTCGTTGGGATCGGCATCGCGGTAGTAGTAGACCCCCTGGACAAGGGCCGAGGCGCAGTTACCGACGCCGATGATGGCCACGCGGACTTTGTGGTCGGACATGGGAGACTCCTTGGGTTGAACGATGGATGGTGGACGATGGACGATGGGAGATCGGCTGACGAGGTTTGGCCTCACAAGAAAAAATTGTGAAAATAGCAAAATAAAATGTTATTATCTCAACTTTTTTAGCATTTTCGATGGAATAGCATTGATGAAAAAAGTACATTCATCTCATTTATTAGCGATTAGTCATTAAAAAGATTGACAAGTAATCTTTTATTCTTAAAAAATTCATTCTTAGTATTCTTGGTGTCTTAGCGTCTTTGTGATTATAAAAGAAGATAACAAGCATTATTTCCCAAACACTCTCCGAGACGATGGAAAAGACGAGGGAGGGTGGAAGGCGGATTGATCCATCGTCCATCGTCTATCGTCCATCGTCCGTTCTCCGTCCATCGTCCATCCTCGGCGGCGCCGTGCTCTCGCGGAGGATGAGGTCGCCGCGCAGGCGGATGTCGGAGACGGGTTCGCGGCGCCGTGCGGCCAAAAGGGTGAGGACGGCCAGCCGGCCCAGCTCCTCCTTGCGCTGGTCCACGGTGGTCAGCGGCGGCAGGCTGATTTCGGCGTAGGGGACGTTGTCGAAGCCAACAACGGAGAGGTCGTCGGGCAGGCGCAGGCCCCGGCGGTGGGCTTCGGCCAACAGGCCCAGGGCGCTGAGGTCGTTGTAGCAGAAGAGCGCGGTCGGCTTGCCGTCGGCCTTCCGCTCGAGCAGACGGGCCAAGGCGGCCCGCCCTGCCGCCAGCGAACCGTCGCCGGGCAGGACGAGTTCCGGGTCGAAACGCAGGCCGGCCTCCTGCAAGGCGCGGCGATAGCCCGCGGCTCGCGCCTGATGGGAACGTCCCGCGGTCGGCCCGCCCAGATAGGCAATCCGGCGATGGCCCAGGTCGAGGAGATGACGGGTGGCCAGCCAGCCACCGTGTTCGTTATCGGTGGCAATAGAGAAGACCCGCTCGCCCGGTTGGGCGCTGTTGATGAACACCACCGGCACCTCGACCCCCTTCAGAACCGTCTCATAGGCATGGCCGGCGCGGGCACTGAGGATGATCAACCCATCGGGCTGCTGCCCCATGACGACCCGAAAGGCCTCGATTTCCCGACGGGGGTCGCCGGCCGTGCTGGCGACGATGAGATGATAGCCGGCGTCCAGGCAGGCGGCTTCGATCCCGCCCATGACGGCGGCCACGTAGGGGTCGGAGAGGGTGGGCGCCAGGATGCCGAAGGTCTGGCTGGCGCCGGTGACGAGGCTGCGGGCGGCGACGCTGGGGGCTGTCTCTTATACACATCT
>JAOADB010000125.1 GCA_026417535.1 Caldilineales bacterium
CGCTTGTTAGGCGCAACTTGCCTTTGAAAAGATGCCGTTCATGCGTTTACAGGAGTTCTATCAACTCATCACTGGTCATCTCGCAATCGCGCAGAATCTTGGACATCAATCCTGGGCCAATTGTTTCTCCGCGATGAACAGGAACGACTGTACACCGTCCGTCGGGATGTCGTAAAAAGTGATGACTTCCCTTGACACGGATCACTTCAAAACCAGCCTTGCGTAACGCAGCAATAAGTTCTTGTCCCTTGACGCGCGGCAGTTTCGTCATGCTTCAATCCAGATACGCTGGACGCCTATGAATTCCTGAGGTGAGATTGTTTCGCCTTCAACTTCCAGGCACAATTCGATTGCTTCCCGAATGCGTTCCATGAGAGTATCCAGCGACTTGGCTTGAGTGTGACAGCCGCGCAATTCAGGAACAGTGGCTACATAGTAACCTTCCGCATCGCGTTCGATGATAACGTTAAAGGCTCTTGTCATCGGTTTTCACTCCATTCTACAAGGCGGTGTGCCTTCAAAAGTTGCGCCTAACGGCCTGCGCTTCGGCCGCCGCGAGCGAGCGTAGCGAGCGAAGCGGTCGGCTGCAAGCGCGTGTTGGGCGGCTTGATAGAAACCAAAGCAGTGCCATTCATCACGTTTTTTTGATTTTGGATGTTCTGCCATTCTGACAGAAGCAACCCATACCAAAGCAAATTTACAAGTGTGCCGTCTTTTTTCGATGATATTGGCGAAAGCATCCTTCCTGGGTAAACCCACAACGTTTTGCTACTTGAATACTGGCTGTATTATCTGCAGCACATCGCAAATCAACCCGTAAGACCTTCAGTTGCTCAAACGCATATCGAATTGCGGCATTTGCTGCTTCGGTTGCATATCCCTTCCCTGTAAATTCTTTCAAAAGGAAATAACCAACTTCAATGCGAGGAACATCCCAATCTGGGTTTGCAAGATAACTCTCGCCAACATAAATGCTCGTTATCTTGTCCCAAGCTCCAAATATAAAAAGATTCCGAGCATTCCATTCTGCGTCTTGCTTGTCAAACCAAGCTTTGACATTATCTTCACCACGCACATCTATCAAAAAGCGGGGTAAGAATTCGTAAAGGTGTTCGGCGCTATCTTGCAACATGCGATAATAAATTCCAACGTCACTAGAGCGATAGCGTCGCAATAGTAAACGATCAGAGGCAAACTCGGTCGGTAACTCCTGAAGATTGGCGTTCATCAAGTAACCTAAGACTGCTTATCGAAGTGCCGCCTAACTAATGATTCGCGAGAATACCGGTCGTCATATCTCACCGGCCCACTATTCCGCTTTTTGTCCCCATAAGGGATATTATCAGGAAATTTCGCTCATAATACGCCTCGCCCGACTCTATGCGGAAAAACAAGTGTGATGAAATGCGGATTGTCGAGAACTCGGCAACTCTGGATCGGTTACCATTGCTGCCATTTTATCACCCTCCTGATCGCCCGTCAAGCACCCAAAATGGCCACGGAACCGCGGACCAAGAAGCGGCTCGATCGGGTCAGCGAGGCCATTCGCCCCAAGCACTACTCCTTGCGCGTCGAGTAGACCTACATCCACTGGGTCAAAGCCCTACAACCTCACCCCATGTCCTCAACCGCGGCCCAAAGCCGTCCGCAGCCCCTCGACTGACAGCTCCCCCAAGCTCCCCTCCATCCCCTTCTCCACGCTTCTACAAACCCCACAACTGGCTACAATACAGCGTCCCCAACCCCGTCCGAGCAAGCGGCCAATGGCGGAAAGGGAAGACCCATCCGGAGCATAAGGTCGTGGGCTGAGTAGTTACCCGCCCACATCACGAATGCGCCAGCGAGCGGGTATGAACCGACCCCGCCAACGCATCTATCAGTAGACGATGGACGATAGGGTTTCGTCTTCCGTCCTTCCTCCTTCCTTCAAGTTCAGGCCGATGGCCGGCCGGAAGACGAAGGTCTCGTCATTCTTCGTTCGTCCTCCGGCTTCTACCACCATCCTCTTCCCCTCTCAGGAGGCCTTATGACCCTGCTCGATGAATCCATTCGCGAAAAAGTGCGCGAGATGCTGGCCGGCATGGAAGCGCCCGTCCGGCTCGTCGTCTTTACCCAAGGCGAAGGCGGCGCGCTCGAATGCGATTTCTGCGCCGAAACCCGCCAACTCGTCGAAGAAATCGCCGCCCTCTCCGATAAAATCACCCTCGACGTGTACGACTTCGTCGCCGATGCCGACACGGCCACCCGCTTCGGCATTGACAAAATTCCGGCCCTGGCCATCCTGCGCGACGGCGCCGAACCCAAGGACTACGGCATCCGTTTCTACGGCATCCCCTCCGGCTACGAATTCGGCACCCTCATTGAAGACATCCTCATGGTCAGCCGTGGGGACCCGGGCCTGCAGCCCAAAACCCTGACCGAAATCGCACGGCTCAAGGAGCCGGTGCACATCCAAGTCTATGTCACGCCGACCTGCCCCTACTGCCCACGTGCAGTCTTGCTGGCCCACAAGCTGGCCTTGGCGAGCGACCTGATCACCGCCGATATGGTCGAGGCCACCGAGTTCCCCCATCTGGCCAACAAATACCAGGTGTACGGCGTCCCGCGCACCGTCATCAACGATGTCATCCACATCGAGGGCGCTGTGCCCGAACCTATGCTCGTCTCCCGGTTGATGACCGTGCTCGACCCGGAAGCGATGGCCAAGCTCCGCGCCCGCTGGCAATCCTAGGCGCTGATTCAGGACGGGGGACGAGAGACGATGGAGTGACCACAGATTGCACGGATTGCACGGATACCAAATCAAACGAACTATCAAGCAAAATCCGCGTCATGGACAAAATTTGTGTAATCTGTGGTTCTCGTCTTTCGTCCCTCCTCCTTTGTCTCGCTGGTTGGCCGATTCCTCAGAAATGGGTTTGCCTCACCCATGGCCCTGCGCCTGTTGTCCCATTCCCTGGAGGTCTATAGCGGTCATTTTATCGCCATTGTGGACGGCGAGATCGTGGCCGTCGGTGCCTCGGCCGAGGCGGCCAGGGCGCGAGCGCGGGCCTCGTACCCCCAACGACTCCCGACCATCCTCCGCATTGCCGACGAGCGCACGGCGTCCATCCCGGCCTTTCTCGCCCGGCCGGCCCTGGCCCGTGTCCACCGTCACGTGCTGCAATTGGCGCCGACAGCCGCGCTGGTGGGTGGCGCCGTGCGCGATCTGCTATTGGACTTGCCCAGCCATGACCTCGATTATGTCGTCGAAGGCGATGCCTTGAGCGTGGCGCGGCGGCTGGCCGACCGGTTGCAGGCGGCCTATTATCCCCTCGACCCTGACCGCGGCATCGGTCGGGTGGTGTGGCGTCCGCGTGACGATGAGCCTTTGGTCATTGACCTGGCGCCACCTACTGGCTCCGATCTCGAAACCGACCTGCGCCGCCGCGATTTCACCGTCAACGCCATCGCCCTCCTGCCCGATGGGCGACTGCTGGACCCCCTTGGCGGCCGCGACGACCTGGAACGGCGCCAACTGCGTCCCTGCGCGGACGACAGTCTCACCGCCGACCCGGTGCGGGTATTGCGGGCGGTGCGTTTTGCCCTCACCTTCGGTTTGCAACCGACGCCGGCATTGGAGGCCCAGGTTCCTGCTGCCGTGCGCAGTTTGGATGGAGTCAGCGTCGAGCGCCTGCGCGACGAGATGCTGCGGCTCCTGGCCTTGCCACAACCACAGCTCGCCCTGCGCCACTTGCAGACCTGGGCCGCGCTGGATGCCGTGCTCCCAGAGCTGACGGCCCTGCTGAACCTGGCCCAACCCCGCCCTCACGTGTACGATGCCTACGAGCACTCGCTGGCCGCCCTGGCCTGGGCCGCGCGGCTCGACCGGTTGTTGCGGGGGGAGGATGATCCCGCCGATGCCCTCGAGGTGACCGTGTTGGCGGCTCTCTTACCCTGGCAAACGGCCTGGGTCTCCTATTTGCAGGAAGAGCCAACCGTGGGCCATCCCCGCTGGCTGTGGCTGCGCCTGGCCGCGTTGGCCCATGACTGGGGCAAACCGGCCACGCGTTCGGTGGATGCCCAAGGCCGCATCCACTTCTACCATCACGAGGAAGTCAGCGCCGAGCGGGTGACCGCGCGGCTGCAGAGCTGGCGTTGCAGCACCGCGGCTACGACCTTTGTGCGCAAGCTTTGCCGGGAGCACATGCGGCCCCTATATCTCGCCCGCAGCGGCAACGCGCCCAGCCGGCGTAGCCTCTACCGCCTCTATCGCGACCTCGGCGAGCTTGTCCCGGCGTTGGCCCTCCTCCACCTGGCCGATCATCTCGCCACGTATGGTCCTGAACTCGACCCGATGGCGCTGCGGCGCTACTTGCCCTTTGTCAAGGCCCTGATCGAGCCGGCTTTTGACGCAGACGGAACGCCCATCGTGCCGAAACCCCTGCTCAACGGCCAGGAGATCATGGCCCTGACCGGGCTGGAATCGGGACCACCCATCGGCCAGCTGCTCGAAAAGCTACGCGAAGCCCAGGCTCTCGGCAACGTCACCACTCGCGACCAGGCCGTGGCTTTTGTGAAACGGCTCGCCGGACGATAGACGATGATGTAGCGCAAGATGGCATCTGACGCTACGCCATAAAAAACCCGGCAACGGTCGGTTGCCGGGTTTGTAGGCGGCCCATACGGGGTTCGAACCCGTGTCTTAGCCTTGAGAGGGCTACATCCTAGTCCACTAGACGAATGGGCCTGGAATGAACGATGGATTTGGGGGTCGGTCCTTTGTCTTCGCCTGTGGAAGACCAACGTAAACANTATAACCGGCAGAGGGCGGCTGTGTCAAAAACGGAACGGGCTAATGGCAGGACGGGTTGATGAGGCCGCGCGGACGGGCGCCGAAGTTGCCCATCGCCGCGCTGCCTTGCTAGAATGACCCCATCCATCCTCCCCTTGCCGAGAACCCGACTTGAAACGCCTCCTCACATGGGTGGGCCTGGTCATCAGCATCGTTCTGCTCTGGCTGGCCTTGCGTGGTCTTCATCTGGCCGAAGTATGGCGGTACCTGCAAACGGCCCGCTACGGCTGGATCGTGCCCGGCGTCCTGGTGTACATGCTGGGAGTCGTGGCGCGCACCTGGCGCTGGCACTACATGCTGCGGCCCTTCCGCCATGTGCCCCTGCGGCGGTTGTTCCCCCTGGTCTGCATCGGCTATGCCGGCAACAACATCTACCCGGCGCGCGCGGGCGAGGTCATCCGCTCCTACGTGCTCAAGCGCAACGAGGCCATCCCCATGAGCGGCAGCCTGGCTACGGTGCTGGTGGAGCGCATCTTCGATGGGCTGGTCATGCTCCTGTTCGTGTTCGTGGCTCTGCCCTTCGCCGCCGATGTCCTGGGGGCCTATCGGCTGTGGGTGATCGGGTTCAGTCTGCTTTTCGGCCTGGCGCTGGTGGTCTTCATTGTCGTGGCCGGACGACCGCAATGGGTCCAGGCCGGCTACGAACGGCTGGCGCGACGGTTGCCCGGCGGCCGCTGGCAGGCCAAAGTGGGCGGCTTGGTCGAACGGTTCCTCTTCGGCCTCTCCTCCCTCACCCGGCCGCGCGATGTGCTCATGATTTTCCTCACCTCGGTGGTCATCTGGCTGGCCGAGACGGTCAAGTACTGGTTTGTGATGCACGCCTTCGATTTCGAGGTCTCGTTCCTCGTCCTCATGCTCATGAACGGCATCGTCAACCTCTTCACGACCCTGCCGGCGGCGCCCGGCTATATCGGCACCTTCGACGCGCCGGGCATTGCCATCCTGGAGATCGTAGGCGGGGTGCGCGGGGAGGTGGCGGCCGCCTACACCCTCGTCCTGCACGCCGCGCTCTGGCTGCCCATCACCCTGTTGGGCATCTGGTACTTCTACCGCGCCCGGCTGCGCTGGTCCGATTGGAGCCGCCCTGCGGCTGTGGCCGACGAGGAACCCCCTGCGTCGTCTCCGTCTTCCTTCCCCACGCGTTTCTGAGAGGCTTATGAAGAACATCTGTGTTATCGGCGCCGGTTATGTCGGTTTGGTGACCGGTTCCTGCTTTGCCGATTTGGGCAACCATGTCGTCATCCTCGACATTGACACGGCCAAGATCGCCATGCTCAACCGGGGTGAAGTGCCCATTTTCGAGCCCGGTCTGGCCGAACTCATCGCCCGCAATGTGCGGGCCGGCCGCCTGAGTTTCACCACGAGTTATCCTGATGCCCTCAAGGACGCCGAGTTCGTTTTCGTGGCCGTGGCTACGCCTTCAGGGGTGGACGGCGAGGCCGACCTGCAATACGTACGCATGGCGGCCGAGTCCATCGCCGAGCACATGGACCATCCCCTCATCATCATCAACAAGTCCACGGTGCCGGTGGGCACGGGCGACTGGATGGCCGACATCATCAGCAAGCGCCAGCGTCGGCCTATCCCCTTCTGGGTGGTATCGAACCCTGAGTTCCTGCGCGAAGGCTCGGCCATCCACGATTTCATGAACCCGGACCGGGTCGTGTTGGGTTCGTTCCATCGCGAGGCCATGGAAAAGGTGGCCGCGTTGCACGCGCCCCTGCGCACGACCATCCAGATGACCGACTTGCGCACGGCCGAGATGATCAAATACGCCTCGAACGCCTTCCTGGCCACGCGCATCAGCTTCATCAACGAGATCGCCACCATCTGCGAGCAATTGGGCGCGGATGTGAAGGAAGTTGCCATCGGCATGGGCTACGACAAGCGCATCGGCCCCCATTTCCTCGATGCCGGCCTGGGTTACGGGGGCAGCTGCTTCCCCAAGGACGTGCGCGCGCTGGAACACATGGCCCTGGTGCACGGCGCCCATCCCCAGCTCTTGCGGGCCGTGCTCGACATCAACCAGCATCAGCGTCATCGCGCGGTGATCAAGCTGCGGGACATGCTCGGCGGCCTGAACGAGCGCTGCATCGGCCTGTTGGGCCTGTCGTTCAAACCCAACACCGACGACATGCGCGAGGCGCCTTCGGTGGACATTGCCCGGCAGCTCCTGCGTGAGGGCGCCATCGTTCAGGCCTATGACCCGGTGGCCATGGCCAACGCGGCCCGTCTGCTCCCCCAGGTTCACCTCAAAGAGAGCGCCTACGACGTCGCGGTCGGCGCCGATGCCATCATCCTGGTGACGGAATGGAACGAGTTCCGGCAGCTCGATATGGCCCGCATCAAGTCGCTCATGCGGGGGGATGTGCTGATTGACGGCCGCAACATCTGGAATCCGGCTGAGATGGTGGCCCTGGGCTTCCGCTACGAGGGCATCGGCCGCCGCGCGCCGAACCGAAACANCCCCGGTCATGCCCATTGAGTGCGCCGAGCGGCGGCCTCCCTCACCCCGACGGTGCAGGCGCCGTGGCCTCCGTTTCCGGCTGCAGGAGCTGCGCCGTCAGCTGCGCCAGGGGGCCTGAACCGGCTTCCCACTCTTGCCAACAACGGCCTAGGCTCGCCCGTACGGCCGGACTCAGCCCCCGGCCGTGCTCGAAAACGAGGCCCGGCACCGTGATCAGCCAGGCCGGCGGCAGCGGCCCCGCACGCAGCAGCGCGGCATAGGCCAGCAGCAACGCCGGGTCGAGCTGATGGCCCAGGGCTGGCCTCGCGTCCGTGGCCGGCGGCAGCGGCGTCACTGCGACCGCCAGGTCGTCGCTCGCACCGGCCACACGGGTATCCACGAACACAACGGCCGCTACCTCCGGCGCGGCGATCGCGGCAGCCAACTCGGGTACCAACTGGGGCACGACCAGACGGCGCACCGCCAACCCCTGCTGTCGCCAGCGCCGCTCCAGCCGGGCGGCCAGATACCGCCCGGCGCCGTCGTCCCCCCGCAGGTCGTTCCCCCAGGCGATGAGGAGCACAAGCCCCGCGGATGACGGCGCCGGGTCGAAAGCCGCCACGGTCATGGCCGCGCCACGTCGTCCAACACCTCGCCCTGCGGACCGATAAGCTGCACCCGCAAAGGCATCTGGCCGATGGCGTGGGTCGAACAGCTCAGACACGGGTCGTACAGACGGATGCCGTGTTCAATGCGGTTGATGATGCCTTCGCTCAGGCGTTGCCCGTTGACGTAGGCCTGGGCGATCTGCTGGATCGTCCGGTTCATGGCCAGGTTGTTGTTGCCGGTGGCGATCAGCAGATTGACCCGCTTGATGATGCCGTTCTCATCCACCTCGTACTCATGGAACAACGTCCCGCGCGGGGCTTCGCTCACACCCACGCCGACGGTTTGATTGACCTGGGCATACCCACGCACGTGGTCGCCGATGATGCCGGGATCCTCCAGCACCTCCTCGATCTTCTCCAGGCAGAAAAGAATCTCGATCAGCCGGGCGTAGTGGTAGTGGAAGCTGCTGCTGACGGGTTTGCCCAGCGGACCCAAACGGCGGAACTGACGCAGCTCGCGGTCGGCACGCGGGGTGCCGGCAAAATCGCACACGTTCAGCCGCGCCAGCGGCCCCACGCGATACATGCCGGCGGGGTAACCGAAAGGCTTGTAGTAGGGGAACTTGAGATAAC
The DNA here is from genome assembly GCA_026417535.1 of Caldilineales bacterium. Classification (GTDB taxonomy): domain Bacteria; phylum Chloroflexota; class Anaerolineae; order J102; family J102; genus SSF26. The sequence continues at coordinate 8,522 of JAOADB010000125.1, forward strand.
TCCACGGTTCCACCGCCTCGGCGATGACCTCACGGAAGCGCGTGGGGGGCAGCTCGTGCAAGACCCTGCCCTCGGCGTCCACGATGCGCAGCAGCCCGTCGTAATGCTCCAGCCCGCCTTCGGGCGTCACCAGCCCCATGTACAGACTGGGAAAACGGCCGTACACCTCGATTTCCTGCTCAAACTGGTCGAACAGCTCCTTCAGCAGGTCGAGGGCCAGCTCGACGATATCGAATGCCTCGGGCAACATGCGCTTGATCTGGTCGCGCTTGTCGGGGCTAAGGGGTTCGCGCACACCACCGGGCACCACCCAGGCAGGATGGACGCTGCGACCGGCCAGCAAACGAATGACCTCCTGGCCGAATTGGCGCAGGCGGATGCCGTTGCGGGCAATGGCCGGCCGCTCGCGGATCAGGCCCATTAGGTTGCGCCGGGCCGGGTCGCTTTCCATGCCCAGGAGGAGGTCGGGCGCGCTGAGGTGGAAGAAGCTGAGCGCATGGCTCTGGACGATCTGGGCCCAATTGAGCAGACGGCGCAGTTTGACCGCCCGCGGCGGGATGCGCATCCCTAAAATCTCATCGCCGGCCTTGGCGCTGGCCAGGAGATGGCTCACCGGGCAGATGCCGCAGATGCGGGCGGTGATGCCGGGCATTTCCCAGAACGTGCGGCCGATGCAAAACCGCTCAAAACCGCGAAACTCGACGACATGAAAACGCGCTTCGGCCACACGGCCGCTCTCGTCGAGATGCAGGGTGATCTTGGCGTGTCCCTCGATCCGGGTGACGGGGTCAATGGTCACGGTGCGAGTCATGGTTCTACCTCAGAAAAGACGGAGTTTCGCCGGCGTGCCGGTTCAGCCCGGTGCCTGCCAAAACGGGACGACGAACGTTGAGGGACAAAGGGTGTTTTCGTCATTCCTCGTTCGTCCTTCGTCTAGAGACTTCGGCCGGACGGAATCGCTGACCGGTCATGGCTATCCAAACGTACGCATCGGCTCATCCAGGATGACCGGTTCCCCACGCAACAGGGCCGAAACTGCCGTCCAGATGCGTTCGGGGTCGGGCGGACAGCCGGGGATGAAGGCATCCACGGGGATGATATGGTGCAACGGCACCACACGCGGCAGCAAAGCGGGCACCACCTCATCGCCTCGCGGGGGCGCGCCGGGGCCTTCGGCATAGACCTGATTCAGCAAATCGTCCACCGGGAGCCAGTTGCGCATGCCCGGCACATTGCCCGTGACGGCGCAATCGCCAAAGCTGACCACAATGCGGCTGCGCTCGCGGATCTGAAGGGCCATCTCCAGGTTGTCCAGATTGGCCACGGCCCCTTCCACCAGGGTCACATCCACCCCTTCGGGGAAGGTCTTGGCATCGGCCAGGGGACTGTACACCAGCTCGACGGCGTCGGCCAACTCGATCAGCCGCTCATCGAGGTCGAGAAAACTCATATGGCAGCCGGAACAACCGGCCAGCCAGACCGTCGCCAGCCGGACTTTGGCGCCGGTTTGAGCCTGGTCGGAGGCTTCGCGGCGTTTGCCGGGTTCGGCTTTGGATGCCGGTAATCTCGTCATGGCTCATCCTCCTTTCAATGACCGTCGCTGCGCAAGACCCATTGCTTTTTCTCGCGGCCATCCAGAATCCAGCGCAAGAAATCGTGGCGTTTGACCATCTCGCCCACTGTGGCGCCCTTCTCGTACAGCGCGCCGGTCGGACAGACCTGCACGCACTTGCCGCAGCTCGTGCAGCTCAGGCTGGTGCCCCAAGGC
>JAOADB010000126.1 GCA_026417535.1 Caldilineales bacterium
GTTTAGGGGAGCTTGGGGAGCTTGAGGGGAGTGGGGTCCATCCATCGTCCATCGTCTATCGTCCATCGTCCATCATTCATCGTCCGATGAACAAAAAAAGCCACAGGCGCAAACCTGTGGCAGAAGCGGCTCATGGCAAAGCCCGATACCGTCTCGGTCTGCGCGGATCCGAGCGGGTCAATTGGCGATGGCAACGAACGACAGCTCACCGCCGCGTGGGTCGGTGGCACGGGTGACGATACCAGATGATGGCCGTTTTGACAAGTTGGAAGGGATAGGGCGTGCTCGTGGGTTCTCCTGCTGCGACCGAACGCCTCTCACCCCGCCGATGGACAGAAAACCGCAAAAGACCGATAATCGAAACGGCCCTTGCGCGTTCGAGTGCCCTTCCGGATGGGTCTTCCGTTCTCGTCATCGGCTAATCGCCAGGACGGAGCATGGAAGACGAAACCGCTACAAGAAATTCGGCTTCCCCTCTTCCCGTTTCTCCCTTTTCCCTTCCCCGGCTGCCATGCGCACACCGGCCGTCGAAGACTACCTCAAGACCATCTACGAAATCGAACACGAGCAGGGCAAAGTGGCCACCACCGCCCTGGCCGAACGCCTGCGAGTGACGCCCGCCTCGGTCACGGGCATGATCAAGAAACTGGCCGACATGCACCTGGTCGCGTACGAGCCGTATCAGGGCGTGGTCCTCACCGAGGCCGGCCGCAAAATTGCCCTGGAGGTCATCCGCCATCACCGGCTGATCGAATTGTATCTGGCCGAGGCCCTGGGCGTGCCCTGGGACCGGGTACACGAAGAAGCCGACAAATGGGAGCACGTCCTCTCCGAGGACCTGGAAGATCGGATTGATGCCTTGCTGGGCTATCCCACCCTCGACCCGCACGGCGCGCCCATCCCCACGCGTGGGGGTGAGGTGGCCCCATCCCCGCGCGAGCGCCTGGCCGACCTGAAACCGACGCAAATGGCGCTGATCGCCGAAGTAAGCGACCATGACGCCGTGCTCCTGCGCGAGCTAGGCGCTTGCGGCATCTACCCCGGCACCCAGGTCGAGGTCTTGGCCTGCGAGGGCGAGACGATGACCCTCCGCCTGGGCGAAATGGTGCACGCCATCACCCTGGACATGGCCGGCTTCGTGTTCGTGCAGGATGTCCGACCGGTTCGCCGCTGAACCGATGGGCAGAACGGAGGACGGACAGGGGGAGACGGGGAGGGGCGAAACGGGGAAAAAACGGGAAGGTAACTATTCGGCCCACTGTCTTGCGCTCGGATGGGTCCTCCCTTCCCGCCATTGGCCGCTCGCTTGCGTTCCCTTTGACGGTGCCCGTCCTCCGTCCTGCCTTCTGGCCGCCGAATCAGGCGATGGTGATGCTCTCGTCCAGATAGACGTCCTGGATGAGGTTGAGGAGCTTGACCCCTTCGGCCATGGGCCGCTGGAAGGCCTTGCGACCGGAGATCAGCCCCATGCCGCCGGCGCGCTTGTTGATGACCGCGGTGCGCACGGCCTCGGCAAAGTCGTTCTCGCCCGACGCGCCGCCGGAGTTGATCAGACCGGCGCGGCCCATGTAGCAGTTCGCCACCTGGTAACGAGTCCAGTCAATGGGGTGATCGGTCATCAGCTCGGTGTAGACCCGCTTGTCAATCTTGCCGTAGGGGTTCTCCTTGGTGCTCAGCGCCAGATAGCCGCCGTTGTTCTCGGCCATCTTTTGCTTGATCAGGTCGGCTTCGATGGTCACGCCCAGATGGTTGGCCTGGCCGGTCAGATCGGCCGAGACATGATAGTCCTTGTCCCGCTTGAAGGCGCTGTTGCGCAGGTAGCACCAGAGCACCGTCACCAGGCCCATCTCGTGCGCGATTTCGAAGGCCCGGCTCACCTCGACAATCTGCCGCGAGGACTCAGCCGAGCCGAAGTAAATCGTTGCGCCGACAGCCACGGCGCCCATATCGCGCGCCTGTTTGATGCTGGCAAAGATGATTTGGTCGTATTTGTTCGGATAGGTCAGAAATTCGTTATGATTGAATTTGACGATAAAGGGGATTTTATGAGCGTATTTGCGGGCCACCGCGCCCAACACGCCCAGGGTCGAGGCCACGGCATTGCATCCGCCCTCGATGGCCAGTTTGACGATGTTTTCGGGGTCGAAATAGAGGGGATTTTTGGCAAAGGAAGCGCCCGCGCTGTGCTCGATGCCCTGATCCACCGGCAGGATGGAGAGATAGCCCGTGCCAGCAAGGCGGCCGTGATTGAACAGGGCCTGGAAGTTGCGTAGCACTGGCGTGGGCCGGTCGCTCAGGGCGACAACCCGGTCCACGAAGTCGGGGCCGGGCAGATGGAGCATGCTTTTGGGGATGCCTTTGCACTCGTAGGTCAAGAGGCTTTCGGCCTCATCGCCGAGGAGGTCAACGATGGTCTGGTTCATAGGAAAACTCCTGGTAGAGGGGTATGGACGGAATCAGCCGGTCGGCAATAGGATGGCCGATCACAGGTTGCAGAGAATTCGAGGGGATTGTACCATCAACGCTCCGGCTTGACAATGCGTTTCGTCATGTCCCAACGCAAGCCGGCGTTTCCTCGATGCCGACTGACAGGACGAGACGAAGGCGGAGGACGGAGGGATTTTCGCCGTTCGCCCTTCGTCTCGCGATTCGGCCGATAGTCAGCGCGTCTCCATTCGGTCCCATGCACACTCTCCTCGGCGTGGATGTCGGCGGCACCTTCACCGACCTGGTCTATCACGACGGCCGCGACATCCGGATTTTCAAGCTGCTCTCGACCAAAGCCAACCCGGCCGAAGCCCTGCTGGCCGGCATGGCCGCCCTAGCCGTGGCGCCGGGCACGGTCGTATCCCACGGCACGACGGTGGCGACCAACGCCGTTTTGGAGCACAAGGGCGCGCGCACGGCCCTCATCACCACGGCCGGGTTTCGCGATATCCTCGCCATCGGCCGACAGACCCGACCGGCCCTCTACCGCCTGGCCTTTGCCCCGCGTTGGGTGCCTGTGCCCGACGCGCTGCGTTTCGAGGTCGAGGAACGGGTTGCCGCCGACGGGCAGGTGCTGATCCCCCTCGACGAGAAAACCGCTGCGGCCGTGCTCGATGCCGTCGTGGCTGCCGGCGCCGAAGCCCTGGCCGTGTGCCTGCTCTTTGCCTTTGCCAACCCAGCCCACGAGCAGGCCATCGGCCGCCTGGCGGCTCAGCGCGGGCTATCGGTCTCCCTCTCGTCGGCCATCCTGCCCGAATTTCGCGAGTTCGAACGCACCTCCACGACCGTGCTCAACGCTTACGTCTCGCCCTTGATGACCCGCTATCTCGACGCGCTGGAGGCAGGACTGGCGCAGCGAGAAACGGCGGCCGGTCATCCCCTCTGGATCATGCAGTCGTCCGGGGGCATCCTGGATGCGGCCACGGCGCGACGTGAGGCCGTGCGCACCCTCCTCTCGGGGCCGGCGGCGGGCGTGGCCGGTGCGTTCCACGTCGCCCGCTTGGCCGGCTACGACCACGTCATCACCTTTGACATGGGCGGCACCTCGACCGATGTCTCCCTAGCCGACGGCACCATCCGACGCACGGCCGAAGGGGAGATCGAAGGCTGGCCGGTGCGGGTGCCCATGCTCGACATCCACACGGTGGGCGCGGGCGGCGGTTCCATGGCCTGGGTGGATGCGGCCGGCGTCCTGCGCGTGGGGCCGGCCAGCGCCGGCAGCGAGCCGGGGCCGGCCTGTTACGGCCGCGGAGGCCGAGACTTTACCGTCACCGACGCCAACCTGCTGTTGGGCCGCTTGCATCCGGCCCATTTCCTGGGCGGGCGCATGACCCTCGACCGCGAGGCGGCCGAGGCCGCGGCCCGGCCTCTCGCCGCACGTCTGGGCCTCTCGGTGGTGGAGCTGGCCGAGGGTGTGGTGCGCATCGCCGATGCGGCCATGGAGCAGGCCATCCGGGTCATTTCCGTGGCGCGCGGCTTCGACCCGCGGGGTTTCACCCTGGTGCCCTTTGGCGGCGCCGGCCCCATGCACGCCCTGACCCTGGCCGCGGCCCTGGGCATCGGTCGCGTGCTCGTCCCCCGGCATCCGGGCGTGCTCTCGGCCCTGGGACTGACCCTGGCCGATTTCACGGTGGACGTCTCGCGCACGGTCATGCGGCCCCTGAACGCCATGACGGCGGACGATTTGCAGGCCGTGTTGGCGCCCGTGCTGGCGCAGGCACGCCGTGCCCTGGCCGATCAGGGCTTCACCGATGACGCCTTGCACCTGGAGCCGGCCCTGGACCTGCGCTACCGCGGCCAGTCCTTCGAGCTGACCGTGAGCGCCGACGACGGCGATCCCGTGGCGGCTGCGGGCCGTTTCCATGCCGCCCATCGGCAGCGCTACGGCTATGCCCGGCCGGAAGTCCCGGTGGAGCTGGTCAACGTGCGGGTCACCGGTCGCGGGCGGCGGGTCAAACCGGAACTGCCCCGGGTCCCACCAGCGCCATCGCCCGATCCGGCGCTGGCGCGCGTGGGGGAAACGCAGCTGCGGGCCGAGGACGAGTGGATAACGGCGCCCGTATACGAGCGGGCGCGGCTGCGGTTCGGCCATCGCCTTTTCGGCCCGGCCTTGGTCGTGCAGGAGGACGCCACGACCGTACTCCTACCCGACTGGCAAGCCGAGGTGGACCCATGGGGGAATCTGGCGGTCACCCGGTAGGGCCTTTGCCATCGGATGTTCCTTTCCCGCCAGCGGCCCACGGCAAGACGAACGACGAAAGACGAAGCTTCTCGGTCCTTTGTCTTTCGTAATTACCCAGGCCGATGACGATGATGGCCCAGGTTCCGACAGAGTTCCATCTCAGGCAGATGAAAGACGAAGGACGCACGACGACTTTTCTTCGTCCTTCGTCTTTCGTCCGTCGTCCGAGCGAGCGGCCGATGACGGGAAGGAAAGACCCATCCGGAACGTGAGGCCGTGGGCTGAGTCGTTACTTTCTTCCCTCCCGTGCGGTGAGCCATGACGACTTACGACCCGATTCTGCTCGAAATCATGAAACACCTGCTGACGGCGGTGGCCGAGGAGATGGGCGCGGCGCTGGGCCGCACGGCCTTTTCGCCCAACATCAAGGAGCGCCGCGATTTCTCCTGCGCCGTCTTCGACCCTCAGGGCCGGATGGTGGCCCAGGCCGCCCATATCCCAGTGCACTTGGGCGCCATGCCGCTGTCGGTGGCGGCGGCGCTGGCGCGCTTCCCCGACCTGGCCGAGGGCGACATCGTCGCCCTGAACGACCCCTATCACGGTGGCTCGCACCTGCCCGATATCACCCTCGTCTCACCGGTGTATGACCGGGCCGAGGCGTCAGTGCTGCTGGGCTACGTGGCCAGCCGCGCCCATCACGCCGATGTGGGCGGTATCTCGCCCGGCTCGATGCCCCTGGCCACCGAGCTGTTCCAGGAAGGGCTGATCATCCCGCCCGTGCGGCTCGCGCGCGCCGGCCGGCCCGACGAGGGCATCCTCGACCTGATCACCCGCAACAGCCGCACGCCCGAAGAACGCCTGGGCGACCTGACCGCGCAGCTGGCCGCGCACGAGGTGGGCGCCGCGCGGCTGCGGGCGCTGGCCCGCCGCTACGGGCACGACGTGTTGCACGCCTACATGGGCCATCTGCAGGACTACGCCGAGCGCATGGTGCGAGACCTGATCCGGACGATGCCGCGCGGCCGTTTCCGTTTTCAGGATGTGATGGACGATGACGGCCTGGGCACGACCGACCTGCCCATTGCGGTGACGGTGGAAACGGACGGCGAGCGGCTGCGGGTGGATTTCACCGGCACGGCTGCCGAGGCGCCGGGCGGTATCAACGCCGTGGCCGCGGTGACCCTCTCGGCCGTGTTCTACGTGGTGCGGTGCCTGCTGGCCGATGACGCCGTGCCGACGAACGCCGGCATTTTCCGGCCGGTGGAGGTCATCTTGCCGGAGGGGACGCTGGTCAACGCCCGCTTTCCCCGCGCCGTGGCCGCGGGCAATGTGGAGACCTCACAGCGGATCGTGGATGCGCTCCTGGGTGCGTTCGGCCAGGCCCTGCCGGAGCGGGTCCCGGCGGCTTCGCAGGGCACGATGAACAACATCACCATCGGCGGCGACGACCCCCGCACGGGCGGCCGTTTCGCCTATTACGAGACCGTGGCCGGGGGCATGGGTGCGGCCGCGGGCGCCGATGGGCTTTCGGGCGTGCACGTGCACATGACGAACACCCTGAACACGCCCGCCGAGGCGCTGGAATACGCCTATCCGCTGCGGGTGACCCGCTATGAGCTGCGCCGCGGTTCGGGCGGCGCCGGCCGTTGGCGTGGGGGCGACGGCCTGGTGCGCGAGATCGAGCTGCTGGCCGATGCGCAGGTCACCATCCTCTCCGAGCGGCGACGCCATGCGCCCTGGGGCGCGGCCGGCGGCGAACCCGCCGCGGCGGGCGCCAACCGACACATCCCCGCCGGCGGCGAGCCTATCCTCCTCCCCGGCAAGGTGACCCTGCGCGCCCGCACCGGCGACCGCATCCGCATCGAGACGCCGGGCGGAGGCGGCTACGGCGAGGCTCCGCCCCCCGCCGTGGAGCCGTTGGTAACTGGTAATTCATGATTGATAAACGGTAAAAGCAACACTTAAGACTTGTAACTTGTAATTTGTAAACTTATAAACCGAATTTATCGAAAAACGCCGCTTTGCGTCTAATTACCAGTAACTAGTAACTAGTTACTGGTTACTGGTTACTGGTTACCACTCATGACTTCATCCGCGCGCCTTTTTCTTCGTAGGTGAAAATCCAGCCGGCCAGGTCGCCGATGCCGAAGCGTTCGGTGAACTCGCCCGTGGCCGGGTCCACGAACACACGATAGAACCGCGAAGAGTAGCGCCCAGCATCGGCCCTGAGTTCCTCCTCGGTCATCGCGCGGATGCGCTGCAACCGCTCTTGCCAGCGGGCCATGTTCTGCGGCCGCAAATCCACCCAACCATCCTCGGCGTTGGTGGCCTTGCATTGCGGCCCGCGCAGCAGGCGGTCGCCTTCGGGGAGCAAAATGGCGATGCCGATGGAGAGGATCTGCTGCCGCAGCCCGGCATCCTGCGCGATCTCGTCGTAACAGGCGCGGGCAAGCGTTTCCGGCGACATGGCCAGGGTGCGCGGGATGCTGTCGCCGCTCACCCGCTGGAGCAAGTAGGCCTCGAACAGGAGCTTCGAAAGCCGCGGGGGGCCGAGCAGCTCAAAGGCCACGCTGCGGGTACCGTGCATCTGCTCCAGTTGGCGCATGCGCGCCAGGGCGCCTTCGCGCAGGATACCGGCGCGATAGGTGGGCCCTAGAACCGACTGATCGAGGGCGCTGATGACATCGAAACCCGTGTTGCCACCTTTGATCTCAAGGGCGATGTAGCGGGCGATCTCCTCCGGCGTTACGAACTCCATCTGGTTGAGGGAGGTGATGGTCGAGAACTCGCCCAAGGCGAAGAGGCCGTTTTCACCCGTGTCAATGTACACGTTTTCGAGCACGCGGTCCGGCACCGGCACACCGAACGCGCCTTCGCCGGCCAGAGCCGCTTCCGGAGGATAGGCCTGGTCGGGCGGGCAGTCGTAGAGCGGGATGGTACGGCCGCCGCGGCAGATAGGGCCGTAGCCGATCTCGGCCCAGCCGATGGCCGCGGTCGGTTTGATCTCCTTGATGGCGGGCAGGTCTGGCGACGTGCGGGCCAAAAGGAACAGGAGCAGGCTGTGGGCACCGGCCACGGCCGCTTTCGAGAGCAGCACCGACGACGGTTTTTCCTCGCCGTGGGTATAGGGGATGTTCAGGCCCATGCCGCCGGTTCCGCTCGTCCCCACTTTCACATAGACCTTGACCCCTGGCCAACCGGCAGCGGGATCGGGCGCCAGCGTCTCTTGCAAAATCTGGATGTGGCGCACGACGTGGGGCACATAGAGCCGGGCCAGATGCTGCTCGGCCGCCGTCTGAAAGGCCGTCGGATCGCCTGCTGCGGCTGCGGCCAGCAGCTCGCGGGCGCTGGCGTAGATGTTCTGGTAGGCGAAGGCGGTGGCTGTGTTGATGCAATCCACGATGGCATGGGGCCGGTACTGTCGCACCACCCGATAGAGGGTGGATTCCCGCAGGATTTCGGCTTTGCGTTCGCCGGCCATGGGGTCGAGGAGATCGGCCAGCACCTTGCGCCGCGCCTCCGGATCGGCCAGGATGGCATCCCAGGGCCAGTCTTTGTACTCCCAACGCACGAAAACGTTGCCCCAGAAGGCGCTGAGTTGGGTTTCGGGGCCGGCATCGGGTCGGATGCGTTCGATGGCCGCCTCGGCTCCGGCCTGATCGAGAGAAGCGACGATGAGATGGCCGGGCTTATCCCGCAACAGGCGGCGACACACGGCTTTGCCCACCATGCCCCCGCCGCCGAGCACGAGAATCGTACGTCCTTGTACGTCCATGAATGTCCTCCGTTGGACCGGTGGTTTATAGACGATGTCACGGCATTTGTCGGGCTGATTCTAGCAAAAAGGGAACGAACACGCCATGACGGGCGTCATGGGTGAAAGGGCGCGGGACGAACGACGAAGCTCCTCTTTCGTCGTTCGTCCTTTGTCTTCTGTCTTCCGTGCTATACTCCTCTCGCCATGAAACGTCTGCTCGTCGCCGCCCTCGGCCTTGGAGCGGTGCTTGTTCTCCTGCTGTTCGTGGTCGGTAGCCTGCGTTATGGCAGCACCGACGGCCTGATCCGCCGCGTGCGGGCCGAAGTCGCCGCCCGCCGCCCACCGGACCACCCGTTGTTCGTGCCCACCCCGCTGCCCACGCCCACGCCGACGGCCGCGCCTTCGGCTACTGCGACCATCCGGTTGCCGTCGGCCACGGTCCCAACCATCCCCACGGCCACCCCTCCGCCCACCGGCACCCTTCCGCCGCGCCTCTCGGCCACGCCGTCGCCCACCGAGACCCTCCCGCCTTCGCCCACGGCGACCCCAACGGACACGCCCATCCCCACGGCGACCCTCGCGCCCACAGCCACCCCGGCGCCCGTCGCCTCGGCGGAGGTTGTCCGTCTGACCGGCATTCGCCATGCCTGGCAGACCTGGAACAACTGCGGCCCGGCCACGTTGGCGATGCATCTCAGCTACTTCGGCAGTGCCCTCACCCAGGAGGACGTGCGCCGGGCCTTGCGTCACCATCCCGACGACAAAAACGTCAACCCCGAGGAGCTGGCCGCCTTCGCCGTGGCCCAGGGCCTCCAGGCGCGCGTCCGGGTCAACGGCAGCCACGAGCGGTTACAGGCGTTCGTGGCTGCGGGGCTGCCCGTGCTCATCGAGACCTGGCTGGAACCGGAACCCAACGACGGCATGGGCCACTATCGGCTCCTGGTCGGCTACGACGAGGCCCGGCAGGAGTGGATCGTGTACGACAGCTACGTGGCCACCGGCATCCGCCGGGACGCGGCCTATGAAGGCATCCGCCTGTCCTACGCCGACGTCGCCCGCGATTGGCGCGTGTTCAACCGCACCTATCTCGTGCTGTACACGCCCGCCCAGGCCGAGACGGTGCTCGCCCTCCTCGGTGAAGACGCCGACGAGACCCGCATGTGGGAACGCTCCCTGGCCCAGGCTCAGGCCGAAATCGCCGCCGTGGGCGATGCCTTTGCCTGGTTCAACCTGGGTACCAGCCTGACGGCGCTGGGCCGTTACGAGGAAGCCGCCGCCGCCTACGACCATGCCCGCCAGCTGGGCCTGCCCTGGCGGATGCTGTGGTATCAATTTGGCCCCTTCCGGGCCTATGCCGAGAGCGGTCGTTGGGAGGAGGTCGTGGCCCTGGCCCGGGCCACATTGCGCACGACGGACACGGTCGAGGAATTGCACTACTGGCACGGCCGCGGGTTGGAAGCCCTGGGCGATACGGCCGCAGCGCAGGCGGCCTATCGCCGTGCTCTGGAAATCAATCCGATGTTCGCGCCTTTGAGGTAACGGGCAGACTGGTGTTTTTTCGTTACGGGTCTTTATCTCGGACGAAGGACGAAGGACGAAAGACGAAAATCCCTCCGTCCTCCGTCGTTCGTCCTTCGTCCTGAAATCGGCCGCACTCCGGAACCGGGGCCAAACGACGCCAGACGAC
>JAOADB010000127.1 GCA_026417535.1 Caldilineales bacterium
GTGTATAAGAGACAGCTCCAGGGCATCGCCCGGCCGACCCTGGGCCGTGTCGGCGCCGATGCCCATGGCGTAATCGGCCATGCCCGAACCGACCATGCTGATGGCGGCCACCATGGCCTCGGACCCGGCCTTGCAGGCGAACTCCCAGTCGGCCGCCTGCACGAGGGGCGCCGCGCCCAGGGCTTCGGCTACGATGGTCGAAGTTGGTTTCACCGCGTAGGGGTGGCTTTCGCTGCCCACCCAAATGGCGCGCAGGTCGGTCGGGGCAATACCGGCGCGGAGCAGGGCATTGCGCGCCGCTTCGATGGCGATGGTGGCCGTGTCCTCATCGAGGCCGGGCACGGCCTTCTCTTCGATGGGCGGTTCGGCCGTGCCGTCGGTCCACATGGCCGACACCTCACGGGCTGGCAAACGGTAACGAGGGATGTAAGCGCCGTAACCGACGATACCGACGGCGCGTTGGGGTTTCAGGAGTGTGGTCATGGTGGGGAGTGACTGGGGATTGGGGACTCGATATTGGATATTGGATATTGGATATTGGATATTGGATACTGGATACTAGTAATTCTTTTTTCGTTATTGGTTTTATTTTGGATAATTGCTTTAATTTACACAATTTGTGTAATCCATTACTAATCGGCCAAGATCTGAAAATCACCAATATCCAATATCCAGTATCCGATATCCAGTAACCAATAACCTAATTCACCATCTTCCGCGCGTGCAAACGCATGTGGCCGTGCTGGATGCCCTCGGCCGCCAGCGCCCGCAGGGCCGCCAGGTTCTGCGCCAGCCCGGCCGTCACCATGAGCTCGGCCAGGGTGCGCGCATCGGGCCAACCCAGCAGCTTGAGCGCCACACGGGCCGTGGGATGTGCGCGCGTGGCGCCGCCCACAACGCCGACGGCCAGCGGCATCTCCAGGCGGCCGACCAGGTGGCCGTCTTCGACCCGCCATTCGCTCAGGCTGCGGTAGCGGCCGTCGCGGGCGGCCCAGGCATGACCGCCGGCCTCGATGGCCCGCCAGTCCTGGCCGGTCGCCAGGGCGACGGCGTCCAGGCCGTTGAAGATGCCCTTGTTGTGGGTGGCGGCCCGATAGGGGTCTATCTCGGCCAGGGCCGTGGCCGCGGCGATGCCCGCGGCCACCTCGGCGCCGGCAAAGCCTTCGGCGTCGAAAGCGGTCACCGGGATGCGACAGCTTGCCCAGGCCCGGCGCTCAGCGCTCAAGTTGGAGAGGATGCGCAGCAACACCCGTCCTTCGCTGAGGGCCGCAAGGGCCGGGGCCAGTCGTTCGGCCGCCGTGTTGACGGCATTGGCACCCATGGCGTCGCGCGTGTCGTAGAGGAGATGGACGACGAGCATGGGTCCGGTGACGGGATGGTCGAGCCGCCGCACCTGCAGGTCGCGCGGGCCGCCGCCCCGTTGCCGGATGGTGGGGTGCAGGTCGGCCAGGTTGGCCAGGAGTTCGTCCTTGTGGGCCAGGATACGGCTGGTGGCGGCGTCCGGGTCGGGGACATCGAGGATCTGCACCTGGCCGATCATAACCGGTTCGGTGCTGCCCGTGGTAAAACCACCGCCCATCCGCGCCATCCGGGCGGCATTGGCCATGGCTGCCACAACCGAAGGCTCTTCGATGACCAGCGGCATCAGGTACTCGCGGCCGTTGATGAGGAAGTTGGGTGCCACGGCCAACGGCAGGCTGAACAACCCGACGACGTTCTCGATCAGGCGGTCGGCCGTCGCCAGATCGAGTCCGCCGTCCAGGGCAGCCTGCTCTTCGGGTGTCAGCTCGGCCCAGGCGGAGAGAACCTCGCGGCGTTGGGCGGGGCTCAGCTGATAGAAACCGGCCAAACGGCTGCTGCGTTTCGTCATGCTGGATCGGGATGATGGACGGTGGATGGAGAAGCGGAGATGAAGAAACGTTGAACCATGGAACCCTGTCGGAACCTGGGCCATGATCGTCATCGGCCTGAGTCGTTACGTTCGTCATATAAAAAAGCCCACACGCGCGTGTGGGAAAACGGTTCGCCTGCCAGACGACCGGGAGCATCCTAGCACGTTACGACTCTCAAAAGCTATCAGAGCGGTGACAGTGTAGTGCAACGCTTTGCCGACGCCGGACGGAATTTTGACGAACAGGGCAGCCTCGGCTACCATCAGGGCGTTCCTCACCCAATCGAGCCATCATGACCACTGCGCCGCCTGAGGTCACGGTCCGACGGCTTGTCGTCGGCCGCAAGCCACGGCTTTTCGGGATGGGGCTGCTCCTTGTAATCCTGGCAGCCCTCGTTGCGCGTGGAGGTGCAGCGCCGGCGATGGCGCGGGTGCAAACCTTCAGCACCATTTTCCTGGGCATCTTTCTGGAAGCGGCACCGTTTCTGCTCCTCGGTGCCCTCGTGGCGGGTCTCATCGAGGGCTTCGTGGACCCCGGCCTGGCCGCACGCGTGCTGCCGCGGCGGGCGGTGCCGGCTGCCCCGGCCGGCAGCCTCCCTGGCTTCGTCTTTCCGGGGTGCGAGTGCGGGGGGGGGCCCGTTACCCGCCGGCTCTATCGCAAAGGGCTGCCGCTCCCGGTGGGCATCGGTTTCCTGCTGGCCGCGCCGGTCGTCAATCCGGTGGTTCTCTTCAGCACCTACGCTGCCTTTGGCTGGGGGCCGGTGCTGTGGGGACGGTTGCTCTTCACCATCGTCATCGCTGCGGTCGTGGCGGCGCTGTTCGGGCTGGCGCAGCCGGCCGAGGTGCTGCGGCCGACTGCGGTCATGACCACGGCGGCCTCATCGCACCCGGCCCATCCGGAACGGCCCTGGTGGCAACGGGTACCGGCGGCCCTGACCACCGCGGCCGACGATTTCCTGGACATGGCCCGCTATCTCATCATCGGTTCGTTGTTGGCCGCCGCCATGCAGACCCTGGTGCCGCAGACGACCCTCCTCGCCATCGGCAGCGGCCCGGTGGTATCGGTGGCCGTGCTCATGGCCCTGGCCTTTGTGCTCTCGGTGTGTTCGACGGTGGATGCCTTTTTGGCCCTTTCGTTCGTCCGCACCTTCACCACTGGCTCCATCCTGGCCTTTCTCGTCTTCGGGCCGATGGTGGATATCAAAAGCTCGCTCATGTTCCTGGGCGTGTTTCGGCCGCGCGTCGTGGTCTATCTGATCGTCCTGCCGGCAACGCTGGCCCTTCTGTTCGGCCTCATCGTCAATCTCAATCTGGGATGGTGAGCGATGTCGGTTCCGCACGCCCGTTCGGTCAAGGCCCTGTTTTTTCTGGCGCTGGCGTTCTTCTTTGCCCGGCATTTTCTCAGCGGCACCCTGTTCTACTACATCGGCCGGCGGTTTGCCTGGTTGGTGCCGTTGGCGGCGGTGGGCTGTCTGCTCATGGCCCTCGGCGTCTTGTTCCATCGGCCGGAGCCCCATGACCACGGCGAGGACGACGGTCATCGGCATGGTTACACCCTGACCTGGATGGGGCTGGCGCTGGTGGTCGTGCCGCTTCTGCTGGGATGGCTGATCCCGCCGCGCCCCTTGGATTCGGCTGCCCTGAGCACCCGCGAAATCGGCTTGACTGCGCCCGACCGAGTGGCGACGGGTCCCATCCGGCCGCTCAGCCTGGGTCCGCGCGAGAAGAACATTCTCGACTGGCTGGCCGCCTTTGCCCAGAATCCGGATCCCCAGGCCTTTGTCGGTCAGGAGGCGCATGTCGTCGGTTTTGTCTATCGCGACGAGCGTTTTGAGACCGAGACGAGCTTTATGGTGACCCGGTTTGCCATCACCTGCTGCGTGGCCGATGCCACAGCCGTGGGGCTGCTCGTGCGTTGGCCCCAAGCGGGTGAGCTGGCCACCGATACGTGGGTGGAGGTGCGCGGCCGCTTCGCTCTCGGCGTCTTCCAAGGACAGTCGTTGCCCGTGCTCGTGGCCGAGAGCGTCACGCCGGTTGAGCCGCCGGCGCAGCCCTACCTCTACTACTGAAAAGCGGCATGGCGCCATCGTTCGCCCGTTTCAGTCGTTTCGATCTGGCCGTGGGGCTGACATGGCTGGCCGCGCTGCTGGCCGTCGTGCTTGTCATCGGCCGCGGGGATCGGGTGGGGCTGCAGATCGTCGGGGTGGCACCGGCGGACGGCGCCGCCGATGTGTCCGTCCTGGCCGAGGTGCGGGTGAGTTTTGCCCAACAGCCGACGGCCGCGGCCGAGGACGTGCCCTTGCAGTTGCAGCCGGAGGTGGCGGGTGCCCGTCGCTGGGAGGGAAACACGCTGGTTTTCGACCCGACGTCGGCCCTGGCCCCGGACACCACCTACACCGTCACCCTGGCGGCCGGGTTGAGCACGAGCCAGGGCCGGACGCTCCTGCAACCGCGGCAGTGGTCGTTCCGCACCCGGCCCCTGCGCATCCTCTATCTGGCGCCCGACGAGATGGGCTACGACCAGCTCTTCCTGCACACGCCCGGCGAGGCCCAGGATCGCCTGTTGACGGCCACGCCCTTCGGCATCTGGGATTTTGCCCCGGCGCCCGACGGCCGTCGGGTGGCCTATGCGGCCCTGCGCGGGGACGGCGGCAGCGATCTCTGGCTGTTGGACCTGGAGGATGCCCGGCCCCGGCTGCTGCGGGCGTGTCCGGCGGCCCTGTGCAGCGGCCCGGCCTGGTCGCCCGACGGCCGCCGTCTCGTCTTCGAGGAGCGGCAGTTCGTGGGACCGGCCCGGTTGTGGTGGTTGGAGGTGGGCGCGGACGAGGCCACACCCGTGTTCGAGGATCCTCAAATCCTCGGTTTTGCCGCGCAATGGTCGCCCGACGGCCGCTGGCTGAGTTTCATTGCGCCGCTGGAGGGGATCAAGGTAGTCAACTTGAGCGACGGCGCCACCCTGGTGGCGCCCAGTCAGATGGGCGAACCCGCGGCCTGGAGTCCGCAGGCGGATGCCGTCGTGCTCAGCGATGTGGTCGTCGTGGGTGAACGCATCGGCGTCGCCCTGTTCCGGCTCGACCTGGCCACGGCCCGGGTGACCCGTCTCTCGCCGGAGACGGTGGAATTGACCGAAGACACCTCGCCGGCCTGGTCGCCAGATGGGCAATGGCTGGCCTTCGGTCGCAAGGCGGCGCAGGTGGCGACGGGTTCGCAGCTGTGGCTGATGCGGCCCGACGGCAGCCAGGCGCAACCGCTGACATCCGATCACACGACTCACTACGGGCCGCCGGTCTGGTCACCGGACGGACGCCAGCTCCTGTTCCAGTACGTGCGGTTGGCGGAACCGACGGCGCAGCCGGGGATCGCCGCGCTCGACTTGGCGACGGGCGAGCTGAGGCCGCTAGCCGCGCCCGGCCGGGCGCCGGTCTGGCTGCCGTGAGGGAAGGAGACGGGAGAGCGGGGCGACGGGGGAGCGGGGAAACGGAGGGACAGGGAGCTCCTCCGAGTTCTTCAAATTCCGCCTTGAGTGCTTACTCTGCGACCGGAGACGAGCGAGGGAGGAGGAAGGGTTTTCGTCCGTCGTTCTGGATGGAAGCCAAGGGACGCAAGTTCCAAAGCTCGACGACCGCCGTTGCGCAAAGCCGCCTGTGAACTTCGCAAAAGATTGCACCACAACCTGAATCCAGGAACGTCTTGGCGAAATGGGGCTTTTTCCTTTAGAATGAACGTATTGGCGGTTCCTTTTCCTCGCTACCAAGGAGCTCTCCTATGGACAAGCAAACCCTGATTGACCACCTGAACGAAGACCTGGCCGGCGAACTCAGCGCCATCATCCAGTACATCACCTACGCAGCCAAGGCGACAGGCCCCTATCGGCCTCAGCTTTCCCAGTTCTTCCTGGCCGAGGTGGCCGATGAGCAGCTTCATGCCCAATTCCTGGCCAACAAAATCGTGGCCTTGGGCGGCGAACCGACGACCACCCCGCGGCCGGTCGCGCCGGCTCACACCAATCGCGAGATGCTCGAGGCCGTGTTGGCCGCCGAACGGCGAGCCATTCAGGATTACACCCAACGGGCCAAAGAGGCCGAAGCCTTCGGCGATAAAGGGCTGGCCGTCCAGCTCGAGGAAATGGTCAGCGACGAGACAGGCCATTCCGAAGAGACCGAGCGCATCCTACGCGATTGGCCGCTCTAGAATCGGATTTCCATCGTTCGTCCTCCGTCCTCGATAGGGGCCGATGGACGAGACGAAGGACGAAGGACGGAGGACGGAAGGATATTCGTCTTCCGTCCGTCCTTCGTCCTCGTCAGGCGCTGGCCGGGGGACACAAGATGAACGTCGGCAGGGGTCATCAAGTCGCCAGCTGCGCCTCCAGCGCCGCCGCGTCGGTGACCGGGAGATTGCAAGCGTAATTGCGGCAGACATAGGCCGTGGCGCGGTTTTCGATTTGGGGACGGTGACGCAGCAGGGGGATGAACGCCTGAGCGTCGGCATGGTTGGGCGCAGCGCCAGCCACGACCGTATCCGGTAGCCAGCGCCGATAAACCGCCCGGCGCAAGGCCAGGGTATCGGGAGCATCGGGAACGCCGATAATGGCGATCTCGCGGCTGGGGCGCAGGTAAAAATCGAGCGCCGAAAGCAGATAGCCGAAGCCGGAGGGCTGCACGGTCATGGGCTGGCGCATAAAGCGGAAAATGACCACGGCCCGGTCGGCGTAATCGGGCCTGTCCAACAGCCGCGCCAGCCGCAAGGCGGCAAAGGCGTAGGCGCTGTTGCCGCTGGGTTCGGCGTTGTCGAAAAAGTCCTTGCGCCGCACGATCAACGTCTCGTGGTCGTCGGCCGTCTGAAAAGCGGCGCCGTGCTCGTGATCCCAGAAATGGGTGTGGACCACGCCCAACAGGCGATCGGCTTCGCGGAGGTACTTCAGGTCGAAGGTGACCTGATAGAGGGCGATCAGCCCCTCGGCCACAAGCGTGTAGTCCTCCAGATAGGCGTTGACGGCGGCGCGGCCGTCCTTCCAAGAACGGTACAACCGCCCGCGCGGGTCGGTCATCTCCCGGCGCAAGAACTCGGCATTGCGCACGGCGACGGCCAGATAGTCGGGCCGATCGAGTGCCGCGCCCGCCTCGGCAAAGGCCCGCAGCATCAACCCGTTCCAGGCGGCCAACACCTTCTCGTCCCGGCCCGGTCGCACCCGCCGTTCGCGGGCCGCAAACAGGCGTCGGCGGCCGCGGTCAATCACCTCCTGGAGCTGCGCCGGGCTCATCCCCACCTCCTGCGCCATCGTCTCCAGGTCTTGAGCGACATGGAGAATGTTCTTGCCTTCGAAATTCCCGGCCGGAGTGATACCGAAGTAGCGACAGAGCAGGGTGGCGTCGGGTTCACCCAGCACCGCCCGCACCTCGTCGGGAGTCCACAAGAAGAACTTGCCTTCTTCGCCTTCGCTGTCGGCGTCCTGGCTGCTGTAGAAACCGCCGGCCGGATGGGTCATCTCGCGGACGACGTAATCGAGAGTTTCCTCGACGATCCGCCGGAAGAGCGGCTCGCCCGTGATCTGCCAGGCGTAGAGATAAGCGCGGGCAAGCAGGGCGTTGTCGTAGAGCATCTTCTCGAAGTGGGGCACGAGCCAGTGGGCGTCGGTGCTGTAGCGATGGAACCCGCCGCCGAGCTGGTCGTAGATGCCGCCGGCAGCCATCTTGCGCAGGGTGTGGGTCGCTATGGCCAACGGACCCGGTCGGCCGGTGCGCACGTGCTGGCGCAGGAGAAACTCCAGCGTCATGGCTGGGGGGAACTTGGGCGCCATGCCGAAACCGCCCTCTTCATCATCGTAGGCCTGGTAGAGAGCGTCGAAAGCGGCGTCGAGCAGGGCCGGGCTGAGACTGCCGGGGTCGGGGCGCAGGCGGGCGCTTTGGGCCAGGGCCGCCGTCAGCTGTGCGGCCGATTGTAAAACCCGCTCGCGGCGCTGCTCCCAGGCATCAATTACGGCCATAAGCACGCGACGAAAGGAGGGGATGCCGTAGCGATCGTGGGGCGGGAAATAGGTGCCGGCGTAGAACGGCTCGCCCGTGGGCGTGAGAAAGACCGACATCGGCCAGCCGCCCTGGCGGGTCAGGGCGATGACGGCGTCCATGTAAATCGCATCCAGGTCGGGCCGTTCCTCCCGGTCCACCTTGATGTTGATGAAGTGGCGGTTGAGGATCTCGGCGATGGCGGGGTCCTCGAACGACTCATGGGCCATGACATGGCACCAGTGACAGGCGGCATAGCCGATGCTGAGGAAGATGGGCTTGTTCTCGGCCTGAGCGCGCGCCAGCGCTTCCGGCCCCCATTCATACCAATCCACAGGGTTATGGGCGTGTTGCAGCAGATAAGGTGAAGTCGCGTGGGCAAGTCGGTTCATGGGTGACGATTTGGTAACTGGTAACGAGAGCGTTCGAGAGGGTTGTAACACAACGGCTCGCAGTGGTGCTGCAAAAGCGGGCCGACCAGGTGACCGTCATGGCCGTTTCATCGCCGCGGCAGCCGAACTCGGTCGGATTGCCGACTGCGTAAGGCGAGCTACCCTTTTCCGAGCAGATGGAAAAAGTGGATGAGCGTTTCGATGCCGCGGTGGAAATTGGGGAGGTAGAACCGCTCGTTAGGCGCGTGGACGTTGTCGTCGCGCAGGCCGAAACCCATCAGCACCACGTCGGTCGTCAGGGTCTCCTGGAAATCGGGGATGATGGGCAGAGTGCCGCCCTCGCGCATGTACAACGGCTCGACGCCGAAGCCCAAGGTCAGGGCCTGGGCCGCAGCGCGGATGGCGGGCGCCCGGAGATCCACCACGGACGGCCGGGCCAGATTGAGGGTCCGTACCGCAACCCGGACCGTATCCGGCGCCAGATGGTACACGTAGTTGGTGAAAAGCCGGGCGATCTCGTCCGGGTCCTGGTCGGGCACCAGCCGCATGCTCACCTTGGCCGTGGCCACCGACGGGATGACCGTTTTGCTCCCTTCGCCGGTAAAGCCCCCACGAATGCCGTGGATGTCGAGGGTCGGCCGCACCGTGCCGCATTCGAGCCAGGTGAATTCTTCCTCGCCGGCTGGTGCCGGCACCCCGGTCAGCCGTCGGATTGTCTCTTCGTCCATTGGGACACGGCGCAGGAGCGCCCGTTCCTCCTCGTTGAGCGGACGAACCCGGTCATAAAAGCCAGGGATGGTCACGCGATGGGTGGTGCCCTCCTGCAAACGGGCCAGGATGCGCACGAGCACGTTGAGAGGATTATCCACCACGCCGCCAAACGTCCCGGAATGCAGGTCATTGGCCGGCCCGTAAACGGTCACCTCCATGTAGGTGAGACCGCGGGTGCCATAGGAGATGAGCGGCGTCCGGGCATCGAGCATGGCCGAATCGCAGATGAGCACGGCATCGCAAGCCAGACGTTCTCGCTCCTGTCGCACCCAGGCGGTCAGGTGGGGGCTGCCGATTTCCTCCTCGCCCTCGGCCATGATTTTGATGTTGATAGGCAGCCGACCTTCGCTGCAGAGATAGCTCTCGACGGCCGCCAGCACCATGAACAGCTGGCCTTTGTCGTCGGAAACCCCGCGGCTGTACAGATACTCCCCGCGCACGGTCGGCTCGAAGGGCGGCGATTGCCAACGTTCGAGAGGGTCCACGGGTTGGACATCGTAGTGGCCATAGACCAGCAGCGTGGGGGCGGTCGGGCCGGCCCCGAGCCACTCGCCGTAAACGACGGGATGGCCGGCCGTAGGCGAAATCGTTACATTTTGCAGGCCGATGCGGCGCATGTGGTCGGCCAGCCAGGCCGCCGCGCGCTGCATGTCCGGGGCCGATTCGGGCAAGGTGCTGATGCTGGGGATGCGCAAAAAGGCGTCGAGGGTTTGCAGATAGGCATCGCCGTGGGCGCGAGCGTAGTCAAGGGCTGAGACGGGCATGCAATCCTCCATGAAAAGCGTTTTGGGGGTCACCGTTCAGGCCGATAACGGCAATGGCAGGGACGAAAGACGACGAGGGAAAACGGACGGAAGGGGTTTGCTTCCGTCGGTCGTCTATTGTCCCGGATAGGGCCGATGGTCAGGAGGGGAGACGATGGACGAAGGGGTTCTGCCCCCGTCCGTCCTCGTTCGTCCTGTCTTTGGGCCAATGGCAAGAACGAAAGACCCATCAGATGAGGTGACACTGTGTGTATC